>CAMHPA010000010.1 GCA_946186925.1 uncultured Bacteroidota bacterium | reverse complement strand
GAAGAACAAAAAAAAAAGGAAAATAAACAATTAGAAGGTATTAATGTATTAAATATTTATTTTAGTAGAACCGGATGCTGCGTTGTTCTACACATTTTCACAAAAAAACATTAAAAAAGCGTGAAAACTTGACTCTCTCCCGCCAATCAAAGGTATTGGTGTAACCATTGTTGGATGAAATATGCTTGCCAAAGCGTAGCAACATAAACATATTTTCTCCGCAATTTCAAATAGCCAATTTTTCGATTATAAAGGGAATGTCCTATGCTTTAGTTATTGTTAGTTTTTCGTTGTTGTTTTTATACCATAAGCACATTGTTTTTGTGTCCTACATAGACACCAAAGATAAATATGTTGCTGTAAAAAATGTATGAAAGCTGTGTTTTTTTCAGAAAAAAACAGCAATCGGTTCAAAAAACAGCCGAGAAACAAGGATTTTCAATTGCCTGATTACGCAACTAAGTCGCGCGGCATATTCAGTCACAAGTCCTGTTTCATAAAACAGAGAAATACCACAGCCATATTTGTTGCATAGATATAGCAGATTATAAACACAAACAGCCCCGATTTCCTTAACACCAATTCCGTCTTTCAACTTCCAACTAATAACTTATCTTTGCCAATTACAAAATGTATGTGTGTATGGCATTCTTCAGTTTACCCGGCACACGCCGGTTCAATTATAAGCCGCTGTTCTACAACGAGCAGGACGAGAAACGGCGCGAGCGGCATGAACGCATTGAGCGCGAAGTGAAAAGCGAACGTGGCGAGAGCAACGACGAAGCGCCAAACTTCATTCATTTTGCCCGCAGTCAAAGGCAGAAGTCGAGCAAACGCGTGCTGATTATCTTTCTGGCGCTTGCGGCTGCGTATTTCTTTCTGCAACAACGTTTTCTGCGATAATCTATGGCCGACATCATCAATCTTCTGCCCGACCATGTGGCCAACCAAATTGCCGCTGGCGAAGTTGTGCAACGTCCCGCATCGGTGATTAAGGAACTGGTTGAGAACTCGGTCGACGCCGGTGCAACCAAAATTCAGGTGATTGTGAAGGATGCTGGCAAGACGCTTGTGCAGGTCATCGACAACGGCTGCGGAATGTCGGCCACCGATGCTCGGATGTGCTTCGAGCGGCACGCCACATCGAAGATTCAAAAGGCATCGGATTTGTTTGATATTCAGACGATGGGCTTCCGCGGCGAAGCCATGGCGTCGATTGTGGCCATTGCCACCGTTGAGATGCGCACGCGCAAATACGGCGACGAGATGGGCACGCTGATTCGGATGTCGGGGTCGGAAGTGGAAACGCAAGAGCCCACCGCCTGCCCCAACGGCACCAACATAATGGTCAAGAATCTGTTCTACAACGTGCCTGCACGCCGCAAGTTCCTGAAATCGGACAGTTACGAGATGGGGCTTGTAACCGAAGAGTTCTACCGCGTGGCGCTGGCTCACCCCGACATTGAGATGTCGCTGACGCACAACGGCGTGGTGATGCTGAACCTGTCGGCATCGAACACCATGAACCGCATTCTGGGCGTGGCGGGCAAATCGATGAGCAAATATCTGCTGCCGATTGAGTCGGAAACATCGATGGCGAAAATAAAAGGCTACATTGGCACACCCGAATGCGCCAAAACCAAGGCCGACCAATATTTCTTTGTCAATCATCGGTTTATGAAGCACGGAATATTTGCACGCGCGGTGCAGCGAGCCTACGACAACCTGCTGCCCGCTGGCAAAAATCCAACGTTTTTCATCTATATCGATGTTGACCCGTCGACCATCGACATCAACATCCACCCCACAAAAACCGAGATAAAATTCGAGAACGAGCAGGCCATGTGGCCGATACTGATGAGCACCGTGAAGGAAGCGCTGGGCAAGGTTATTTTGGCGTCAACAATCGATTTTGAGAACCAGCCCGCGATAGATATTCCTGTCTTCAACAAAAACGATGAAGTGGTGCCGCCGCAGATTCATTACAATGCGGGCTACAATCCGTTCGAGAGCACCAAAAGCAGCGGAACGACGCATCAGGCCACGTTCCGCAGCCGCATGTCGGACAACACCGACTGGCAGAAACTATACGGCGAGTTTGAAAGCAATCGGACCACCGATAGTAATCAGTCTGAAAATCAAAATAATAGCGAAGGCGTTCAGCAGCAGCTCAATCTGGGAACCGACGGCGGGCAGGCGGCTGCATCGGCGGGCAGGTTCTTCCAATTGAAGGGAAAATACATTCTGACAAGCGTCAAATCGGGGCTGATGGTGATTGACCAACATCGCGCCCACGAGCGCATTCTGTTCGAGAAAATGCTGCGGCGCACAACCGACGAAGGCGCGTCGCAGCGTCTGCTCTACCCCGAGCGGCTCGACCTGAACCTGAAGGACACCGACCTGTTCCGTCAGATGATTCCCGAACTTGAGAAACTTGGCTTCGAAATCAACGAGTTGGGCGGCAACAGTTTCTCTGTGTCGGCGGTTCCCGCCACATTCCCCGAGAAAGACCTGAAAGACTGGGTGAACTCAATGCTGATGCTGACTGGCGAAGAATACATTGCCATGAAGGACTCGATGACCGAGAGCATTGCGGCGTCGCTGGCGTCGCAGATGGCCATCGGATACGGACGGACGCTCACGCAGGACGAGATGGCCGACCTGAACGCGCAGCTCTTTGCCTGCCAAATGCCCAACTACGCACCATCGGGGCGGCCCGTTCTGACCATCATCAGCAACGACGATATTGATAAATTATTTAAGTAAACAATTAATATGCAAGGATATAGAACACCATTATTCGGCAATTTGCCACCCGTCATCAAAAATCTGCTGATTATAAATATTCTGGTTTTTCTTGCCGACCAAGTGATTTCGATGAGACTAGGCATCAACATCGGCAACTGGCTGGCACTGCACAATTTCCAGTCGGAGCATTTCTCTCCAATTCAGCTGGTCACATATATGTTTATGCACGGCAGCGTGACGCATATCTTCTTCAATATGTTCGCGCTGGTGATGTTCGGACGCGTGCTTGAGCAAGTTTGGGGCGGCAAGCGGTTTTACCTATACTATTTTGTCACGGGCGT
Organism: uncultured Bacteroidota bacterium; assembly: GCA_946186925.1. Taxonomy (GTDB): domain Bacteria; phylum Bacteroidota; class Bacteroidia; order Bacteroidales; family SZUA-534; genus RUG13583. Next base: position 71,524 of record CAMHPA010000010.1, on the reverse strand, counting down.
TGGTGCCGCGCTGTGTCAATTGTGCGTGCTGGCCATTGAGACTCACTCTGTTATGTCAGCAATGAGCCCTGAGGCGATAGAGATTGTCAAGCAAAACGGGTATGATATTCTTATGCAAGGCAAAAACTACGCCGACCCGATGCTTGGCAAACTTAACATTTTGCTGAACACACCATGCGTTGGCGCGTCGGGCGCGGTTTTCGGCGTGCTGCTGGCTTTCGGAATGATGTTCCCGAACGTTCAGCTGATGCTGATTTTCCCGCCAATCCCAATCCGCGCGAAATGGTTCGTTCTGGGTTACGGACTGATTGAGCTGATGGCCGTGATTGTGCCGCAGGCCAACGACAATGTGGCTCATTTTGCCCACCTTGGCGGAATGCTGTTCGGATTTGTATTGATAAAATATTGGAACAAACGCATTGACACTAACAGGGATATTTATTTTTAGGTGCAAGGGGCGAGTTGGAAGTTATAAGTAATAAGTTTTAGAAGTTTTAAGTTATAAGTAGGGACGCACCGCGTGCGTCCGAAATAATATCGGGAAACGCAGCACTGCTGCCGATAAAGCAAAGAGATATGAAATCGGAAATCAAAAATACCGGTGTTCTTCGTGTTCTCTGTGAGAAAAATTATTTCCGCCGGACAATGACCATTGTGGCCATTTGTCTGCAGGCAATCAGCGCCATGACTCAAGACGGCTTCACAACAACAAAATCCGGACTGAAATATCGGATTGACAAACCCGGAAACGACCGTCACCCGCAAAAAGGCTGGCGTGTTTGGCTTGAATACACAGGCCGCCTTGATGACGGTACGGTCTTCAGCTCAACCGACGAAACTGGGAACATCGACATTTGGCTGGGGCAGGGACAGGTGATCAAAGGCTGGGAAGAAGCATTGCCGATGATTGGCGAAGGCGGGAAAATAAGCCTGACAGTTCCGCCTAACCTAGGCTACGGCGACATTGATACCTATGATGTGCCCGCCGGATCCACTTTACATTTCGACATAAAAATGATTCAAGCCGACCAATTCGCGCCAATCGAGCCTTTTGCCACTAAAGGGCTAAAAGCAAACAAGATGGCGTGCGGAATCAAATACTACGTGATTGACAACGGGCACGGCCGTCCGGCGCACAAAGGCGACAATGTGTATGTTCATTTTTCCGGCTGGCTACCCGACGGAACCATCTACACGTCGACTCGGAACAACGGCGACGCACGACGGTTCACGGCCGGCGGCGGAGACGCGTTTGAAGGAATGGACAGCGCCATGCTGGTAATGCCAGAGGGTGCACGATACAGATTTATAATTCCCAACAAAATGGCTTTTGGCGACAAAGGCTACGGCAACCGCATTCCGCCCAAAACTGACATCACTCTCGACATTGAGATGGTGCGCATCTCGCCCGAGAAGCACGTTACGAAATGGGACGCCTCTGGCCGCGACACGCTATCAACCGCTTCGGGACTACGCTACATTGTGTTCGATGAAGGCCACGGTCCGCTGATCCAAGACAAAAGTATTGTCACAGCGCACTATTCGGTTTATCTGCCTGATGGGGAATTAATTGACTCGTCAGTCAAACGCGAATCACCCATCCGATACCCTGTCGGTACTGGCCTGATTATTGAAGGATGGGAAGAAGCATCACTATTGATGCGCAACGGCTCGCGGTTCCAACTGATTGTGCCTGCACGCCTTGCATACGGCGACGATGGTCAACCACCGCTAATTCCCGCCGGCGCCGATTTGGTTTTCGACGTTGAGATTTTGGAAGTTATTGAGTAAGTTCCGATCACATATATGATTATGGCTAAACTCTAAAAGCCGTACAACGAATGGTCTTCTTTATACCGAACCGCCCAACCGATTTTGGGGGTAAAAGCGCCTGTTATTTCATTGACAGTAAACCCGAAAATGCCCGCAATAAATTCCATATCCAATTCTTTGGTAACAACTCCTGCCAAGTCAATCTCTTTATATTTGAAAGGCACACAAACCTGACTTGGCGGCATATTTTTCGTCCATGGCAAACTGCTTTTGACCTTGCCATTTTCGTCTGGGAATAGTTTAAGAATCCACCCGTCAATTTCGGTTGTTGGCGTGTCGTCGCCGGGCGAGCAACCTGGGGCTCGGAATTCGTCGACAGCGATATATTGCACCATACACCGCCAAAAATGCCGCGATGGATTTCCTTCGGCCGCCTTTATGAATTGATTCAGAACAGGTTCCAACTTCGACACCCATTTTTTCAAACCGAATTGCGACAATTGGGTAGTTTTTTCGAGCACTAACCGCCAGTCATCGGCCGTGCCGGTGATGGTAATGTATGGAATACCGCACGCAGCGTAAAAAATCTCATAGTCGAAATAGTCTTTAACACAGTCCATTAGCGTAATTTCCGATGCAATACGAGAAGTTTGGTCGGTAGTCGAGAAATTGGCGGTAATGGTTTCGACAATGTCATTTTTTGTGTTCTTCCGGATTTCGGCCGAGAAATAATCTACCGCCTTTGGCCAGTCGAATGACTCTGGCTGCATTGGCGATTTAATTTGCATTTGTAATGTCATTTTCCCCTCGTGGTCGACGAGTAACGGCCTGACTTCTTCAGAATGGGCGCTCATATACCGTGCAAACCCTTGGCAGATTGTTATCCAAATCATATCGGGCGATAGCACAAGCGGGCGATGGTCTCTGTAAGCATTTACAATACAGCTGTATAAAGCATCCATACCTTTTTCACAAAACTTTTCGTTTGCGAAGCTTGATGCTAAATATTCGTTCTCGAAGTCTTGCCTGAAATTCCATTTCGGTGCGGGAAGGTCTTCATCGACAACAAATGTGATGCTACTGTCGGTTTTTGATATGATTTTGTCTTGAGCGTACGATGCGATTGACGCGAAAAACAAAAGACTCACAAGCAATGTCGTTTTCATAATAGTAAATGTTTATTGTTCAAAGGTAGCATTTTCAGCGTTTTCTTAGACTTTATCCGGGGAAAAAATGACAGGCTCACCGACAAATCCCCTATTCTGACTATTTCAAGAAATAGCCAAACCATTTATTTTTGCATTTCGGAGAACAAATGACATGGCAAGTTTTTTTGAATCGTTTCTGATGGTTGTCAATCAGATGAGCCCGTTTCTGCTGCTGGGTTTTCTAATTGCCGGAGTGCTGCACGTGTTTGTGCCAAAGCGTTTCTACGCCCGGTATCTGTCGGGGAGCAACCGGCTTGCGGTGGTGTACGCCGCTCTGCTGGGCGTGCCGCTGCCGCTATGCTCATGCGGAGTTATTCCAACCGCCATAGGGCTGCGCAACGAACGGGCGTCGAAAGGTGCTGTGGCGTCATTCTTGATAGCCACTCCGCAGACTGGCATCGACTCCATTCTGGCCACCTACTCGCTGATGGGACTTGGCTTTGCCGTGGTGCGTCCCGTGGCCGCAATGGTTACAGGTATTTGCGGAGGATTGCTAGTCAACCGCTTTGTGCCTGACAATACCGGTTGCGACAGCTGCAACACCACCGCTTCAGCGCCTGCCGGCAACCGGCTTTGGCGTGTGCTTCATTACGCATATTTCCAAATGATTCAAGACATCGGCCTGCGCCTGATTGTGGGGCTGCTCATTGCTGCGCTCATCAGTGTGGCCGTTCCCGATGAGTTTTTTCTCCGTTTCGCCCATCAGCCCATACTTCAGATGCTTGCTGTTCTGCTGATAGCCGTGCCAATGTATATCTGCTCAACTGGTAGCATTCCGGTAGCCGCCGCGCTGATGATGAAAGGCCTCTCGCCCGGTGCGGCGTTTGTTATGCTGATGGCCGGCCCGGCTGTGAATATGGCGTCGATTCTGGTGGTCCGCAAATCGCTTGGCACGCGGTTCACGCTCATATATCTGCTCACAATTATCGGATTTGCGGTTCTATTCGGTCTGATTATAAATGGCATAGGTATTGGCGACAACATTCTGGCACCGGCCACAACGTGCTGTCCGGGTGCAATCCACTCACCAAGCGTTTTCCGGCTTATCTGTTCGGCTGTTTTAGTTTTATTCATATTTAACGCACTGATTATGAAATTTTTCAGCAGATTCAAACACGAGACTGCCGTTACCGGCACCACCGTTTACAAAATTGAGGGTATGCACTGCAACCACTGCAAGGCCGCAATGGAAGATTCAGCCCTAAAAATCAAAGGCATAACAGCGGCAGAGGCCAATCCAGCCACCGGTACGCTCACCGTCACTGGCAGCGCTACTGAGAACGACATCCGTCGTGCTGTTGAAAAAGCCGGATTCAAATACGTTGGGATAAAGCAATGATTATCAAATATTAGACCATGAATGCCATTGCCACAGCCCTGCTCATTCCATTCCTTGGTACGGTTTTGGGCTCATCGTTTGTTTTTTTTATGAAACGCGATATGCCTGTGCTATTCCAGAAAACCTTGCTGGGCTTCGCCTCGGGTGTTATGGTAGCCGCGTCAGTTTGGTCGCTGCTGCTACCGGCAATGAATATGGGCGGCATCAGCGCAGTGACGATTGGGTTGCTTAGCGGTTTCGCATTCCTGCTTCTCATCGACCACATCACTCCCCACCTGCACCCAAATGGCGAACTTGAGGGTCCCCAAAGCCGGCTGTCGCGAACAACAATGCTGGCGCTGGCCGTCACCATCCATAATTTCCCCGAGGGAATGGCCGTAGGCGTGGCTATTGCGGGCGCTGTCAATGCTGATTTCAGCACAGCCGGCGCACTTGCTCTGTCGCTCGGCATCGCTATTCAAAACATTCCCGAAGGCGCCATCATCTCGATGCCACTGCGCAGCGAGGGAAATAGCCGATGGCGCGCTTTTAGCGTAGGAACGCTGAGCGGCATTGTCGAACCAATTGGCGGCGCGCTGGTACTACTGTTAGCCTCAACAGCCACTGCCACAATGCCATTTTTGCTGCCATTTGCCGCCGGCGCAATGCTCTATGTGGTTGTCGAGGAGCTGATTCCCGAGGCCTCACAAGGCGAGCACTCCAACATCAGCACTATCGGATTCGCCATAGGCTTTGCCCTGATGATGGTACTCGATGTGGTAATGGGTTAAGCAAAAATTCAGGGTACAATCACACTCAAATAGTCAATCTCCCCACTTCATACCCTGCTGTCCTCACCGCCTCAATCACCATTTGCAGCCTTTCGGCGCTTTGCGGAAGACGGTCGTGAAGAAGGATGATGGCGCCAGGGCACAGTTGGCGGCTGATGCGGCGCGCGATTTTGGCGTGGTCGGCGCCATTGGTGTCGTAGGTGCGGATGGTCCAGCCTATAGTCTTGAGATTCAAACTTTTGACAGCCTTACCGATGGTCGGATTTGTAACGCCAAACGGCGGGCGGAAAAGCGTTGTTGTGCTGCCCGTGGCCTGCTCAATGGCCTGTTGGCACTGACGGATGTCGGTAAGCATTCGGCCGCGGCCGAAAAGCGGAAAGTTGTTTGCGTGGCTAAAACTGTGTATTCCAATCTGATGACCTTCGTCAGCCATACGCTTGAGCAGAGCCTCGTTGCCAGCAATACGACTGCCGATGCAGAAAAAAACGGCTTTGGCGTTGTTGCGCTTCAGCACGTCGAGCACTTGGGGTGTCTGCTCTGCGTCGGGGCCGTCGTCAAATGTCAGATACACAACCTTTTCAGCGGTTTCAACGCAGCACAGAGCCTTCACATACACTTGCGATTTTATGCTGTACGAAGCGTAAAACAGAAAAGCCATAACGGCAACAACTGCAAGTGCGATAATCATTTTTCCTTTGGTGAATTGTAAGGTTTAAAGTTGAACAGGTTTAAACGCTTCGCTGTTTAACAAGTTTAAAATCCTAAATCCTGCCTAATAGAATCAGCGAATGGTTTATATGTTGGTAATCGCTTATTATCAGTGTGTTATTGGCTGTAGAATTGTTTATTGCAAAATCCAAAGCCCGTGCCGATAGTGTCGGGTAGTCGCATGTTTTGAACTGTAATGGCTCGTTTTTCAGCGGCAATTGGTTGGCAATGTTGTCAGCGGTTGCGGCATTGCAGTTGGCCACAATGCATAAATCGTCTACATTTATACCGTTACGTTTTACCATTTCGGTAATCCATTCAACTGTTTCATCATCGGACATGCTGCCAGTGCGAGTGTCAATGTCGAGTACGGCCGGTTGGCCGTTGCCTGAAGTGGCGGCATTCAGAACAAAGAAGTTAGCACCTTCGCTCAACTCATATTCGCGCGTCATTCCAAGGCGGCGTTGAATGTCGGCCGACGAAGTGGTAATCTCGTCAATCGCGCCAAGCAGAACATTCTTTTTGCCCTCGTTCACCTGCATTGCAGCGTCAATCAGCGCACACTCGAAACTCAATCCGCGGTGGGCGTAAGTGACATTGTATGAGTGAATTCCGCGCAGCAAGGCAATCTGTCCGCCAATGGTGTTGAAGGTGGACTGAATGAACGGCGTGGGGTTCAGAAGCCGCTCGTTGTTGGCCACAATCGACTCGATAAACTTCTCAGTATCAGCCAGACAGCCGAATCCAGTGGCCGTGATAATGGCGTCGATGCTTTCGGGTGCCAGTCCCTCAATGCACTTCAGACCGCAGGCCACGCCCATTTTTACAATTCGGCTCATACGGCGGCGCAGCGCGGGGTCGGCAATAATTTCCTTGTAATCGAGCACAGCCTCAACGCCGTCCATAACGAGTTGGTCGTTAGCAATTTGGCAGGTTCGTGTGATGTAGACAGGTTTCATTTTGCTTCTGCGTTTTCCGTCAGCGCTTGCGCTGCTTTGTATTTAATTGTTTTTCAGTGTTTCTCGTGGTTTAATATTTTGTGTCAGTCGGCCCGTGAAAACACCAGCGACGTATCGTTTCCGCCGAACCCGAAAGCGTTCGACAGCACGTTGCGCACGCGGCGTCCTTCGGCAAATTCGGTTTCAGGCGCAAGCCCGATGGCCTCGTCAGCCGACTTAAAGTTCAGGTTCGGATAAACGTATCCATTTTTCACTGACAGAGCCGAATATACAGCCTCAATGCCTTCCGACGCGCCCAGTGTGTGGCCGATGAACGCCTTCACCGAACTGAACGGCGGCACGCGGTTGCCGAAAATGCGGCGTATGGCAGTGGCTTCCGAAAGGTCGTTGTTGGGTGTGGCAGTGCCGTGAACGTTGATATAATCAATATCAGACGGTTGCAAACCTGCCACCGCCATTGCAGCGCTCATTGAGCCGAAGGCACCGTTGCCCTCGGGCGAGCAGCCCGTTTGGTGGTAGGCGTCGTTAGCATTGGCGTAACCAGTTAAAAGACAGTAAGGTGCGCGCGCGGCGTCCTCGCTGCGCTGCAAAACAATGTAGCCCGCGCCCTCGCCAAGGTTCAGTCCTGCGCGAGTAGCGTCGAACGGGCGGCAGTGCTCTTTGTCGAGAATCATTAGCGAGCCGAATCCGTTCAGCGTGAACTTGCAGAGCGCGTCGGTGCCGCCAGCCACAACAGCGTCAAGCATATTGTGCTGCAGCATTCTCGCGCCAAGCATAATGGCGTTGCCCGCCGACGAGCACGCCGTGCTGATGGTGGTTTGGAAACCGCCAATGCCCAACTCGCGGGCAATCATTTCGGTGCTTGCGCCGCAGTCGTGCTGGCTCACCATTCGCAGCCGTCCGCGGTTATGGTCGGTGCGGAAATCGTTGTAAAACACCTCGCTCAAGTCCATTCCGCCCACCGAAGTGGATGAAATGAAGCCCACGCGCTTTTTGCTGACGTCGATGCCAGCGTCGGCCACAGCCTCACGTGCGGCCATAAGCCCCAGCAGCGCGGTGCGCGAATAGGTGCGTTCAGGATTGAGATTCAAGCGTGTGGCGAGTTCGGCGTTCGTCGCTTTCACTTCCGACACGGGCACGTCGAGCGTGGTTTGGAAAAACCGTGGCTTCTCCGTTCCGTGCCGCCCCGTGCGCAACGACTCAATGTTTTCCCTCACACCAAAGCCGATGCCCGACACCGCGCCGAGTCCCGTAACCGCAATCCGCATTTATTTTTTCTGGTTGGCGGTGATGTATTCGGCCAGCGTTTTCACCGAGTAGAAAATCTCTTTTCCCTGTGCGGGATTCTCGATTTTGATGCCGTAGTTGCGCTCCAGAATCAAGATAATCTCCAGTGCGTCAATCGAATCCAAGCCCAGACCGCCGTCGCCGAAAAGCGGTGCTTCAGCGTCGATGTCGGCGGGGGTAACCTCCTCAAGATTCAGTTCGGCAATCAGTTCGCCTTTAAGTTTTTCAATCAATTCTTCCATAGTTTCAAAGTATTGCGTTGTATTTCAAATAATTATCAAATTCAAATTTCGTACTTTCCGTCAGCAATTTATTCATTTTTGCGCTTTCGCGATATTCGCACTCAAATTTCCGTGCGTTTGGTCGGCGCTTGCGCCGCTTTCCAACATTATTTTTCCGTGTTTTTCGTGCTTTCCGTAGTTAAAAAATCTTCGCCGTCAACCTGCTCATTTCCAGCCGCTTTTGGTTTAGTTGGCTTTCGCCGTGGCTTGCGCGGTTTCTCAACTTCTGCAGCCTCCGCCGTTTCTATCGTATCGCCTTTATCTCCCTTAAAACCAGTATTTTCCAACAGATTGAGATTCACTCTGTAGCGCGAGCCAATCAGTTCGAGCCAGCCCGTAATGCAGTAGCGCAGATTCTGACGCTCCATTGCCTTCTCAATATATTTCATTGTCACCTCGCTCTCGTGCCCCTCGCGGATGAAGAAGGTGTTTTCGCCCTTGATTTTGTAGCGGATGCAGATTTCGCCCACCACCACGTTCGGCAGCGTGTAGACGAACACCGACGGGCTTGCCATTGCGTCGCCCTGCTCGCTGATGATGCGCTCGTGGTCAAGGTCGGTGTCGAGCGAGCCCACGGCATTCATAACGATTATGCCCATTTCTTCGGGCTTAAACTCTACATTGTTAAGCAGATAACCAGCCGCCACATAGCCCAGTTTGCACAGATTGTCCATTTTGTAGAACTTCAGATTCTCGTCGCCGAGTTTCTTGAACGCCTCGCGGATGAACGTTCCGTATTCGGTTGATTTCGAAGAGAATACAATCCGCTTGCCGACTTTAATCTGCGAGTTGAAAACCGAAATCGACCGTATGCTCCGCAACTGTGCGGGCTGCGTTTCGAGTTCGGGTTTGGCGTATTGCGGAAGCGACAGCACAATGGCGGCATTGCAGCCCCCAAATCCCGACGCTGTTTTCACGCAGTGGCGCATTTTCCTGATTCGCTGATGCTCGGCCGAAACCTTGAGCGGCATTGGCGTGCCAGGCCTCTCGTAACCGAATGTGCCAAAAACTGTTCCCATTCGCAGTTCGTGGGCGCAGACAATGGCCTCAATGATTCCCGACGCGCCCAGCGTGTGACCGAAATACGGCTTCAGGCTTTGCACGGGGCAGTTTTGCAGTTCGGCCAGCGTCACGGCTTTCGACTCCATTTCGTCGTTGTAGACGGTGGCAGTGCCGTGAGTGTTCACAAAACTGATGTCGGCGGGCTCCACGCCAGCCTCGCGCATTGCCCCGCGGATGGCCAGGTTCAGTTCGTAGCCCGTGCGCGACGGGCCCGAAATATGGTTGGCGTCGTTGCTGATGGCGCCGCCCGCCAGCAGAATGCTGTTCTCGTCGTAGTTTGGCGACAGCAGCACGGCACCCGCGCCCTCGCCTAGGTTCAGGCCGTCGCGGCGCGCGTCGAACGGCACGCAGCGTTTGGCGCTCAACGATTTGAACGACTTGAAACCGCTCGTGATGAAGTGGGTGAGCACGTCGCAGCCCGCCACAATCACGCTCTCGTACACGCCCGCCTCAATTAGCCGCTTGCCCACAATCATTGCCGAAAGACCTGATATGCAGGCGTTTGACACGATAATCGGACGGTTGGCCGCACCAAAATAGCGCCCGATGCGGTCCGATGTCTTCCAGAGCGACACGCGCCCGTCCTGCGACTCCGCGGTGTGGTCAATCAGCACCGAGTTTCCTTTTGTGGTTGAAATGACAATGCCTACCGTCTTGTCTTCCAAATCGATATGCGTTTGGTCCAGAATGTCGGTGATGGCCATTATCACCAGTCGCTCAAATTTGGTGTATTGCGATTCCAGGTCGAGAATCTTCGACTCAAGCCTGATAGAGTGGTCGTGAAACTCCGACATAACAATCGGCGTGTCCGACACGTCGGATGTGGTGTGATTCGTGAGCCCGCTTCGGTACGAGCAGAGCGCCGCAAGGTTCTCCTGCGTGCCGAATCCTATCGGCGTTACAATCGAGTCGGCGTTTATGTAAATCTTCATTTCTGATGTTTGCTTTTGGCTGTAGGTCAATCTTTTATCCAACGTTTCTGCCAATCGGCGTAGAACGGCGGGTTGTTCAGTTCAAGTTCGCGCGTTTGGGCGTTCACAAACACCTGAACCGAACTGCCCGTGGCGGCCACCGTGTTGTCCGACGCGCGGTAGATGGTGTAGTCGAACATAATCTTCGCCGCCGCCGTGCGGATGTATCGCGTCTCAATGATGGCCTCCTCGCCAAACGTGAGCGACTGCTTGTATTGGCAGTTCAGTTCAACCATTGGCGCCAGGAATCCGCTGTTGAAAATGTCCATATATTTCAGGCCGTCGTAGTGTTTGCCAAACGACTCGCGCCCGTCCTCAAAGTATCGGATGTACTCGCCGTGCCACACCACCTGCATAGCGTCAACCTCGCTGAACCTTACGGTGATGGTCTTGCGGTCGGTGAGAACGGCTTCGCGTATTTTGTTTTTCGTCTTCATTATCAACAATTTCCTTTAGTCGATTTTAAGAAAAATTTTCATTCGGCACTCGGCCACTGTTCCGTCGTTGTCTTCGGTCTTCGCCGATATGAGCGACAGTCCGCCCATTTCCTGCAGCACGCTGATTTCGGTCTGCATTTGGCTGCCCACCTTCGGCAAGTGGCTGATTGTCAGTTTGTCAACCGACCCAATGAACCCCAGCGGCACCTGCTCTCCGCGCTGCGTGAAAATGTAGCCCACGCGGGCCGCCGCCGATTGCGCAATGTGCTCCACAATGCCAGGCTCGCGCAGCCGTCCGCCCTTGCAGAAGATGTTGCCGTCGGCCACCGTCAACCCCGACCGCGACACACCGTCCTCAATGCCGTAGAAGGCGTCCACCATAACCATTGGCGGGCGCTGCGGGATGAGTTTCAGAATGTCGGAATAAACCGTATCGTTTTGCACGTCGAAAATTTTTAGTGCGCAAAACTACTAAATTATTGGATAAACGTTTAACCTTGATATTTGGCAAATAAATGAGCACCGATTATAAAAACATTGTCATAAAAACAGGAACCATAAGAATGTCGCCTTCGCATCGAAAATCTTTGGTGTAAACCAAATAACGCGACGAGATTCTGTCGGAAAACTTGTTGTAAAAGGCATCGAGCGAAGAATGCTTTTTATAACCCGAAGATTTAACCTCAATGGGGCAGATTTTGTTTCCTCGCGACAATAGAAAATCTATCTCATAGTTGTGTTTTCCGCTTTCAGTGGGCCACGTGTGATAAAACAATTCATTTCCAGCCGCCTTAAGCATTTGGGCGACAATGTTTTCATAAACATATCCAAGGTCGGCAGAGAGTTTGTCGTTAAGCAACTTGTTGTAAATCAAATTTTCAGTTGCACTTTTATCCTTAAAGGCAAGCGTTATAAAAAGGCCTGTGTCGTTTAAGAACATCTTGAATTTGTTTGAGTCGGCGAACAGCGACATTCCAACATTGGGGTCGTTGGAATGGTACGACATAAGTACAACCTGTGAGTCCTCCATATCCTGCAGCAACTCCTCGACACGGCTTTGTCGGTTGTTCTCTAAAACGCTGGATATGTTGTATCTAGAAGCGTTTTTACCAAGCTGCCCTGGAATGGAATGAAAAATGCGTGTGGCTCGGCCAGTTGGGTCAATTTTGTGGAAATCGTCGGCATAAAGTTCGAGTATCTCTCTCTTTTTTTCGTCAACAAGCTCCAAATTATTGGTACTTAGATATGTTTCAACAGCTTGCGGCATTCCGCCCACTAACATATATAGCCTGAAATCACGCATCATTTGTCTGACAATGGCATCGCCCATAGACATTTTTCTGGAGAAGGCCTCCTTCATCATTGGAATCGTAACCGAATCGCCTAAGGCCCACCTAAATTCTTCATAATCTAACGGATATAAAGTCAAGCGGGTTTCTTCACTTGGAATTCGGATATTTTGGATGTTTTTCCTTATGGAGATGAGCGAACCTGTTTCAATATAATCATACCTGCCATCGTTGACAAGTTTGCGTATAGCTTGACGCGCCAACGGGCAATTCTGAACCTCGTCGAAAATTATAACCGACTTGCGCTCGACAAGTTTGACATTGTAGTGATATTGCAGCCAGAAGAAAATTTTGTCAAGGTCGGAAATATCAGCAAACAAATCTCTTACAACCTGCGGAGCCTCAATAAAATCAATGCATAGATAATTTTCGTATTCGTTTTTTGCGAACTCAAGAGCAAGTGTCGATTTGCCTACACGCCGTGCACCTTTGATAAGCAAAGCCGTACTACCGTTGCGCTCGCTTTTCCATTGAAGCATTTTTTCGTACAACTTGCGTTTGAAAATCATCTCTGCCATAACACACAAAATTTATGATACAAAATAAAAGTCTTTGTCAAAAATCTCAAAATGTTTTTGGCTAAAAATGACCAAAATCTCAAAGTGTTTGACCTAAAATGGCAATTTTGTCAAAAATCTCAAAATATTTTTGGTTAAAAATGACCAAAATCTCAAAATGTTTGGCATTGGCAACACTTTGCAATAAAGTTCACGCCTTCACACATTCATCCCGATAGCTACCGGGACTTCTTTCCCTCAATCACTTCACCTTGCACTCCACAATGGTGTGGCCAAGGCCGACGCCGTCGTGCATTGCAGTCACTTGCAGGCCGGCGGCCTCAATGCAGCGCTTCATATCGTCGGAATGATACATTTTGCTGTTGCCGTTGGCAAGGGCGGTGAAATAAACGCTTGTCATTGTCAGGTCGAAGGCGGCGGTCTCGAAACGTTGGCGGTCCCAGAAGGTCTCCATAATGAAGACGGTGCTGTCCTTCGTCATCGAGCGTGCGGCGCGGGTGAGAATGCTAGTCACTTCGGCCTCCGAGAAGCAGTCAAGGAACTGACTCATCCAAATGGCGTCAAACCCTGTTGGGAACGGCACTGCGGGGTCGAGCAGGTTGGCTCCGTGGCCGTGAATGCGGTCGGCGCCGTCGAGCCCGGCGGTCTGCTTTTTCATCATCTCAATCTGCTGCGGAAGGTCCATAATGGTGACATTCACATCCTTGTCGAACGTGACGCACTGCGTGGCCCAGCGGCCGGTGTTGCCGCCAACGTCGAGCAGCGTGCGCGGGTGGTTGGCGAAGACGATTTGAAGGGCTTCGGCAAACGAGTTGTCGCTGTAGAAATGGTCGAAACCGAACCAGCTTTTCTGCACCTCGGGCGGCAGTTGCGACAGACCCTCGTAAATGGTTGGCCATTGTCCGAACACCTTCAAACCTTCGGGTTTGCCGTTCAAAAGCGACTCCTCTAACCGGAACAGTCCCAGATAGTTGACATCGTGATTAAAGTTCAGATTGGCGTTCACCATTGTGTCGTTGATAAGGAACCAGCCGGCTTTGGTGATTTTGTAGTGCTCGTCGGCAAAAATCACAGTGCCGATTGAGAGCGACGCCTCGAGCAGCACTTGCGCGGCATACTCGGTGAGTTTGCATTTTGTGGCTATCTCAGTTTGAGTCAGTCCGTTGCGATTATCGGCGAGAGCCTTAAGGATTCCGAATTTAATCATCAGGCGCGAGACCTGAAAAACCACCGGCGCACCGGCAATGAAATGTGCCAAACGTTGCGCCTCAAGAGCCGATTGGTGCTCTTTGGTGTATTGCTTTTCGAGAGCGGGAAAAAGATTCATTATTTAATGTTTTTAATTTGTTTCAAAATGTAAGGCTTGAAAAGCCGCGACAATCATAACCATAGGTCATCGGCCTGCGAATACGTCACAGCAAGTCCTTTGCTCAAAATGCGGAGCCCTTCAATCCTTCAGAATTATTTTCGTCAATATCAATTTCATTATCCGCCAAAAATAATCGGTATTCTTGTTCAAAGGTTTCTTTTTATGGCGCTATGCTGATTTTTTTATGTAGTCAGATAATGTTTCGCGAAAATGAATCATTTAGCAAAATCTATTTATTGCGCCATGTTGCGCAGCCGTCTGCACCGCTTGCTGCCCATTTCCGCATTCGGTGCCGAAATCGCATTTGCCTATATTTGTGTCATTGTTGCTATTCTGCCCGGTAACACACACGCAATCTCTTTTTTTGGGCGTATTTACTTTGAATTATTTAGCAAAAAATTCTTTCTTTTGCCTTGCGTATCATTTGTTTGCCAACGAGAACATTCGCGTTTTTAAAACGTTGGCAATCTGACGAATAACGGCATCAACATTAATTCAGTCATATAAAATGTTTAAAAGATGAAACTGACTAAACAAGGATTACAAAACAAAGCGGAGTGGGAAGCAAAAGGCTACTCACTTCCACAATTCGATCGGGAAAAAGTTGAGGCTGCAACTAAAAAAGAGCCGTTTTGGATTCACTTCGGTGCCGGAAACATTTTTCGTGCTTTTCAGGCCAATGTGGTGCAGGAACTTTTAAACAAGGGTGTGATAAACCGTGGTCTTGTGGTCGCTGAGGGCTACGACTACGAGATAATCGAGAAAATGTACCGCCCCCACGACAACATCGGTGCGCTTGTAACACTCAAATCGAGCGGAAATGTCGAAAAAACTGTGGTCGGCTCAATTATGGAGTCGCTGACGGCCGACAGTTCCAATGCCAACGATTGGTCGCGGCTGATTGAGATTTTCCGAAATCCTTCGCTTCAAATGGTCACATTCACCATTACAGAAAAAGGCTATCTGCTGAAAAATGCGGCTGGCGTGTTTATGCCTGGTGTTGAAAGCGATTTTGCCGAAGGTCCGGTCCTTCCAAAATCTTACATCGGAAAGGTTGTCACATTGCTTTATGAGCGTTTTGCCAACGGCGAACTTCCTATTGCAATGGTAAGTATGGACAACTGCTCGCACAACGGCGACAAACTGTATGCCGCTGTCAATGAGTTTGCTAAAGAGTGGGAGAAACGCGGTGTTTGCAAAAAGGGATTCCTTGATTATGTGAATAACGCCAGCAAGGTGTCGTTCCCCTGGACAATGATTGACAAAATCACCCCGCGCCCCGACGCCAAAATCGAGAAGATTCTTGCCGATGACGGAATTGAACAACTTGAGCCCGTCATCACAAGCAAAAAAACGTACGTGGCGCCTTTTGTCAATGCCGAAGAGTGCCAGTATCTGGTTCTTGAGGATAATTTCCCCAACGGCCGCCCCGAACTTGAAAAAGCGGGATTGTATTTCACCAATCGCGAGACGGTGGACAAGGTGGAGAAAATGAAGGTGTGCACTTGCTTGAACCCGCTTCACACATTCCTTGCCGTAAGCGGCTGCCTGCTTGGCTACACTCTTATAGCCGACGAAATGAAAGACACTGATTTGTTGCGTCTTGTCAAACGCTTGGGATATGAGGAAGGCCTGCCTGTTGTTGTCGACCCAGGCATCATCAAACCGCGCAACTTTATCGACGAAGTTGTTGACATTCGCATTCCGAATCCGTTTATGCCTGACACACCGCAGCGCATTGCTTGCGACACATCGCAGAAATTGAGCATACGCTTTGGCGAAACAATTAAAGGCTATATCTCACGCAACGATTTGAATGTGGCCAATTTGGAGGTTATCCCCGCTGTTTTCGCTTTGTGGATGCGCTACCTTATGGCAATCGACGATAACGGAAACGCTTTTGAGCTGAGCCCCGACCCGCTTTTGGACGATGTGAGAAAATACGTCGCCGATGTCAAGATTGGCGGAGACGCGGCAGCGGCTTGCAAGGCAGTTGAGCCGCTTATGCACCGTAAAGAGATTTTCGGTGTCGATTTGTTTGAGGCAGGACTTGCCAATAAGGTATGCGGCTATTTTGCAAAACTGATTGCAGACAAAGGCTCTGTCAGAGCAGTGCTGAAAGGCATTTGAAAATAAGTGCGATAATCAGAACGAGGCTGCCCAAGAGTTTTTGGGCAGCCTCGTTTTTTTTGTAAAACCAGCGAAAAGAGTTTGTTTTTCAGCTATTCAACGGTTAGCGTAAGGTTGTTTTGTACTCGAGAGTGACATCACCACCAACGGAACTTGTGCCGGTACCGACTTCATAGATATCCAGTGACGGGAATGCCTTATCCACAAACAAACCTTGCCAATCGATGGCTTTGTTGTAATGGTTAATATGCCGCGCCGTCAAATCGAACGCGCCTTCACCAGTATAAGTGATATTGTACTCGAAGTGGTCTTCCACCTCAACCCGCTTGATGGTGTACTTGCAGGCTATCTGGTGTTTGACAGAGCCGTTCAATAACTCCCTCACTCTATCTTGGTAATAAATCTTCGGATTGTTCCAATCATCAACAAATTGTTGCAATGTTTTAACAAAGAACCTATAGTCGGTATTGATGACGAACTGACCAGAAGCGGAGTCGCCCACAAACTTACCGGCTATGTCATCTCCAATGGTGAAGTTGCCGAGAGAATCGACAGTGATAAAGTCATGTCGGTTGAAGAACCTTTCCACTTCCGTACACCATCTCACTTTGTTTTTATAGAAGTTTATCGTGTCCGACATATAAACCACTTCACCCGTGATAGAGTCGGAATATTGGTCCAGCATGTCATAACCTGAACTATAAACCATTACCGACGGTGGTGTATAAGTCAGTTTGAGGTTCTCAATCCTATTGGTCTCCACTTTCACACCTTGCGCGAGGTCGATGTCAATAATTCGGTCAACGGTACCATCCAATTGGAAACTATACTCTTTCTCCGGCAAACCTTTCTTATCATACAACGTGAGTTTGAATGGAACCATATTACGCACCAGGGCATATGTGGTGAAACTACCCATATCAGCCTTTCCTTCATCGTCAATAATGGCTTGCCACTTATCAGCGTCAGTAGCATACTCGGGAATAACTGTAAAGCCTATTCTGCGCCCTGCAAAGTCTGATTTTTCGCCCTCTTTCCCCGACCATGACGAGTCTTTAACGCGAATAGTCACTTTCTTTCCCATGAACTTAGCCATGCTGTTTACTTTGGATGTCATTCGTTTTGATGCCAGCGCAATCTGTTTCTCGCGGAGAGCCTCAAAGACATCACCGAGGGTATTGTTCATCAACTCGGCAAAATACTCATCTGAAATCTGTTGTTGCAGAGCCTCAGTCTCATTCATAAATGTTGAGAGTCCTTGAGTTTTTGCCCACGCGTAGGCATAGGTGCGTACTTCCTGATTATCCTCCCAGAACCTGTCGCAATAGCGACGCACCGATTGCTCTATATAGGAACGGAGTTTTTCTTCATTCATCTTCGCTTCAACAAAGGCTGGATAAAAATAATCGTACCAGTCCTTTTTGGTACGGAAGTAACCATGCTTTGCCGGTGTGCCGTCGGCATTATTATTGAAACGCGAATCGGGTGCAAGCTCTCTATAACCTGCGGGACTGTAGTAATAACGGTAGGCTTGGCGGAAAAGGTCCACCTTGCGCTCGTTAACCATAGTGCCGAATTTCTCCAATGCCACACCAATGACGGCCACCAAACTCATGGATGCCGCCATGACAGGCGTTCCGATAGCACTGGCTGCCGAACCGACAGTCTTTGCCATCAGCACTTTAAGTGTATTGGATGCCACGCCTATGTTATCGCCTTTTAGGTCGGCCCGAACAACATCCAAGATTGTCAGTGCCGTTCCTATCTCACCAAGAATATTTACGGTTTTGTCAATCGCTTCCGGTTTGAAGTCCAACAATGGTTCCGTTACACTGACAACGGCAGTATAAAATCCATCCAAGCCAAGAGACTGCCATAGACCCAGTTCATCTTTGAACTTTATCGCCTGTTCCACTTCCGGAGAATCAGAGCCTAAGATATCAAGTAACACTTTTGTACCCTGATTGAAGTTATAAACCACAGGAAACTCTTCAAACGCTCTAAACACTTCATCTTTGGTTCGGTCATTGAGAGTGTAAAAGAGGGAATAGAACGACAAATGGTCGGTGAGAATAGTGGCTACTCCCGCATCCTTGTCATACTCAAAATAGACAGGCTCCCACTCATCTGTTTCGGGATTGTAATATGCCGCGCCTACCTTTTGGTCTGCAGGAGCATCTAAGGGAATTGTTATTTTCGCCACACCGCTCAGTTCGTGTACCACTCCTGAATCAGTCAGCATGCTTATATCGATGCCCACACCGCCTGTAACACCTTGAGTAGGACGCGGAAGGAGTACCGAGTTGCGAACGCATATTTGTGCGCTGTCATCAAAGGTTGTAGCGCCAAAAGTGATGGAGCATTTCTGCGCGTTGATGGTAAGAGAAGAATCGTTAATGGTAAAAATCTCCGCACCCTCATACACAAAACCCGGTTTCCACGTTATGCTGTCAATATTAGCGGTTTTGGTTGTTATGTCGTTGCGTCCGTTCACACTTATAGTCACCATTGCCTCGCCATTCTCATCTTCGCTGAAGCGGATTGTGCTAACCTCGCTGATATCTATCAAAGTCCTCGACGAATCTCCATGCACCACCATTTGATAGTTCAAAGCCTGTGGTGGAAGTGGCTTAAAATCTTCCTCGTACATGGTGGTGATATAGTCGCCGAACTTGCGCCAGCCTGGTGCATCTGCATAAAGTTTTTCAGTCCCTTCCGGCACCTGCAGATAAACATTCTTCTCCGGGTCGGCAAAAATCTCGTCACTGAATGTGGCATCAGAAATAACGGGAGGAACCATAAACGGACAAGTGACATCAGCATATGAGTATTTGGGCTGTTTGCATTCACTAAATGCTCCTTCCAAATCCACAATTGTTTGCGGAATATTAAAACTGCTCATTTTCCCGCGCACACACCCTGGTGCCATCTTAATTAGTGTTTCCGGCCAAATGCCCGAACCCGGGGAACTTAATGCGATAAGAAGACACGTCTTGTCCTTATTATAGATTATAGGGTCAAAATCGTCGGAATAATATGGGTTAAGAGAATCCACAATCAAGTATGGCACAGTACTGCCTTCAAACATTCCGTCAAAGGCCGATGGCGCTATTTCCCGCACTTTTGGACCGATGTGGAAGAACTGCGAACCCCTTCCCCAACGACCGCCATACGTTGCTGAGTCTCCGATGATTTCCAGATTCTTGAAATAGGTGTCTGCACTCAGCGTGGCACCATAAAAGGCTTTTTTGTTGATTTTGACGATGCAATTTTCCCACTCGCCTCGCTGGGGCCGTGAGTTTGCAAAGGCTTCCTCGTCTAATTCCAATTGGCGGCTCTTGCTCACAATCTCGTTGAGCGGGCAGAGTTCGAATGCTCTCTTACCAATGCGTTTCACGTTCTTGCCGATATACAAGTAGTAGACATTGGCCACTTGGAACGCATCATCAGGCACCACCTCCATTTTATCACTCAATATGACAGAGTCTATTGTTGAAAGAATGAACGCGAAACGGTCGATGGTCTCAATGTTGTTTCCGAAAGTAATCTTATCGAAGTTGCCCTTGTTGTAAAATGCCTGTTTGCAGATGCGCGTGACAGCATATTTATTGCCGGTACTTTCATCGGTGATGGTATCGGGAATGACTATCGCTCCGTTATCCACGTTCACTCCACCGCCCAAATAGTCAAGAATTTCCGCATTGCCGTTTGGCAGCAGTCCATATTTGATATTATCCACAATCTTCTCCTCTGCGTCATACGGACGGAAGTTTGTCCAAATCTGTACATTGTTGATATATTTTGGCACAGCCGAAAGCCGGTAGAAGCCGTCAGTATATCCGCCCCAACCATAATTGAAGTGGAAATAGTTGTTAGCCGTGTAGCCGTCACAAATGAGTGCGTGTCCGTCGCCCTCCTCTGGATCACCTGCGTAAAGCACGGGGCGCCCATTGTCAAGTTCTGCCTTTAGTTCCTCACGTACATCGGCTGCTTTGTTGCCAGTAATAGATTGGACTCCGGGCTCGTAACCGAAATTGCGTACCAATGCCTCACTGCCAAAACCTGTAGGACTGCCGTTGGGTTGGCAATAGCGTGTTCCCATTGCCTTTCCCACATCAGTCATTAATTTGGCAACGGCATCAGCCTGCTCCCAAGTGTAGCCGTGTTCATAGTCATCGAGCATATTATCCCAGTCGTACGTGCGGCCGGAAAAATCCACTTTCGTCCATACACTATCTGCGTTCCAATCATAAACAGAATCTTTTGTTGCCTTAGGCCAACGCCAAAAACGCATAACTTGAGCCACTGCGGTTGGCACACATCCGGTATAGCATTGGTCGCGAATGAAGCGGTTATACGGACTTGTCTGATTCCATTTAGATTTGATTAGCGGCTCCACTATCATATCGCCTAAATAAGAAGGGTAATGGTCAAAATCATCCGCCCAACTGTCAGTTATGTTTTTGGCGGCCGATTTGTCCGCAGCCAACGAAGGATTATTTCTCAGGCTGTCAATACCAACCGAATACTCGCTGAGAAGGTCTTGCAATTGAACGGGGGCATCGGCATAATTGAACGTTCCATGGTCGCAGTAGCCGAGCACCTCCACCTCAGTCCCGCTTTCGCCCGAAACGATTACAAATCCCTGGTCATCACCGATATTGACGATATACACATTGCTAGTATTCTTCTGCACACGCGAAGGCATCTTGTAAGCCATAGACAGCGTGAATTCCGCACTGACAGACGATTTGCCGTTATCCGACTTTGCCATTTGCTCGTACTGTACAAATTTGCCAGCAATCTCCAATGCCTGCTGCTCGCTGATATTCTCCGCGAATAGCCCACTCACCGTGGTGGCGGCAATCAATAAAGAACATATTTTTTTCATGGCTTCGCGAACTTAAAGGTTACACTTCCATTTTGTATGACATATACGGTTCCTCGGAGATTGTCTGTTGGAACAGTTGCATAGCCGTTGCTATCCAATCGGTACTGCATTGACAGTGAGCCTTGTACAGTGTAGATGTTCACCACTGAATTTGGTTCTCCGCCTTTGATGACAATTTGCCCATCGCTGAAAGAGAAAATCTCCGGAGCAATATCCGGCATATCGATGTTATCTACTATAGGCTCATCAATGTCAGCTTTCTCGAACGACACTTTTTTCAACTGATTAATCGGGTATTGCACCGATGTGCCACTGGTATTGATGATAAGGTGCGTGGCTGAATAACTCAATTCTGGTTTGGCGGCGAATGCAAACAGCGCCACCTCACCGTTTTGCTGATAAATTGCCACGACATTCTGCTCAGTCGCCATCGCCGTTACTGCAGTTACTGCAAAAAGCAACAAGAAAAGTAGTAGTTTTATTCTCATAACTTGTCTTAATTTAAAGATACAACCTTACATCTTTTTTTTCATATATACAAGTTTTTGCGCCATAATCCATTTATGCTCAAGCATTTTCAATATGTAATGCATAATCAAGGATTTTCAAAACTTGCTCTTGCGCAGACAACGGAATGGATAGATTTTTAAAGGCGCTATCTTCTTGATTATTAGCACGCACTATTTTGGTGCGCTGTTAAGATTTTATTGCGCCAAAATCCGATGATTTCCTTATAACATACTGATAATTTGGTGTTTAACGCTAAAATCAACCGCAACACGTGCCGAACAATTATTTGCAACATCGGCGGGCGGCATTTACTTTTGGCTTGCGATTTTGAAACGAACAGTTTAACAATTAAAAAACAAATAGATATGAAATCATTAGCAAAAACCTTCGCCGCATTATGTTGCGTCGCTGTCAGCACAGCTTGCAGTCAGCAGGCAATCGACCAGAAACTCGACGCTTATTTCAGCACTCTAGACGGGCATTTTATGGGCTCGGTGGTGGTGCAGCGCGACGGGCAGACCATCTATCAGCGCTCGTTGGGTTGGGCCGACGTTGAGAACCAGATTCCCTGCACGGCCGAGACGCAGTTCCGAATCGGTTCAATCTCCAAACCCTTCACCGCCGTTATGGTGCTGAAGGCCGCCAACGAGGGGCGTCTGTCGCTCAACGACAACATTGCCAAGTATTTTCCCGACGCGCAAATTCCTAATGCAGAACAGATTACCATCAACCATCTGCTTTATCACCGCAGCGGCTTGGTGGATATTGTCAACGACAAGCCGTATGAGTATCTGACCTATTATTTGACACCGCAGACGCGCCAGCAGATTCTTGAGCGCGTGGCCGCCGCAGGCACCAACTTCGCTTCCGACAGCACTTTCCGCTACTGCAATACGGGCTACAATCTGCTCGGGTTCATCTTGGAAGACGTTTACGGGAAGCCGTATGCCGAGGTTGTTGACGAACTGATTGTCAAGCCGTTGGACTTGCGGCACACACGTTTCAGCGAGGCCGTCAATCCGCAGCGCGGCGACGCACGCTCATACGCGCTGCTTGACCATTGGCAGGTTCAGCCCGAAACCGACGCGTCGGTGGCGTTGGGCGCGGGCGCAATGGCATCAACGCCAGCCGACCTTGCGAAATTCGGCAAGGCGCTGTTCGACGGCATCTTCGGCGACAATCTGCGCGAGCAAATGAAAGAACTGAACGAGGGCATCGGCCGCGGCCTGTTCACGTTCTCGCACAACGGCCATTCGGGCTACGGCCATTCGGGCGCCATCGACGGCTTCAGGTCGCAATTTGAGGTTTTCGACAACCTGACAATCGCCATCTGCTCAAACGGCACCGACATCGACCTTAACAAAATCACCTTGGCCATTCTCGACGCTGTGGACGGGAAGGACATTGAAATGCCCGATTTCTCGAAATACATCGAACTCTCGGCCGAGCAACTTGCGCAGTACACGGGCGTTTTCCGTTGCGAGGCGCTTGGAATGGAAGTGACGGTGACGGTGGCAGGCAATCGGCTGTGCGCACAGACGGCGGGGCAGCAGTCTTTTCCGCTCGACGCCCTTTCGGCTGACCAATTCGAGAATGCAAGTGTGGGCGTTGTCATTACTGTCGCACCCGACCGCAACAAAATCACACTCAAGCAAATGGGGCAGACATTTGAGTTTGTGAGAAAGTCGGCCAATACCGCTAATCAGGCTGAAACACAATCGGTTGCGCTAACCAGCGAGCAGTTGGCGGCATATGTCGGGACCTACTCGTCGGCGCAGTTAGGAATGGACCTGAAAATCACTTCCGACGGCACAAAATTGCAAGGTCAGGCAACAGGACAATTGGCATTCCCGCTCACCGCAACATCGGAAACCGATTTTGAGTTCAAACCAGCAGGCATTGTCATCATATTTAACCTTGCGGATAAAAAACTGACACTCAAGCAGAACGGCGGACAATTTGATTTTTTGAAGAAAGAGTAGAATATTTAGGAATTATAATGTAGTGACGCGATTTATCCCGTTCACATAAATCTGAAATACAATATGTTATCGGTTAAAATCGGATTAAATCGGTTAGAAACAATAAAACTTTTAACAATGAAACTATTACCATTAATAATGATATTCGCCGCAATGCCGATAATCGGTTTTGGGCAAACCACAGTCAGCGGAAACATTCTGAACGAGCGCGGCGAAAAGGTTGAATATGTCAGCATCGGATTCAATCGCGACAGCGTGGGCACCATTTCGGACGGCGACGGGCATTTCTCGCTGAAAATCCCCGCAGGACGCACTAACACGTTAGTTTTCAGCCACGTATCGTATCTGCCGATAGAAATCCCGTTTGAGACATATTCGGCAGGCAACGAACTGACTATCGTTTTGAAAGACAAAATGATAGTGCTGCCCGAAGTTACGGTTGGGAAACAGAGCAAGCCCAAAACCATTGTGGGCCGCGGAATGCCAATGCCAGGCAGTTGCGTGCTCACGGGGCGCGGCACCCCCGACGGCCCCGGAGGCGGACCAATGTTCACGCCTGATAAAGATTTCATTATCAGCAACATACTATTAGACATTAAAAAATGTACTTACAAAGAGTGCAAGTTGAGTTTCAACCTATACGAGAAACGCGACAGCCAACTTGTCAATGTTCTTCAGAAACCGATTTATCAGACTGTGCAACAATCAAATAAAGATTTCACGCTCAGTGTTGAGCCGACCGACATTCTGTGGCTGAAACGCGGCACAGAGTACTATTTAAGCGTGTCAATGGTGGACAGCGACGGCGAAGGCACGCTTATGCTCGACGCAAGTATGAAAAGCGGCTATTTCCGTAAAGGGCTGATTAACGGCGAGATAAAGAAAGTGCCCGTCTGCCCTGCGATTGCGGTGAAGGGGAATGAATTGTGATTTAAGGTGTTGGTGATTTATGATTTTATTTAAATTAAATACAGTACGGACGCGGCGCGCCACGTCCCTACGTCTAAACTTCAAACTTGTTAAACTTTAAACTTAAAACTTTTGATTATGAACTTTTTTGAAAACGCCCACGAGGGCAAAAACCACTGGCTGCGGTATGTGGCAGTGATGGCAATCGCTTTCATTGCGGCGCAAATTCCGTCAATCATTTATATTGCGGGATTGGTTGTGAAAAAAATGAGTGAAGGCAATTTCAGCCCTGAACAGTTGGCGGGTCTTATCAATCTGAATTCACAAACAGGATTCTTGGTTCTGATGCTTACATTCGTGTTCTGGGTTGGCCTGATGTGGCTTCTGTTCAAGCCGTTCCACAAGCGCGAGCCGATGACGATGATTTCGGGCGACCGTCGGTTCCGTGCCGACCGTTTCTTTGGCGCGGCAGGCGTCTATTTCGTTTGTCTTTTAATCTTTTGGACGCTGTTGGCCATTGTCAGCCCCGATGCTTTCACCTTCCATTTCAGCGCCACGAAATTCTTTGTCGGTCTTTTGCTGGCAGTGATTTTTGCGCCTTTCCAAACGGGCTGCGAGGAACTGATAATGCGCGGCTACCTACTGCCTGGCTTCGGGCTCTGCACCAAAAGCAAAATCTGGGCGCTGGTGATTGTGACGCTTATCTTCGCTCTGTTGCACTGCAACAACAACGAGGTTTCCGACTTCGGATTCATACGCGCAATGGTTGTCTATCTGACAGGCAGTCTAATGTTTGGATTTTTCACAATTTTAAACGATGGAATCGAATTCTCGTGGGGAATGCATTTTGCCCACAATTTTATGGGGTTCACGTTGTTTGCCGTTGAGGGCAACGAGTATGGCTCTTCGCCGCTCTTCACAGTCACAAAAGATTTCGCATCGGACACATTGTTGCTTATTCCTGCTTTAGAAATTCTAATATCTGTGGCTCTCTACTTCATTTTCCGCAAGAAATTCGGCTGGAATATCCGCGAGGCGTTCGACAGCAGCCGATTGAAGGCGGTTTGTGAGGGGAAATTAACTACAGAAAGTGATTTTGCTTGAAAAAGATATTAACCTGTGATATTTACACGTTAAAATCACTTTAAACCTGTTCAACTCGTTAAACTTTAAACCAAACTACTACCTTCGGAAAAAACTTAAAACTCAAAACTTTAAGCAAAATGTCTGATTTACTAACAGTTAACAATCTCTGCAAGACCTTCAAACTCTCGCTCAAGCAGCAGAAAATTGAGGGCACGAAGCAGAAAACGGCGGTCAGCGACCTTTCGTTCACCGCTCGGCGCGGCGAGATTTTCGGCTTGCTTGGCCCCAACGGCGCGGGCAAGACCACCACGCTGCGCATTCTATCAACGCTCATCCGCCCCGACAGCGGCAACGCCTTTTTCGACGGCGTCAGCGTGGTTGACGAACCCGAAAAGGTGCGCTCGAAAATCGCTTTCCTGACATCGGAACTCAAACTCGAAGACTTCTTCACGCCGAACTATCTGTTCGACTTTTTCAGCCAGTTGCACGGCGTCAGCCCCGAAGTGGCCCGCGAGCGTAAAGAGCAGTTGTTCAGCCGTTTCGGCATCGACCGCTTTGCCGAAGTGAAGGTGGCCAACCTTTCAACGGGTATGAAGCAGAAGGTGTCGATAGTCATCTCGCTCGTGCACGACCCCGACATCATCATCTTCGACGAGCCCACCAACGGACTCGACGTGCTCACGGCGCGCACCGTCACCGATTTTCTTCAGGAACTGCGCGCCAAGGGCAAGACGATAATCCTGAGCACCCACATTTTCAGCCTTGTCGAGCGTCTGTGCGACCGCGTGGGCGTGATTATCGACGGCCGAATGGTGGCTTGCGGCTCGCTCAGCGAAGTGTGCAACGGTCTGCAACTCGAAGACCGCTTTTTTGAACTCTATAAAGAAGTGAAAGGGAACGAAGAATGAAAAGTAACGTATTGACAATCATAAAGAAAGAGTTTGACCGTGTCTTCCGCGACCGTCAACTTATGTTCACCACAATCATCCTGCCAGGCCTGCTCATCTATTTCATTTACAGTTTTATGGGCTCGAGTGCCGACAAATTGACGCAGCAGAACCGCGAAGAGAGTGTTACCGTCCAGGTTGACAATCTGCCGCAGAGCGTCGCGCAGTCGTTCAACGCGTTGAGCGGCAACGTCACGCTTAGCCAGAGCGCCTTCGGTCAAGCCGAAATTGACGCGCTTAAAGACAAGAATGTCAACACGGTGCTTGTGCGCTTCCCCGCCGATTTCGACGCCGCGGTGAGCACCTATACCACCGCCGACAGCACGCCCGCGCCAAACATCGAGATTTACTACAACTCGACCAACGAAGCCACGCAGCGCATCTACTCGATAATCTGCGGTGCGCTTGGCGGGTACGAAGAGTCGATAGGCAACCGCTTCGACATCAACCGCGCCGACAGCCCCGACGTGCGCTTCAACCAGGCCAACGACGAGCAGGTGAGCGGACAGATTCTCGGCCGTCTGCTGCCAATGCTGATTCTGATTATGCTTTTCAGCGGCGTAATGACGGTGGCGCAGAACTCGATTGCAGGCGAGAAGGAACGCGGCACCATTGCCACGCTGCTTGTCACCCCAATGCACCGCAGCGAGTTGGCTTTCGGCAAGATTGTGGCAATCAGCGGAATATCGCTGTTGAGCGCCATTTCTAGTTTCATCGGCATTGTGCTGTCGCTGCCCAATATGATTGGCGGAATGGGCGGCGCCGTATCGTTCAACTACGGCACCAGCGATTACATCGTTCTGTTTGCCATAATTATCAGCACGGTGCTGATTATGGCGGCCATTGTGAGCATTCTGTCGACATTGGCCAAAGACGTGAAAAACGCCGCGTCGCTCTGTATGCCGCTAATGCTTGTAATGGTGTTCCTTGGCATTATTTCAATGCTTAGCAGCGACATTTCCACCAACACTGCCGTCTATCTGATTCCGTTCTACAACTCAACACTCGCAATGACAGCCCTGCTGCAGCACGAACTAGCATTGCTGAACGCCGTTGTCACCATCGGCGCAAACATTGCCTACACGGTGTGCGCCGTTTTGGTGCTGACAAAAATGTTTAATAATGAGAAGGTTATGTTTAACAGATAAGATTTAGGCTTTAGCGATTGGATAATTATAAAGAGCTTAAGTTTAATTAGCTATCAATCAGCTGTATATCAAACAAAAAGTTGGGTGGTCAGATCAAATCTAACCGCCCGACTTTTTTGTTTATTATATCAACGATTCGCTTACAGAGACGATACTTTCACGCCTCTACCCCACGAACCTATTTCACAAGCACCCGTTTCACTGTGCTTCCTGTTTTTACAATGTAAACGCCTGTGCCATCCACGCGGATTTCGGTAAAGACATCACTATGAGGCGTCTCTGCAACCATTCTGCCCATAGCGTCATAAACTCGGATTTCGGCATTGGCGTTTTCAACCACAATGGTATTGCCATGAGCGTAGATGCTGACTGCCATTTCTGTCGATTCTGAAACGGCTGTGTTTTTGCTCCAGACGACAGGTTGGTTGCCGTAATTCCACCACTCATCCCAGCCTTCAGGTTTTGCATCAACTTCACATTCAAATGTGGCATTGTCGCAACCATCGAACGCCTTTATGCCAATACTGCTGACTGAACTTGGAATTTTAACAGTTCCCAGCTCCGAGCAGTTTTCAAAAGCACACATTCCTATTGTGGCAACTGAATTCGGAATCTCAACTGATGCCAAGTCAGCACAATCACGGAACGCATAACTGCTTATTTCTGTGACTGAATTAGGAATAACAACCGATGTCAATCCCGATTCCGCGAAAGCGCTGTTGCCGATAAACGTAACACTATTAGGTATTTCAACTGATGTCAGACTACCGCACTCAGCAAACGTGCAAGCTCCAATAGATTCGATTGTGTTTGGAAGCGACACCGACTCCAAGTTGCTGCAATTTTGGAACGCGGCATCGCCAATGCTTGTTATAGTGCTCGGAAGAGTTACCGATATTAGATTGTCGCAGTCCTTGAACGTTTCGTCAGCAATGGAGACGATTGTGAATTCATCACCTCCCAAAACAACTGTCGACGGAATCACAATATTGGAGCTTGTTCCGTTGTAGCCATCTATTTCAACCGTCATCTTGCTAAAACTGATAATGCCGTATGTGAAGTCCTCTGGATTGAAGTCCTCTGGATTGAGCTCTTCGTTATTATTACCCGAGGATTTTCCCCAAACAACTGGTCTGTCGCTTGAGTTCCAACTGCCGTCCCAGCCTGCTGGTTCCGATGCGGCTTCGCAATAAATAGTGAGGTTGCTGCATTCGTGGAACACCCATTTCTGCATGGTTGTAACAGAAGCTGGTATGTATATTGAATCCAATCCCGTGCATTGATGGAATGCCGCAACACATATACTTTTTACTGTTTCAGGAATTGTTATTTGGGTCAAACTATAGCATTTCTGGAATGCGTATTCGCCAATGGTTTCAACCTGGCTACCAAAGGTGACCGACTCCAAACTGCTGCAACCGGCCAGCATTGTTGTTGGAAGTGTTTTCAGCGAATTGGGAAGCTCGATTGATGTCAAACCCGTGCATCTTCCAAATGCGAACTCTCCAATGCTCGCAACTCCATTCGGAATTGTCACTGACGTTAAACCTGCACACGCTCTAAAACCTCTTTCGGCAATTTCCGTAACAGTTGACGGGATAATGTAATCTCCTGTTTTTCCCGCCGGACAGCATATCAACGTGGTTTTATCCTTGTTGAACAGCACTCCATTCTCCGACGAGTAGGCCGGATTCTCATTATCGACGTTTATACTGGTCAAATTAACACAGTCGTTAAACGAAATGTATGTGCTCGTAATTGTTTTCGGAATAAATACGGAAACAATGTTGGTTCCCCAAAATGCTTCTTTGCCTATACTCGTAACAGTGTACTCAACACCTTCGATAGTGACTTTTTCGGGGATTGAAATATCCGTTATAGAGCCGTTGTAACCTACTACCTCAACCGTGTGGTCGCTGCTGCTTATAATTGTGAATGCAAAGAAGGATGCATCAGCCGGATTTTCAGGA
Organism: uncultured Bacteroidota bacterium; assembly: GCA_946186925.1. Lineage (GTDB taxonomy): Bacteria > Bacteroidota > Bacteroidia > Bacteroidales > SZUA-534 > RUG13583. The sequence goes on along the minus strand of CAMHPA010000010.1, from coordinate 41,920 downwards.
TCAGGTTTTTCTGGATCAGGTTTTTCGTCGCTCGGTGTGTTTCCCCAAGCAACTGGCAGGTTGTCGGGGTTCCATGAATCGCTCCAACCGCTTGGTTTTGAGCTGTAAGCGCAATCAATTTTCATACTGCGGCAACCTGCAAACGCACTATCGCCAATGCTGGTGACAGTGGCAGGAACAGATAGATATGCGATAAACTTATTGTTTTGGAAACATGAGGATTCAATGCTGGTAACCGTGTATTCCTCGCCATTGACAATTAATTTTTCTGGTACAGCAACTGTGCTGCTATATCCATGATATTTAGTCAAACTTACAGTGTGATTGTGCTGATAATACATATAACTGAAGGTAACTGAATCTGTTGGTGCGTCAAGTTCCTCGCTACTAACCATTCCCACCCAAACAACAGGCAGATTATCAGGATTCCACGAATCGCTCCAACAGCTTGGTTTTGAATCGAATGCACAAGTAATTTCCATATTTTCGCATCCCACAAACGCGCTGTCCCTAATAACTGTAACAGTTGGAGGAATGAAAATCGATATAATACTGGTATTGTTTTGGAAACATTTACTGCTAATACTAGAAATTGTATATAATTCATCATTGATATACATGCTTGTGGGGATGGTAACATCTTTGCCACCAATGAAATTAGCCATTTCAGCTGCGTAACAGCCAGTGTAATGATTTACAGAGAACGAACATTCGTTATCATCAGGTATGGCCACATCGCTTTTGAAAAATTCAGCAATAAGAGTAGTGTCCTTTGTTACTGTAATGGTTTCTATGGCGTTTGTCAGGCCGTTGCTCCATTTCACAAATTCGCAACCTTCTGCAGGTATAGCTGTAATTGTAACAGTTGAACCTTCAGTAAAGGTGCCACCACCGCTCACACTGCCATACGATATATTGTTGACTTCCAATGTAACAATGCACGTTTTGGGGGCAAATTCTGCCGTAAGACTCAAATCTGATGTAACCGTTATGGTCTCGGTGGCGTTTGTTGAGCCATTGCTCCATTTCACAAACTTGTAACCTGTTTTTGGTGTGGCTGTTATGGTTGCAGTTGAGCCGTGGACTACGCTTCCGCCTCCCTCAACTGTTCCATACGAGCTGTTATTTGCCGACACTGCCACCGTGTACATTTTTATCGCAAATTCAGCCGTAAGACTCAAATCTGATGTAACCGTTATGGTCTCTGTGGCATTTGTCGAGCCATTGCTCCATCTCACAAACTCGTAACCTGTTTTTGGTGTGGCGGTTATGGTTGCTATTGAGCCATGGGCCATGCTTCCGCCACCATCAACTGTTCCATACGAACTGTTGTTTGCCGACAATGTAACTGTGTACGTTTTTATTGCAAATTCAGCCGTAAGACTCAAATCTGATGTAACCGTTATGGTCTCAGTGGTGTTTGTCAGTCCATTGCTCCATTTCACAAACTTGTAACCCGTATTTGGTGTGGCTGTTATGGTTGCTGTTGAGCCGTGGGATATGCTTCCGCCTCCCTCAACTGTTCCATACGAGCTGTTGTTTGCCGCCACTGTCACCGTGTACGTTTTTATTGCAAATTCAGCCGTAAGACTCAAATCTGATGTAACGGTTATGGTCTCGGTGGCGTTTGTCGAACCATTGCTCCATTTCACAAACTTGTAACCCGTATTTGGGGTGGCTGTTATGGTTGCTGTTGAGCCGTCGATAACCACCTCTCCACCCGAAACATTGCCGTACGCGCTATTGTTGGCTGCCACGGTCACTGTCCATTGCTTAGTCCATTCAACAGGACGGTTGTCGGGATTCCATTGATTGTCCCAACCTGTAGGCTGCGAAACGGCTTTACATTTGATTGTCAAACTGCTACAACCCTTGAAAGCGTTTTTGTTGATGCTTGTAACTGACGTAGGAATTGTAATTTCCGACAGACTGCTGCAATTTTGGAATGCATCTTCGGCGATAACTTTACAATTACTGTTTATAGTGCATTCTGTAATGTCGGCTGAAATTGCCGCAATCAGAGCAAAATAATTATTACCCGTTTTCCCAAGATACGAAGCGTTTGATTGATTGTTGAATTTCAGCTGGGCGCAGCCTGCAAAAGCTCCTCTACCAATGCCAACCAAATTATCAGCGAGGGTTATAGATGTGATTTTCTTGCAATTATAGAATGCCGAATCAGATATGCGAGTCACTGTGTTTGGAACTGTGTATGTACCTGATTTTGCCTCAAGGCAACGAATAATCGTTGTTTTATCCTTATTGAACAATATGCCATTGGCTGCCGAGTAATTTGTATTATCGCTTGCCACGTCTATCGTTGTCAGGTTGCCGCAGCCACTGAACACATCCAAAGCAATGGATGCTACAGTGCTTGAAATGGTTACCGATGTCAGATTTCCACAATTGACAAACGCTTTCTCAGCTATGCTTACAACTGTGTTTGGAATGGTAATATCGCCGCCAGCACCAACATATCCAACAAGATTGGTCTTCTGCGAATCTGAAAATATAAAACCGCTATCATCTTCCACTCCACCAACATTCAATGCCCCCCATGGACTGCCAGTGGCTTGGCTGTTATTGACAATATTCTTAACACTCATGAATGCATCATCTCCAATGGTTGTAACCGTACTTGGTATTTCTACAGTTTTCAAATTGGTACATCCAGCAAAAGCCCCACTTTCAATAGTTTCCACCGTATTACCAATAATCACATTCTCAAGTGAAGTTTTCTGACTGAACTCTGTACCGATAGTATTGGCATCGAATTTCACTTCTTCAAGGTTTGTGCAATTGCTGAACGCATCGGTGGCGATGTTTGTGACTGTGGCGCCGATATATACGGATTTAAGCGATGTAATATTACTGAATTCCGTGCCAATCGAATTCACATATATCTCTAATGTATCCAATTGGTTACATCCCTGAAATGCTGTGTTGCTAATGCTTGTGACAGTGTTAGGAATTTTAATACTTCTCAGACCGCTGCAATAACTGAACGTCTTGTCACCTATGGTTGTAACAGTAGCAGGAATCTCAATCATCGTTTCATCTCCTATATACCCAACAAGCTGTTTATATTCCTCATCTGCATAAACAAAACCATCATCGTCAGCCTCGCCTTTAATTATCGCTTTTGCGCCCCACCGACTACCCGTGGCCGTACCATTATAGATTATAAGTTGCACATTCATAAAAGCATTGTTGCCGATGCTTGTCACTGTTGTGGGAATGTATATCGGTTTCAACTTGGTACAATTATAGAACGCACGGTCTTCTATCGTTTTGACTGAAGATGGAATGGCTATCGATTCCAAACTATTACAGCCATAAAACGTCATACTCGAAATTTTGGTGATTGAATTAAACAATACTACCGATTTTATGCTCCTGGCATCTTGAAATGTTGCACCTTCAATCGTTTGTACACCACCCGTAATTATTACAGTATCAAGATTATTGGTACAATAAAACGATTTGTTTTCCAATTTTGTTACAGAATTCGGAATGGTATATGTTTTTCCTTCCTTGTTCTGCGGATAACTGTATCTTTCATTTGTGGCAGCCACATTTATCGCTGTCAGACTACTGCAGCCCATGAATACACCTGAAAGAATGTATATGGCTGATTGAGGAATGTCTATTGATGTGAGTTTTTTACAACCCGAAAAAGCATAGTTTCCAATAGTTAAAATATTGTCACCTAGATTTATTCTTTCCAGATTTTGGCAATTGCTGAACGCGTAATCTCCAATTTTGGGAGTTTGCGGATACTGACTTTCATCATTGTACGTTGTTGATATAATAACTTCCTTAAGTTTGCTACAGTTAGCAAATGCATCTCTATCAATAAGTTTAACATTCCCAGAAATCGTAACACTACCATTATTACCAATGTATGAGATAATAACATTCTTGGAATCATCAGAATAAATCACCCCATTCTCATCAAGCACCCCATTTATATGCTTTGCTCCCCAAGGACTGCCTGTTGCTGTTCCTGAATAAAATAAGTGTGTCACACCACTAAAGGCATTTGCTCCTATACTTGAAACTGAAGTGGGAATATCAATAGATTTTATAGCAGCCAAACCGCTAAATGCCCCTTGTCCAATACTTTCAATAGTATTGGGTAGAGAAACACTCTCTATGAAAGAATAATCTTTAAAAGCATTTTCCACAATACTTTTAATCGTGTATGTAACTCCTTCTTTTACAACAGTCTCGGGAATTACAAGGTTGTTAGGTGGAAAATAATCACTTTTGTTTACCGAGACATAATGGTTTTCCTCATCAATAACCGTGTATTTCAGTTTATTAACCGTAAAACTTGTTTGTGCCCACGCCTGCCCTGCAAGCATAGCCATTAACGCAATTGTGACAAATTTTCTCATGATTAAACAATTTAAAAAGTTTGTATTCCGTAGTTTATATCATTGAATATCACCATTTTTCATCATCCATCGGATAGTGCACGCCCCATTTTTGACGAAGACCATCCATCAGCTGCATAATGTATAGAGTTTCGGCGTGCGGCATCTCGCGAGGTTCCAAAAGACCTTCGGCAAGAGCCTGACGGCAGACCTGGAACTGATACTCGTAGCCAGTAATCTGCTTCGGCACGTGAATGTCCTCAACAAACACGCGGTCGTGAGTGTTGACAGTGATTTTCTGCGGATTGTTGATGTTGTCGATAATCAGATTGCCATCGGTTCCGGCAATCACGCCAATGTTGTCGCCCACGCAAGCGGCACTCGACTGCAGATTGCACAGCACACCGTCGGCCAGCACAAGGCTGATGGCGTTGGTCAGGTCCATTCCGGTGGCGCTTTTCACGCACTGGCTCTCAATTGATTTAATGTCGGCATCGAAAAACATGCGCACAAAGTTGAGCGCATAAACGCCCAAATCGAGCAGAGCGCCACCGCAGAGGTCGGGGCGCATAATGCGAGGTTTGTCGCCCATTGAATAGCCTAATGTGGCGGTAACGAGCCTTGGTGTGCCGATGCGTCCGCTGTCAATCAATCCGCGAACAATGCCCACGGCCGGCTGGTAGCGCGTCCAGATGGCTTCGGCCAGAAACACCTTGCGCTCGTGCGCCAGTTTGACAATAGCCTCCGCCTGCGCGTGATTGGCCATAAACGCCTTCTCAACAAGACAAGGCTTGCCGGCCAATATGGCCTGGCGCGTCACATCGTAGTGGTGCGAGTGCGGCGTAGCCACATACACAAGATCGATTTCTGGGTCGGCAATCAGTTCGGCATACGAGCCGTAAGCTTTCGGCACATTCCATTGACTGGCAAATTCCTCGGCCTTCGCCAACGAGCGCGATGCAATGGCGTTGCACTCGCACTCACGTAGTCCGTTAAGTGTGATGGCGGCCTTTTCGGCAATCCATCCCGCGCCGACAACACCGACGCGCATTGTTTTGTCCATGTCCATATTTTTATTCTTATCAGCCATAAACATAGCAATATTTTTTTTGATTCGGATATTGCTGACTACGTTCATTTTGCATAAATAAAAAAACTCGCCCACGTAAGTAAGCGAGTTTGGACATTGTGGTGGAGAATATCGGAATCGAACCGATGACCTCTTGCATGCCATGCAAGCGCTCTAGCCAGCTGAGCTAATCCCCCAAGGCGGTGCAAAAGTATAAAATCATTCCAAACGTGCAAACTCAAATCCCAATTCTGTGAAATGTTTTAGCACGCGAGGCAGAGCAAAGTGGAGATTCATCCGCGCCTTCATCGAGTCGTGGAAGGTGATGATTGAGCCCTCGGTGGCGTACCGCAAAACGCAATTGTAGCATTCGTGCGGCTTCACGCGGCGGTTGTAGTCCTCAGGCATCACGTCCCACAAAATCATTCGGTAGCCCTGCTGGCGAAGTGGCTCAATCTGTTTTTTTGTGAACCGGCCATACGGCGGGCGCATCAAATGCGAGTCAACATATTGCGATGCCAGCTCCACATCGTCGATGTACTCTTTTGCGCTCACCTTCCAGCCGTTGAGGTGGCTGTAGGTGTGATTGCCCACAGCGTGGCCTTCGGCAATAATGCGCTGATATATATCGGGATAATGGTCAACATTGCGGCCAAGGCAGAAGAACGTGGCTTTGGCGTTGTATTCGGCCAGATTGTCGAGCACCCACTCGGTGATGTCGGGCGTGGGGCCATCGTCGAAGGTCAGATACAACGTTTTTTGAGCGCCTTCCACCTTCCATTGGAATCGCGGAAAGAAACGACGGACAAACTCTGGCGGATGGTTTATTACTCGAATCACTTCTGATTTTATTTGCGTGGCAAAGATAGTTATTAGTTGAAAGCGGCAATATGAAAAAACCGCCACACATTGCTGTATGGCGGTTTTCTCTATTCTGTTTCAGAATTATTATCCAAGAATTGCCTTTACACCCGGAAGAACTTTCCCTTCAATGGCTTCGAGCAGTGCGCCGCCGCCAGTTGAGATGTAAGAAACTTTGTCGGCCAAGCCGAACTTGTTGATGCAGGCAACCGAGTCGCCACCGCCGATGAGCGAGAAAGCGCCTTCTTTGGTTGCGTCAGCAATGGCGTTGGCAATGGCTTTTGAGCCGGCAGTGAAATCGTCGCACTCAAACACGCCTGCAGGACCGTTCCACAGAATGGTCTTTGCGCCCTTGATGGCTGCAGCGAATTTCTTCTGGCTCTCCGGACCAGCGTCCAAACCTTCGAAACCGTTCTCAATGGCGTTCGACGGGCAAACTTTGACTTGTGCGCCCGGTTTCAGCGACATTGTGTCGAAATCGAATGCGTTGGTAACAACCGAGTCAGTGCCAAGTACCAGATTTACACCTTTTTCCTTTGCTTTCTTCATTACGTCGAGAGCAAGGTCGAGTTTGTCTTCCTCGCAGATTGAGTTACCCACGTTGCCGCCTTGTGCTTTGGCGAAGGTGTAGGTCATACCACCGCAAAGAATCAGGTTGTCAACCTTATCCATCAGGTTCTCGATGATGCCGATTTTGGTCGATACCTTGCTACCGCCCATAATTGCGGTGAACGGACGTTTGATGTTGCTCAGAATGTTATCGACAGCCTGAACCTCTTTCTCCATCAGCAGACCAAGCATCTTGCTGTTGGCGTCGAAGTAGTCGGCAATCACAGCGGTAGAAGCGTGTGAGCGGTGAGCTGTTCCGAAGGCATCCATAACGTAAACGTCGGCGTATGAAGCCAGAGTTTTTGCGAACTCTTTCTGTTTTGCCTTCATCTCTTTCTTGGCGGCGTCGTAGTTCGGATCATCTTTCTCGATGCCTACAGGTTTGCCTTCCTCCTCAGGATAGAAGCGCAGGTTCTCGAGCAACAGAACGTCGCCCGGTTTCAGGGCTGCGGCTGCGTCGGCTGCCTTTGCGCAGTCGGGTGCGAACTTAACTGCAGTGCCCAGAGCGGCTGCAACAGCGTCGGTGATTTGGCCAAGCGAGAGTTTGGCGGATACTTTGCCTTTCGGCTTGCCCATATGCGACATAATGATGAGAGAACCGCCGTCGGCCAGAATTTTCTTAAGTGTCGGCAGAGCACCGCGGATGCGGGTGTCGTCGGTGATTTTTCCGTTCTCGTCCAATGGAACGTTGAAATCCACGCGGACGATTGCTTTCTTCCCTTTGAAGTTGAAATCGTTGATTTTAACCATTTTATTAAAATTTAAATGTTAGTGTTTCGCACAAATAACAAAAACTGAACCTTTTTGGTTCGGCGTGCGAATATAACATTTTTGAGTGTCGGTTGCTGATTTTTAATTTGTAAATCAGTGTAACGCCTAAAAGACTATTGATGATTGTTTTTAGCTTTTAAACATTCGTTTTTTGTCGCTCTACCTTAGGTCCCAAAGACAATCTCTGATTGTTTTTCATAGCTGCACCATCTTATTGCAATTTTCCTATATTTGCATCGTTCTCGAACAAAATATGCTATGAATTTTATCAAAATATGCCTTTTGACGGCTTTTTTTTCGGCATCGCTTTATATTAATACCATGGCGCAAGGTAGCGACTATCAATATCTTGCGACTCTCAAACCTGATATGCAACGCAAGGTTTTGGCCAACGAGCTTTTTCTCTCACCCGATGGCAAACATATCATTGTCAACTATGGTAACAAGCCCACATTCATTGTTGCTTACTCAACCGAGGACTGGAAGCAGGTGGCGATTTTCCGTTTGAAAGATTGGGTTGATTTCTCGAGCGCATACGTTGATACGACAAACCAGCAGTTTTACGTGAAAATTTCGCGCGTCTCCACTCAATACCACCGGCTCGACATCAAACAAGGCTCGCAAGACATTATTCCTTGCGACATCACCCCACGAGGGTGTCCGCACATCGAGATGAGAATGGACGTGAAATCGCTTTACACGAATGACAAAAAATTCTTCATCTCCATCAACAAACAAAACAAGCGCGAAGTGAAAATATACCAGAAGCGCACTGAGTAATAGGTGAGTTCCTATTTCCCGCTTCCCTCAAGCACCGTTTTAATGGTGTAAATCAAAATTTTGATATCGAGGTAAATAGACATATTCTCAAGGTAGATAATGTCGTATTTCAAACGGTCAACCATCTCGTCAACATTTTCCGCATAGCCGTATTTCACTTGTCCCCAAGAAGTTATGCCCGGACGGACTTTGAATACTGTGAAATAGTGCGGCGCCTTCTGCACAATCTGCTCAATATAGAAGGCACGCTCAGGACGGGGGCCAACAAGCGACATATCGCCTTTCAGCACGTTGACAAACTGAGGCAGCTCGTCGAGCCGAACCTTGCGCATAAAACGCCCTAAACGGGTGATGCGCGGGTCGCCATCGCTTGAAAGAGCCGGCCCGTATTTCTCGGCATCAACAATCATTGTGCGGAACTTGATGATATTGAATGGTTTGCCATATCGTCCCATTCGCTCCTGAAGGTAAAAAATCGGGCCTTTCGACGAAAGTTTGACGCACAAGCCGATAATCAGATAAAACGGCGATAACAGACAAATGGCTATGGCAGAAACGGTTACGTCCATCAGGCGCTTGATGTTTGCTTGCCAGGCCGGCATTGTGTCGTGCGAGAGCTCGATGAGCGGCACCCCGAAAATCGACGACATTCGCACGTTACCCGATATGATGTCGAGAATGTCGGGCACGGCGCGGATTTCCACTGGCGTCGATTTCACCTTGATGATAATCTCCTGCAGCTTCGGCTTCTCGTCGGGCTCAACGGCAATAATCACCTCTTCAATCTTGTTGCTGTTTATGGCATCGATAAGGTTGTCGATGGTGCCCATACAGGGTATGCGGCTGGCAAGCTCGGTGTTGTGCGAGCCGTTGATTTTGATGTAGCCCACAAAATGCTCACCGGCCGATTTGGGCTTGCTGGTGATGTCGTTGTAGAGTTTCAGCGCCTGCTCGCCGCTGCCGATGATGAGTGTGGCAAAGCCGATTTCGCGGTTTTGAATCTGCTTGGCTGTGGCGTTGGTGTGCAGCAGCCTGAAAGTGTAGGTGAGGCCGAAATGAACGCCCAACAGATAGAGAAACGACTTGTAATAGTTGCGGTAGGTGACAATGTCGTCGTCGAGGATCAGCACAAAAAAGATGATGACCACGCCCAAAAGGCTTATGAACGCCGTGCCGCCCAGCTCTTTCAATCGCGATTTGTGATAGATGTTGTCGTACTCGCCGGCAATGTAGTAGAGCAGAATCCAGAAAATGGGGATGAAAATGATGCCGAAAATCAGCGTCGGCTCACCCGATGTGAGAATGTCAAGGTTTGTGATGTCGCTGATAACCAGTTTTTTGCGGAATATAAAAAACAATATCCACGCGAAAAGCGCGGCCAAATAGTCGGACGACATATATTTGACAACTTGCAGACGTGGTCGCTTCTCTTTCATTGCATCTGTTGCTTATCCGTTTCAAACGCCAAAGTTGTGCTATATATTGCAACGGATAATCCAAAATTCCGCTGAACACCGATATTTTTACATCAGTGCTTTAGTTTTACAGGAACACCACCGGTGGAGGCTTATCATTGCAACCCGATGGATTGCTAAAAAACATTGAAGTTGATGCGCATTTTCTCGTGAATACGCTGGCATGCTATCTGCGCACGAATCTCATTCTCAAGACTGTTGTGTATTTCGTTGCCACCCAAAAGGCATGTTCGGAAGGTTTCAAGCTGAAGGGCCGTTGCTGACAGGCTGCCATCCGGGACAATATGTGTCTCTGTTTTGTCGGGTGCATCACTTCTGATAGTGATGAGTTTGCTGAGAGCAAGGTCGGCCTCAACAATGCTGTTGTAGTTGACAGCCTTGATGGTATGCGCCGGGGCAAGCCCGTAGCGGTCGACGCTGATGTTGGCAGCAGCACCGTTATCGAAATCGATACGGATGCGAATGGTGTCAGGCACACTGCTGAAACTGGAATATACGTTGACGGCCACACGGTGCACGCTTGCATGTACCAGTGCCAGCAACAAGCTCAGCTCCGTCCGCGCAAGTGACACAAGGTTGGTGTTTGCGCCGCGGACAATACCACACTGCACATCAAGCGGATGGCTACATATTTGACGCAGCGTCTTGAACATCGGGGTGCAGATGAGCGGATGACCAATATGAACTGTACAACAGGCCTCGTCGCGGAGGGTGAGCAGTTTGTTCAACTCTTTGGTCTGGTAGTTATGGACACCAGCCACAAAAACATCGAGCGAATGACGGATAGCCTCACATACGAGCGGATGATAGAGATTATCGTCGATGCTGAATATGACCGTGTCGCAACTGCAGCACAAGTCGCCAAACGATTGGAAGACATTGAATTTCGTCGGCCGTGAGCAATCAATAAGCAGACTGGGATCATAAATGCCTTTGAAGCAGAACTCGGGCAGCTCGCCAATCGCTTCAATGAACGGCGCCGCGTTTTTCAGTCCCACAATTCCAATATTCAGCATATCAAAATATGATTTATGCAAATCTAAACCGAAAAGATGCGTTGCTGATGTCTGAAAATGTTTGTTATCAACGCTGCCATGTTAATATTCAGCGGGTTCGGCAGCTTTTGTTTTTATACCAATGACGCGGCGGAACAGGATCGTAGCCATGCCCTCCCCATGGATTGCATCTGATTATGCGTCTGATAGTTAACCATAACCCAATGATTGGTCCGTGCACCTTCAAGGCCTCAATTGCGTAGGCCGAGCAGGTGGGCGTGAAACGGCAGCTATTGGGCAGCAGCGGCGAAACGAACAGCTGGTAGAGGCGCACCGGCACAATCAGCAATATGGTAAAAAATCGTCGTATCATAAACCGGGTGTAAATGTCGTTATTGAAATAGAAACGACAAAAAACGCGGCATAAAAAATGCACTTGTCGGCACAGTCCAGGTGTTTTTTGCCGAACACCACTATCTTTGCGATAAATATAAACCGATATGGCAAGATTTTTAATTGCGACAATTGCTTTGCTGATGGCGCTGACGGCGCGGGCGCAGATTGTCGGCGAATCGTGGCGCGACCACTTGAGCTACAACAACTGCAAGGCCGTGGCCGTATCGGCCGACGAGGTTTTCTGCGCAACAAGCACAAGTCTGTTCAGCTACAACAAGATTGACGGCCGAGTCCGTCACCTGACCACCATCGAGGGATTGTCGGATATGGGCGTGGGCAGTATCGCCTACAACGACGAGGTCCGCCGCCTTGTGATTGGATACTCAAACGGCAACATCGACCTTATGGACGACAACGGCCGCGTTTACAATATGCCGGGGTTGAAGGATAAAAACATATCGATGTCCAAAAACGTGAACCACATCAGTTTCGATGGCTCACGGGCTTACCTATCGTGCGACTTCGGACTGACAACCATCGACATAAAACGCCGCGAATTTGTTGACACATATATATTAGGTGCCGACGGACGCCAGATAAGAATCAACTGTTCGGCGGTGTTCGGCGGCTACCTTTACGCTTTTTCCGACGACGGGCTGATGCGCGGCCGGCTCGACAATCCATTCCTGACCGATATGAAGAACTGGGAATATTTGAGCATCGACGGCTATCGGCCCAATGCTGTGTCGGGATGCGTCTTCAGCGGCAAGTTATACGTCGGAATGAACATTGATGACACAATCGGCCGGCTGGCGGCTTTCGATGGTCAAAGCTGGACAATGGTAGCAGACTCTTTACCAGCAATCAGAACGCTGACAAGCCGCGGCGACCGGATGGCGATGTGCACAGCCGAATGGTCGGCCATATATGACGATAGCATTGCCGAACTAGGACGCTGCTGGACACCCAATGCCACAATGGCCTTCGCCGATGGTGATGTCATATGGATTTCGCACTCTTTCAGCGGACTAGGCCGATATCTATATGGCGATTACATGAGTATTTGCCCACAAGGTCCGCCGAACAACAATTTTTACAGGGTGTGCTACAATGCTGGCAACATTTTGGTGGCACCGGGAGGCATCAACCTCCCTAGCGCAAAAATGTACCGTCCGGCCAATGTTTTCACATATGACGGAATCAGTTGGTCCGACATAAACAAAGGCCGCCATACCGACGTCGCCCAATGCAAAGATATCATTGGTTTCGCGACTCATAACAACCCCAACCATTATATCGCCGTTGTCTGGCGGCAGGGTATTCTGGAATACAACAACGATACGTGGGAGCACATTGAAACACCTGATATAAGCGGCAAATTCAACGATGCTGTGAGCAGTTGCTCATTCGACAATAGTGGTAATCTTTGGATGGCGCGCGCTTTCACTCAAAAACCGATTTCGGTCCGCACATCAACAGGCGAATGGTTCCAGCACCGGTATGGTAACAATATGGCCGGCCAGCATACTGGCAAACTCATCTGCACCCGCAACGACGACCTTTGGCTTGTGCAGCCATACGGCGGCAAAATTCTTGTCTGGAACGCCAATGGAACACCCGAGTCGTCGGCCGATGACAATTACGAGTGTTTCACGCCAAGCGATGAACGCGGGCAGGAGCTCAACTCGAGCATCAATGACATTGCCCAGGACCACAACGGCGCCGTCTGGATTGCTTCGGACGAAGGCGTTTACGTTTACGACCACCCCGAATACATTCTGCAAGGGAAAAGCTATTACGGACGCCGGCCGCAGATGATTGAAGAAGGCTACTATCAGTCGCTGCTCATCACCGAAGTGGTGACATCCATAGCCATCGACGGCGGCAACCGCAAATGGTTCGGCACCGAGAGCGGCGGCATTTTTGTCATCTCGCCCGACGGCACCGAGCAGTACGCCGTTTACAACAAAGACAATTCGCCGCTGTTCTCGAACAACGTGCTCTCGCTCGCCATCGACGACGACCGCGGCATTATTTATATTGTAACCGACCGCGGTTTGCAGTCGGCAGTCATCTCATCGACCAAGCCCGATGCCGGAATGAGCAGTGTTTACGCCGCGCCCAATCCCGTGCCGGCCGATTATTTCAGCGATGTTACCATTCACGGTCTGGCCGATGAAACAGTGGTCAGAATCACCGACTTGCGCGGAAATCTGGTTCACGAGACGATGAGCAACGGCGGCGGCGCGCTCTGGAACCTTTGCAACCGCGACGGACGCCGTGTCGAGACGGGCATCTACCTGATTCAGTGCACCACAACCGACGGCGTGACGCGCAATGTTGGCAAAATCCACGTCGTTAAATAGCCGCGTCCGATGCTCTGTACCGACCGCATAATCGTCTTGAGCCACACGCGTTTCAGCGATTCGTCGATAATCGTTCGCGCGCTTTCGCGACAGCACGGCCGCGTGTCGCTGATGGTGTACGGCTTTGGCAGCAAAAGCAGGTCGAAGTTGGGCGCTTTCCACCCGATGGCGCTGCTCGACGTGGTCTATTCCTACAAGCCCGACCGCGACATTCAGAAACTGACCGAATACCGCCCCGCGCCGAATCTGGTGAGTTGCACCGCCGACCTTCGCAAGAGCACCCTGCTGATGTTTATGGCCGAAGTGGTGGGCAAGAGCATCCGCGAAGAAGCCGAAGACGATGCGCAGTTTGAGTTCATCGACGCGTCGGTGCAGATTCTTGAGCAGATGCAGGCTGGGCTGCAGTTCTTCCATCTGGCTTTTATGGTGAAGTTGAGCCGCATCATCGGCTTTTTCCCGAACATCGGCGCCAGTCATCCGTTTTTCGACCTTGAACAGGGGCACAGCATCGCCGTCAGGCCTGTTCACCGCCATTTTGTCTCCGCCGATGTGTTCCGCCGCATAGTTTTTTTCGCCGATTGCCCCTACGAGAACCTGCGCGATGTGCAGATGCCGAAAGCCGACCGCGATTTACTGCTCGAAACGGTGCTGCAGTGGTACGCATTCCGCATTTCCACAATGAAGGAAGTGAACTCGTACGAGATTCTGCACGAAGTGTTCGCTGATAATTAGGATTTAGAATGTGGAATTTAGGAATTTGAGTGCCAGGGTTTTGTCACCTTACACTTTGTCGTGTCCGAAGTTTTAAATCGATTCACCGATTCACCAGTTCACCCTTAAATATAAATCTCAAGCAGGCGCGATTCGCCGTTGAGCGGTGTGAGTTCAATCTCTTTCATTTCGGCTGGGATGAGCACGGTTTCGCCCTTTGCAATCTCAATTGGCTGCTCAAGACTTGGCGCGCCGATGAGCGTTTTGCCTTCAACGGCCATATACACCACAAACGAGTCCAGGCGGCCGTAATCAATGTCGATATGCTTTGCGAAATTGAGAATGTTGACCGTGAAATACTGGCATTTGGCAAGGTTGGTGCTGTTGTCCTGCGGCATTGTGTACGGCGTGCGGTAATCCTTGCTGAAGGTGTAGTCGATGGCATCGACGGCCCAGTCGGTGTGCATCTCGCGCGGTTTGCCGTTGGCGTCCAGACGGTCCCAGTCGTAGATGCGGTAGGTGATGTCGGATGCCTGCTGAACTTCGGCCAGCAGAATGTTGGGACCGATTGAGTGGATTCGTCCAGCGGGAATGAAGAACACATCGCCAGGCTTTGCGGTTTCCCAATTCAGCACATCGCGCAACGTGCCGTTTTTGAAATGTTCAAGATACTGCTGCTTGTCCATTGGGCGGTTGAATCCTGTAATTAGTTTTGCATCTGGTTCAGATTCAACAATATACCACATTTCGGTCTTGCCCGAAGCGTTGTGGCGGCTCAGCGCCAGTTCGTTGTTCGGGTGCACTTGGATTGAAAGGTTGTCGCTGGCTTCGATGAACTTGAAAAGCAACGGAAATTCAGTCCCGAACTTCGAGAAAACAGCATCGCCAACAAGGTCGCCCATATAGATTTCGATGAGTTCGTCGATGGTGTTGCCCGCCAGAAAACCGTTGGCCACAACCGAAAGGTCGCCTTCGAGCCCCGACAGTTCCCAACTCTCGCCGATTTTCTGCATCGAGCCTTGGGATTTGTTCAGCACTGTCGATAGTTTGTTGCCGCCCCAAATCTTCTCTTTCAGTATCGGTTCGAATTTCAGCGGATATAGTGTGTTCATCTTGTCAGTCAATTTTTACAAGTCTGCAAAGGTACCAAAAATGTTGAATAGGTGAACTATGTATTTGGTGAATCAAAAAGATAAGAATCGTTGTGACTTAAAGCTTTAAGTTATTCCAAATCGATAACTTCCGTCTGAATTCGAAAAAAGTGACCACTAACACGCAACTTTTTGCGGGTTGAAACGTCTTTTGCATGATGGTAAAACATCGCATAAGGTTTTTAATTAGTTGCAACGGGTGGCTTTTAGGAGCTACCCGTTTTTGAGTATTAGCAAAAAAACTACTTTTGCCGAAAACCTTTCAATATGAGAATCGAAAGCAGAATTGGGCACATTTACGCCACACCGGAACGCGTTTATGACATGATATCAGACTTCAGCCGCATCAACAGCACCATGTTGCCTCAAAATGACAAAATTAAAGATGTGGAATCAACACCCGACTCATGCACATTCACCATTGACAAAGCCGGACGGTTTGGAATGCGCATTATTGAGCGTGAGCCAGGCCGGCTGCTAAAGATAGAAAGCGCTGAATCGCCATTGCGGTTCACCATGTGGATTCAACTGAAGGAATTTCATAATACCGAATCGGCAGTGAAAGTAACGCTCGACGCCGATGTAAACGCGCTTATGTCGGTAATGGTAAAGAAACCGCTGACCGAATTTGTCGAGTCGCTGGTAGGTAAGATGGAACAAATCCGGTAGCCTCTACTCCACAATCTTACCAATCAACGTCGCCGACGTGCTGCTTTCAACCTTCACGTTCACATAATCGCCAGGTTTCTGCCCTTTGTGCGGAAACACAATCATCTTGTTCTGCGAACTGCGGCCGCACCATTCGGCATCGGAGCGCTTGCTCGGGCCTTCAACCAAAACTTCAAATGTCTTGCCAATGTCGCGTTGGTTCGATTCGGCTGAAAGCGTATTCTGCAAATCGATAATCTGCTGAAGGCGAGCCACTTTCACATCTTCAGGCACATTGTCGGGCATTGTGCGGGCGGCCTTGGTTCCTGGACGTTCCGAGTATTTGAACATAAACGCCGAATCGAACTTCGCCCACCGCATAAGGTCGAGTGTAAGTTGTTGGTCTTCATCGGTTTCAGAATGGAAGCCGCAGAAAACATCGGTGCTGATGGCGCACTCGGGAATGAACTTGCGGATGGCCTCAATGCGGCCCATATACCACTCGCGCGTGTATTTGCGGTTCATCGCCTCAAGAATCTTGTTGCTGCCACTCTGCACAGGCAGGTGGATGTGGCGGCAGATATTCGGGTGAGCGGCAATCACTTGCAGTGTCTCGTCGGCCATATCCTTGGGGTGGCTTGTCGAGAAGCGGATGCGCATTGTGGGGAACTTTTCTGCAACAGTTTCAAGCAGTTGAGGAAATTTTATCTCACCATCGGTACCTTTGAAATTGTATGAGTTCACGTTCTGCCCCAGCAGCGTAACCTCTTTGTAGCCCTTGCTGTCAAGGTCGGCCACTTCGGCCAGAATGTCGGCAATGTCGCGGCTGCGCTCGCGTCCGCGGGTGTAGGGCACAATGCAGTATGAGCAGAAATTGTTGCAGCCGCGCATAATGCTCACAAACGCCGACACGCCGTTGGTCTCGATGCGTGTGGGACAGATGCCCGCGTACGTTTCGGTTACCGAGAGTTCGGTGTCGATGGCCGGCTGGCCGCCAAGCGCCTTCGTTACAAGTATTGGCAGATGAATGTACGAGTCGGGGCCCGCCACAATGTCAACCGATTTTTTCTCAATCAGCTCCTTACCGAGCCGCTCGGCCATACAGCCGATGACACCCACCAGCAAGGCGGGCTTTTGGCGCTTAAGTTGCTGAAGTCCATCGAGTTTGGCCCAGATGCGCTGCTCGGCGTTGTCACGTATTGAGCAGGTGTTGAGCAGAATAATGTCGGCATCGTCGCGCTCACGGGTATAATCGTAGCCCTCACCCTTCAAAATAGCCGCAACAACCTCGCTATCAGCAACATTCATCTGGCAACCGTATGTTTCGATATAGATTTTTTTCGTCATTTTCTGTTATTTTTCAATTCGCACTTCAGGCTTCTCCTCAAGTAAATCGCGCGTTACGTGCGACATTCCCTTAATTTTCTGCAAATCTTTTATTATCTGCGTAAGAAATTCATTATTATGCACATACACATCGATAGTACCCTCAAAAATTCCATCGTGGCAATCGATGTTCATTGCCCGCAGATTGACATCGAGCTGGCTTGTGACGGCCTTCGACACCTTGTTTATCGCGTCGGCGCTGTAGATGCCCTTCACCTTGATGCGCCCCAGATAGGCCATCAGCTTCTGCGATGTCCATTCAACCTTCACCACATTGGCACTGTCGCTCGAACTCAGTTTAATGGCGTAGGGGCACGATGTGCTGTGGATTACCAGCTCGTCGTCGGCAATGCGGTAGCCAATCACATCGTCGCCGGGGATTGGATTACAGCAAGTTGCAATCTGATAGCCTTGCGTGTTGTCGTCAACAATCAGCGGCTTCGACTTGTCGAACTTCTGCGTGGCGTTGGTCTTCGAGCGCGAAATGCCCCAAAAGCGCATCCACTTGCTCCGCGACCGCGTCTCCATTATGTTTTTGAACTCGTCCAGAGTGATTTTCTGCGAACCAAGTTTGAAGTAGAGCTCGTCTTTGTTGTGGGTGTTGAAGTGATTGAAAAGCTTGCGGAAAATGTTCGAGCTGATTTGCATTTTCGCCTGTTCCAGAAGCCATTCCAGATGCAGCTTGCCCTCGGTGGCGGCGTTCTTGCGCTGGTCTTTGAAGAAGCTTTTGATGGTGTTGCGCGCTTTGGCGGTCGTAACATAATCAATCCACTCCGGCTCGGGCTGCTGCTTTTCCGATGTCAGAATCTCAATTTGGTCACCAGCGTTAAGTTCCTGATTCAGTGACACCAACTTGTGGTTCACCTTGGCGCCGTAGGCGTGATAGCCCACCTGCGAGTGAATCTCAAAGGCAAAGTCGAGCACCGTTGATTTGGCCGGCAGCGTAACCGATTCGCCCTTAGGCGTGAACACCGTAATTTCCGACGCGAAAAGGTTCAGTTTGAACTCATCGAGAAAATCATAAGCATCGGTTTTGGGGTCCTCAAGCATCTTGCGGATTTCGAAAATCCACTTGTCAAGCTCGTTTTCGCTTGTTGTGTTCTCCTTGTATTTCCAATGGGCGGCATATCCGCGCTCGGCAATCTCGTTCATCCGGCGCGAGCGAATCTGCACTTCAACCCACTGTCCGCCAGGGCCCATCACCGTGGTGTGCAGCGCCTCGTAGCCGTTCGATTTCGGCTGGCTGATCCAGTCGCGGATGCGGTCGGGACGCGGCGTGTAAAGGTCGGTGATTATGGAATAGATGGCCCAGCATTGAGTTTTTTCTGGAATGTTGGGGTCGGGATCGAAGATGATGCGGATGGCAAACAGGTCGTAAATCTCCTCCAGCGGCACCTTCTTGGTTTCCATCTTGTGCCAGATGGAGTAAATCGACTTCGGCCGGCCCGTTATCTCGTAAGTGTATTTTTCGGCGTTCAACCTTGCGGTGATGGGCAGCGAGAAGCGGTTGATGTAGGTGAAACGCTTCTGCTCGCTCGCCTTGATAAAGCTTGCAATACGCTGATACTCAAACGGGTGATGGTACTTCAGACACAAATCCTCAAGCTCGGTTTTGATTGAGTACAATCCCAGACGGTGAGCCAGCGGCGCGTAGATGAACAGCGTCTCGCTCGCGATTTTGAGCTGCTTGTTGGGCGGCATACTGTCGAGCGTGCGCATATTGTGCAGACGGTCGGCCAACTTGATGAAAATCACCCGAAGGTCGTCGGCCATCGTCATAATTATCTTCTTGAAATTCTCGGCCTGAAGGTTGGTCTGCCCGTCGAACACGCCCGCAATTTTCGTCAGGCCGTCAACAATGTTGGCAATCTTGTCGCCAAACTGCATTTTGATGTCCTCGACGGTGAAATCGGTGTCCTCGACCACATCGTGCAACAGAGCCGAAACTATTGATTTAGTGCCTAATCCAATCTCAGTTGTGGCGATTTTGGCCACAGCAATGGGGTGCAGAATGTACGGTTCGCCCGATTTGCGCCGCATATTGGCGTGCGCGCGGTTGGCAAGGTCGAACGCCTTGGTGATAATCGCCTTATCTTCGGGGCTTTGCGACATTCGCGCCGACTGCAACAAATCCTGGAACTGGTCTTGAATCAGCTGTTTTTCTTCGTCAGTAAATTCAGAATTCTTCGAATCCATTAATTAACATTTTTGTTGTGGGCAAATGTATCTTTTTTTAGGCAATGGCAAATCAGTCATTTCATTTGGTTTTCACTGAAAACTAAATTAATCAGGCATCACTAATTCGCCATTTTTCACCTCCCTCGCGTCCAATCAGCACTAAATTGCTACATTTGTCAGCCGTACAACTCGGTGGCGCAATGCGTTGCGTCTATCTATTTATCAGACAATAAAACAGATACAAATGAAACTTTGGGATAAGGGCATTGCCACAAACGAACTTGTCGAGCAGTTCACCGTCGGACTCGACCGCGAAATGGACCTATACCTGGCGCCGTTCGACGTGATGGGCACAATGGCGCACATCACAATGCTGCAGACCATCGGCCTGCTTGAGAAAAACGAACTGGACACGCTGCTGGCCGAACTCAAAAAGATTTACGCCACGGCCGCCGCAGGAAAACTCAAGATTGAAGACGATGTTGAAGACATCCACTCGCAGGTTGAACTGATGCTCACGCGCTCGCTGGGCGATATGGGCAAGAAAGTGCACAGCGGCCGCTCACGCAACGACCAGGTGCTTGTGGATATGAAACTCTATCTGCGCCACGAAGTCCGTCAGATTTTCGACCTTGCGGCATCGCTCTTCAAGACGCTTATCGCCTTGAGCGACAAACACAAAGACGACCTGATGCCTGGCTACACCCACCTGCAGGTGGCTATGCCGTCATCGTTCGGATTGTGGTTTGGGGCTTACGCCGAATGCCTGACTGATGACCTTCGGATGCTGAGCGCGGCTTACAAGGTTATCAATCAAAACCCATTGGGCTCGGCGGCTGGATACGGCTCGTCGTTCCCGCTCAACCGCACACTCACAACCAAACTGCTTGGTTTCAGCGATTTGAACTACAATGTGGTGTGCGCTCAAATGGGTCGCGGCAAAACCGAACAAGATTTGAGTTTTGCAATGGCCGCAATGGCGCAAACGCTGAGCCGAATGGCGATGGATATGTGTATGTACAACTCGCAAGACCTTGGTTTTGTGCATCTTCCCGACGAATTCACAACAGGCTCGTCGATTATGCCGCACAAGAAAAACCCCGATGTTTGGGAACTTGTGCGCGGCAAGTGCAACCGCATCAAGGCGCTGCCAACCGACATCACACTCACCATCTCGAACCTGCCATCGGGCTATCACCGCGACCTGCAACTGCTTAAGGAACAGATAATTCCCGCAATCAACGATTTGAAAGACTGCCTGCGCCTGGCCGAACTGATGTTGAAGAACACCGAAGTGCGCAAGGACATTATGAAAGAGCCTAAATATCAGTTGGCTTTCAGCGTTGAAGTGGTGAACAAACTGGTGCTGTCGGGCGTGCCTTTCCGCGATGCCTACAAGCAGGTGGCTTTCGACATCAAAGACGGCCGTTTTGTGCCCGAAACGCACATAAACCACACCCACGAAGGCAGCATCGGCAACCTGTGTAACGACCAAATTGACCGCAAGTTTGCCGAAGTGAGCGCATCGTTCGACTTTGCGTCGGTTGAAGCGGCTGTCAACTCGCTTGTGAAATAACACTGATGCGACGTCTGCTCGCCATATTGCTGTTGTTGGCTGCAAATCAGGCGTTTGCGCAAGGCGGACGCTATGCCGAAATCAGCAGTGTGAGCGTTGACACGATGAGTGAGCGGCGCGTCACCATCAAATGGAATGTTGCCGAAGTGGTTAACGGACAGTCGTTTGCCGTTTATCATTGGGAAAATGACAAATGGGTGCTGGTTGTCGATTCGTTACCTGCAAATATGCATGAATATCAGGATGTTAAAGCACACCCGTTTGAGCACGCCGAGCGATACGCAGTCTCAACATCGATTGCAGGCGATCACAATGCCCCATTGAGCGATGCCCATCAGACGGTTTTTTTGCGCAGTGGCGATTATGATAAATGCAGCAACTCGCTGATTCTCAATTGGTCGGCATACATTGGCACCGATGTTGCCAGTTACACGGTTTTGGGCCGCAAAATCGGGCAGCCATACAGCAATTTTGGCTCAACCGCTGACACAACATTCGCCACCGCTGAACTCGAAGAAGGCACCGACTACAATTTTATGGTTGTCGCCACGCTGCAAAACGGGCTTAAATCGCTCTCAAACATAATCAGTTACACTACTTTCAAACCAAAATTGCCCGACCAATCGCTCATTGGCATCGACACGATTGTGAACCGTCAGGGGGCGGTGGAACTTCATTGCAGAATCGACGTTGACGCTGATTTGCAAGGCTATTCCATTCAGCAATTTTCTGATGGTCAAAAACTGAGCGACAGCCAGATAACCGACTTTTCACAGCCGACATTCATCTTCAATGCCGATAACGCCAAAGCCGCCTACACCTTGAGTGCATTAAATTATTGCGGCGAGCCGATTTTTACAACCAGCGATGTCTATCCGATTGTGATTGAAGCCGATGCGGATGCGGAATCTATACAAGTGAAGTGGAACCGTTCACTCTCAAACAGTGAGCAGTACACCGTTTTTTGCAGCGTTGATGGCGGCTCGGAAACACCCGCTGCAACCGATTTGACTGATACTTCAATAGAACTGAACTTCAATGAGATAGCCGATGACCGCGCACAGAATTTCTGCATTCGTGTTGAAGCGGCTGATGGAACCCGATTGAGCCAATCGAATACGGTTTGCGTTGAGCGTCAGGCTGATATGTGGCTGCCAACCGCCTTCACACCAAACGGCGACGGCCTGAACGACACTTTCGGGCCTGTGGTGAAATCGGCGCAAATAGTTGATTTTGAATTTATTGTTTATGACCGCTATGGCGGCCGCGTCTTTGTTTCGTCAAGTCCCGACAACCGTTGGGACGGCACCCAGAGCGGCAAGCAGGTGGCCGAAGGCGGCTATCTCTACTACCTGAAGGCCAAACTGCAAAACGGCCAGACCATTGAGCGCAAAGGCTCTGTGAACGTTGTTTATCCGTAAAACGCTATGGCTGAGAAGATTGTGCAACTTGCGCCAATGCTGGGGCTGATTGACGCGCCGTTTATGAACGCCATTGCCGAAGTTGGCGGCTTCGATGAGATTTTTGCACCGTATATGCTTGCTGATGAGCGCTCTATGCCTAAACCGCAAGTGCTTGCCCGCCGTTTTTCGGGCATCAGCAAAAGTGTTAACCTTGTGCCGCAACTTTTGAGCAACAACGCCGACGCTTTTGTGGCAATAGCCAACATTCTTAACGATTTAGGCTACCCAAAAGTGAATTGGAATATGGGTTGCCCAATAAAGTTTGTGGTGAGCAAAAACCGCGGTGCCGCATTGCTACGCGATTTGGAAAACCTTGAGCGTCTGCTCGATAGCGCCATTGGCCGTTTGAAACCTAAACTATCGGTGAAGATTCGCATCGGATTCAGTTCGCCCGATGAGTTTCCTGCAATTATCGAAGTATTCAACAAATTCAAACTCAACGAGTTGATTGTTCACGCTCGCACAGCCGAACAACAATACGGCGGCGAGCCTTACCGCCAGGCGTTCATCGAATCTGCTGGCAACTCACTCAATCCCATTGTCTATAACGGCGACATCGCCTGCGCAGCCGACGCCAACATCAGTTTGCCGAACCTGAAAGGGTATATGATTGGCCGCGGTGCAATAGCGAATCCATACATCGGATTGCAAATCAAAGGCTTATCAACTGACAATGCGCCAACATTCAGGCAATTTGCAACAGAAATCACGCATTGGTATTGCGCTCGCAACAACCTGAACCGCCTTAAGGAACTTTGGAAATATTTCGCAAAAGCGCTTGACAAGCCTGATGAGATTTTTGCCAAACTTCAGAAAATCAATAATTCAGAAAAGTTTTGCGAAACTGTCGAAAGTCTGTTTTAAGGTGTAATCTGATAGGAGACGCGGCGCGCCACGTCTCTACAAATCGCACAACAAATTACACCCAGATTTACAACTTGATAATATTGCTCTTAATAGCATATTTCACCAAATCGACGGTGCTTTTCAGGTTGAGTTTCTGCATTATATGGTTTTTGTGCGTCTCAACAGTGCGAACACTGATAAACAGTTTGTCGGCAATTTCCTGATTGCTGAAGCCGTCGCCCCAAAGTTTCAGAATCTCAATCTGACGGGCGCTCAACGGGTCGTCGTCATCGTCGGCTTGAGAATCGGTTAAATTGCTAGAAATGTAGCGGTTAAGCAGCAGCTGTGTGATGCTGTCGCTGTAGTAGTCGTGGCCAGCACGAAGCGAGAAAATGGCCTGCGCCAGCTCACCGCCTGTAGCATCGATGGTGATGTAACCTTTGGCACCGGCTTTTATCGAGCGCAGAATAACATCGTCACGGTTGGCATTCGATAGCAACAAGATTTTCAACTTCGGATATTTCAGCATTGTGTCGATGATAAAATTCAGTTCGGCCGTCGAAAGCTCGAACATATTCACAACTAGCACGTGCACAATGTGTTGCTTCATCTTCTCGAACAGAGTCGGCTTGTCGCTGGTGGCAATCACCACCTTGATGTCAGAATAATTTGACAGATAAGCAGTTACGCTCTCAAGAATCAATTTGTGCTGACTGAATAATCCTACAAATACCATAAAAATGCGTTTTTAAGTTTTTAAAATATCGCTTGCCAGAAACGCATTGCAATATTAATTTTTTTCGGTTTTCTGCAAAATGCGTGCTACACTAACTGTTAGATTGCTTTTTTTGAGCGCAAGTCCGTGCAAAGTGCAATCAAATTCTTCAGCAAATCCCTGCCACCTTCTCTTTGCCGTCCATCACAACGGTGACGGGGTGGTTGAAGCGGATATGGCGGAAATGTTTTGTTGCGTGTATTGTTTCCTGATTATCAAGTACTTCCCAACGGATAAAACTCTTTGCCGAGTGGTTCTGCACAGCAAAATAGCCAATGTTCATCGACGTGACATTGTGGAAGAAATGCGAGCCAAGCGAAAAGTCGAGCGGATAGTCGTTCAGGCCGATTTCAACAATCACACGCGCGTTCGAAATCTGCGACCAATCGACGGGAACGCCCAGAAAACGGTCGCTTGAGCCCCAACGCCCAGGACCAATCAAGATATACTTGCGGCCTTCTTCAATCATCATTGTGTTCAGGCGGTTGATTTCTTCGGCCATTTCAATGGTTTCCAGCTTGTTAAACTTCTCGTTGTCGATGTAAATCACGTCTTCGATGTCATTCAGCGTGCCGTTGCCCAGACTCTGCTGCGTGTAGAGCCACAGCCGCTCTTTCTGCTCAAAAATGTTGCAGTCGGTCTCGATGGTGTTTGCACCCACAAGTGGCTTAATCTGAAGCAGATAGAACGATGGTTTGCCGTCAAGGCCAGGCGTCAGGTTCACGGCGTACTCAATCTCGACAGGCGAGCCGAACGCGTCGCGGACGGTGGCCAGAATGGTGTCGATGGTTTCGGCCAGCGGGAAGTAGTTATATTGCAGAATATCAGCAAAATTCAGCACTCGCGGCCCGTAGCCGTCGGTTCCAGACCTAACGGTGTCATTATCAGCATTATAAACCGATGCCAGATGCTTCAGTGCGCCGTGCTCTTCGGCGTCGTAGATGTCAACCATTTTCACGGCCGCCAACTCGCCGTCGGCCAGAAAATCGGGGTCGGTGTTGGTCAGGTCGAGCGCGTAGAACTGCGTCTGCGTGGTCTGCAGCAGCGACTGCGTGGTGTACATTGACACCTTCGGGTAGCGCGGCGAGAATCGGTAAGCCTTCCACCCGTCGACCACGTAACTGCCTAATCCCATTGCAATTACGGCGTAACCTTCTTCGGGCTTCATATCGGCAATGGGGTAGAAATTGTACGACTGCGCCACGCCGCTGATGTGCGGATAATAGTAGTTACCAAATTGAGTTCCAACAAGTTCCTGAATAATAACGGCCATTTTCTCGCCTTCAATCTTGTGGTTGATGGCGTTGAAATAGCCCCGCGCCTGGTCGGAATAGACTGACGCATAGACCAGTTTGATGGCGTCGCAAACCAGTTGGAAGGTCTTTTCCTTGTTCTCGCCGTTGGGCACGATGTAAGTATCAAAAACGCCCGCAAACGGCTGATTGATAGAATCTTCCGACGTACTCGACGAGCGCACCACAAGCGGTTTGTCGATGTGGTTCACAAAATCGCGCACGCGCCGCTCAAGTTCCAGACTCAGGTTGCTGTAGTGGAAAATCTCGCGCAGGCGCTGATACGACACTTCGGGGTCGATAACCTTGACATACAGTTTGTTACGTTCCATAAAAGTATCAAACTCGTCGGTGCCGATAATGACCGTTGTCGGCGTGAGCAGGTTGATGCGCTTGGCCAGGTCGCCCAAATCAAGGTTGTAGATGAGCACGTCGATGAAGGCCAGGCCGCGGCCCTTGCCGCCCATTGTGCCGCCCGCAAAGCGCACAATGTTGTGCTCGTCAACGGTCGAAGTCTCGTCGTACGAGAGCACCTTGCCTTTCTTCTTCTGCTCGCGATAGACGCGGATAGCGTTCAGCACGTCCTGCCGCGACTGCTCAATGTCGTTTCGGTCTTCCAACCGCATAGCGTTGATGGTCCGCGCCAGTTGGATTTCGCCGCGCGCCATAAGCCAGATAGAGTACTGATTCTTAATGGCGTGGCGCACAAACGAGTCCTGCGGCACGTCGTGGATGAGCATTTCAAACTCACGCAGCGAGTGGGCCACCCCAATGTCCTTGCCGTCCTTGGTTCGGAACAGAAAATCGCCGTAGCCGAGATACTTAATCAGGTGGCGGCGCAGGTCGTCGAACAGAGTTGCGCTGTTTTTGTTGATGAAGAAAATCTTGTTTTCCGATGCGTTCTCAAGTTGCACGTCTTCAGTCGATTGCAGAATCACAGGCACGCTGAAGACCTGCTCGCGCATATATTTCACAAACTTCAGGCCCGCCTGCTTGTCGGGCTTGCCGCCCCAGTCGAACTCAACGTCCGAAATCACGCACAGCAGAAAGTCCTTGTATTTGTTGAAGATAGCGATGGCTTCTTCGTAATTCCGCGCGTGCAGAATCTTCGGCCGCGACCGAATTTTTGTGATTTTATTCAGTTCGTTCTTCTCAACTTCGGGCAGCAGTTTCTGCACTTGGTCGAACACAATCGAGTACAGAATTTGCAGATAACGAGAGTAATACGACGGCGAGTCTTCAATGAGCAGAATCACGCGCACCAGACCCACCTTGGTGTCGTTGGCCACGTTCACGCTGTCTTCTATCGACTTGACAATGGCGAAGATAATCGACGTGTCGCCCGTCCACACAAACATTTTGTCGACCGATGTGATGGTGGGTATCAGATTGTTGAAGTATTTCTCGTCATCCTTTTTATTTATAAGCAGATAGACGGGAATCGAGTCGTTCATTTCCTTTATTTTGGCGCTCAAGGCGATGGGCGACTCGCGGTCGATGCCAACCATTAGAATCACAAGGTCGATGGGCGTGGTTTCGAGAATCTCGAGCGCGTCTTCTTCCGACGAGACGCCCGTGATTCGCGGCAGCGAGAAAAGGCTGTATTGGTAGATTTCGCCCATAAACTTCTCGAAAAACGTGTCGTCGTTCTCGAGCAGGAAGGCGTCGTAAAGTGTTGATACAAAGAGAATATGCTTGATTTTGTACTTCATCATATCAAGATAGACGTACTTGTCCATCATTTGTTGATTGAAGTACTGCTGAAGCGGCTTGTGCTCTTTCGAAAGCGAGCGCCGCAGTTGGTCGGTGCGGTGCTGCTGCACGTCGATGACGGCCTTTTGCAAGATTATCTCGCTGCCTTTGAAACTGTTAAGGTAGCCCGTGATGAGCCGCGCAATGTTGGCAAGCAGGTTGCGCTCTTCGGGCAGAAAGACGGGCTCGCCGCTCTGCTCAAAATCGCGCAGATAGTAAATCTCAATGCTCCCTTTTTTGTTATCGATGGTTGCAAACTGCTCATTCATACCCCATTGCGTCACCATAAAATTCAGGCTCGTGTATTGTTTGTCCTGAAACTTGATGCGCGCCGCAGCCCAGTCGTTGTGCAACCACGCGCGGGGCAGCATATTGCAGATGCTCTGCAGCGTCTCGTCGATGGGGAGTCCGTGCTTCACAATCTGCGTGGTGTAGTTGATGGCGTCCAACTCTTTGATTCTCTCGCGGTTCTGCACTTTAATGTCGGCATATTTGAGCCGCATCACCTGTGTGGCGATAATGTCGGCAACGCACTCAATATACTGATTGTCAGCCGCATCGCTCACATTGCGCGCTGTTGGCCACGACACATTGACAGAGCCCTTCACTTCGCCCACAATCACTATCGGCACCGATATGCGCTCTGCAGCGTCCGCCGCCAGCCCGTTGGTGTAACTGATGCCCTTGTAAACTACCGACACAAAAACACCGTCGGTTGCGTCGAAGCCCGCGGCCACGGTGTTGACCACATATTGCAGCATCGAGTTGCGGTCGGCAAACTGCGACGCTTCGGCCGTCATCAGTCCGATGTTGGCTAACATTTTGTCAGTCAGAAGGTTTTGCGAGTGCTGTTCCATAGTTTATTGCAGATAAGGGTTGTTGGTGCGTTCAAATCCGATTGACGTCTGCAAGCCGTGGCCAGGCAGCACGGCGGTGTCGTCGGGCAGGGTAAGCAGTTGGTTTTTAATCGATTCGATGAGTTGCTGCTCGTCGCCGCCAGGCAGGTCGGCACGGCCTATGCTGTTGAAGAACAGCGTGTCGCCGCTGAAAAGCAGATTATCGGCCTTGCTGTAGAGCGCCACACCGCCCTGCGAGTGTCCAGGCGTGCTCAACACTTTCAGTTCCGACTTGCCGAAACTGACAATGTCGCCATTGCTGTAAAACTTTGTGGGATAGGCTACTGCGCGCTCGCCGAAGCCGTAACTCTCGCAGATGTGGCCGAAATTCTCAATCCAAGCCAGGTCGGCGGCGTGGCAGTAGATTTGCGGCTGATACTGCTGCGCCACCCAGTCGAGCCCGAAAATATGGTCCCAGTGGCAGTGAGTGCACAGTACCGCCTTGACAGTCAAGCCTTTGTCGCTGACAAAATCGTCCAGAGCCGCATTCTCACGCTCATTGAAATTGCCCGCATCAATGATGACCGCTTCGCCAGTCTCGTCGTAAACAACGTAGGTGTTTTCCTGTATCGGATTGAAAACGAATTGTTTGTATTCCATACTATGGTTCATTTTTCTCAAGGTATGAAAATAATGAACAATTGAAATAAAACGAAACAATTTAGGCTTTTTAATGCAAAAAAAAACGGCATACAGCGATGCCGATCAAAATGCCGTTTCAATTGTAACAATTTGCTCTACAATTTCTTTAGCGCATCCATCAGCTTCGTGCCACGAAGTCCAACGCCAACAACCGTGCCTTTGCCATCGACAAGGAAATTAGTGGGGATGGATGTGATACCGAACTTTTTTGCTATCCCCATCCAAGATTTGAGGTCCGACACATGGGTATCCCATTTCAAGCCGTCCTCTTCAATAGCTTTCACCCATTTGTCCTTATCAGTATCGAGCGACACGCTCAAGATAACCAAACCCTTACCCTTGCCCTTCTTGAATTTCTTATTTTGGTATTTATTATATGCGGCAATCACATTGGGATTCTCGCGGCGGCACGGTCCGCACCACGATGCCCAGAAATCGACCAACACAACCTGTCCCTTAAACTGCGACAGGCTGATAGCTTCACCATTCACCGATGTCAATGTGAAATCCTCAAGTTTGTCTCCAACCTTTACATTCTGTGCATTACCCACCATAATGGCTGCAGCAACCGCAACTATTGCTAAAAAAAATCTTTTCATATTCCATTATTATAAATCGACAACAAATAACTGAAACATAATCGAAAAATGGAAATGTTAGAGCGAAAAATATACAACGCTGATTATTCTTACTGCCATTTTTTGCCGAAAAACATTAAAAAAAAGTTTTTCGTAATTTGTTTTCCGATAGGTATCTTTGAAACGAATATTTGCACAAATCATATGCGAAAAAACGCTGAACGCATTGACCCGGGCAATAGTGAATGTGATGCAATGAAACGACTTCTGATATTGGCCTACGACTTTCCACCATACGTTTCGGTTGGCGGATTGCGACCATACGCGTGGTATAAGTACCTGAAAGAGTTTGGTGTATATCCGATAGTTGTCACCCGGCAATGGGGAAACACCTATGGTAGCGAACTCGATTATATCGCGCCAAGCGAAAGCACCGAAACCATTGTTGAGGAAACTGAATGCGGCACAATTATCCGCACGCCGTACAAGCCGAATCTTGCTAATCGACTGATGCTCAAATACGGCAAAAACCGTTTTTCACTTGTACGGAAAGCGGTTTCGGCTTTCTATGAATTCGCACAATACCCGTTTTTTGTCGGGCCGAAATCGTGTTTATATCGCGGTGCCGTAAAATATCTGAAAAACAACAATGCAGATGCGATTCTTGCCACTGGAGAGCCGTTTGTACTGTTCAAATATGCATCGGCCCTGAGCCGTAAACACAACATTCCGTGGATTGCCGACTACCGTGACCCATGGACAGGGAACAAAAACCGGGCAGACTTGCCGTTTGCGCGTTTCTGGGAACGGAAATTCACGAAAAACGCCACGGCACTGGTAACAGTTTCTGATTTTTTAAAAAAAATCATAAACCAAAACATTTGTTTGCCCACAACCTACATAATTCCCAACGGATATAACCCAGATGCTGCCTCTTCCATTTCACATATCACACAAGAATCCGACAAAATGCGGATAGCCTTTGCCGGGACAATTTACAACTGGCATCCGTATAAAGGCGTGCTATCGGCTTTTGCCGAATTTGCTAAAGGAAGAAAAATTGAACTTAATTTCTTTGGAATAAACAAGCCGGAAGATATATCGCAAATAATTGCAGAGAATCATTGGGAGGAGTTTGTTCACGTCTATCCACGAATGAAGAACAACGAACTGCTGCAACAACTCTGCCAACATAATGCTATGCTCTTGTTCAACGACTATTCGATTATCGGAACCAAAATCTACGATTATCTTGCAATAAAGCGCAAAATTCTGCTATGCTACCGAAACGACGCAGAGTCCGAAGTGCTGAAAAGGCAGTATTACCCATACTCGCACTCCAATAATGAGCCTTTCAGCTCGCACTTGCAAGAAGATTGCCTAAAGCACACACAAGCAGGCATTATTGTTGAAGATGCCGCACATTTAAGATTGGTTCTTACAGAACTCTACAATGAATTTACGGCCACTGGCTGCGTATCGTGCAACCCACAGAATATCGAGCAGTATTCCCGAAAATACGGGACTAAATTGCTAGCAGAGGCTGTCTATGATATTGCCTAAAATAGGTTGCCTAAAATAGGTAACCTAAAATAGGTTTTCAAAAATAAATGTTTACATTTGCAAAAACATTTGAATTATGAATGCAAATCCGTTTTTAGCAAAGGGTTACATCTCGCCAGAATTATTCTGCGATAGAGAAAATGAGACCAAAACATTGTTATCAAACATACAAAATGGACTGGACACAACGCTGATTTCTCCCCGAAAAATGGGAAAAACAGGGCTGATTTTGCATACTTTTTATAAAATTTCGGAAGAAAAACTACCGTTAACACCTATTTATGTTGACATTTTCGCCACACTCTCGCTGAAAGACTTCATAAAAACATTGTCGGAAGCCATTCTTGCCGAGTTTCCCGAGAAAACCAGTATCGGCAGCAAGTTTATGACGCTGCTCAAAGGCTATAGGCCAACAATCAGTTACGACCCTGCAAGTGGTTTGCCGCAGGTGGGGTTCAACTTTGTCTCGCCAAACGAGCAGGAATACACGCTCAAAGGTCTTTTCGATTTCCTTAATTCGCAGAAAAAACGCGTGGTGCTTGCAATCGATGAGTTTCAGCAAATAACAGAATATCCCGAAAAAAATGTCGAGGCGCTGCTGCGAACCTACACACAACAGATGCACAACATTAGCTTTATCTATTGCGGCAGCAAGAAATCAATTATGTCTCAGATATTTACCGATGCGGCAAGGCCTTTTTACTCAAGCACACGGCAGCTGTCACTCGGCAAGATTGATGCCGACATATATTCGGCTTTCATTCGCGAGAAATTTGCGCCGGCAACAGTCACCGACGAGGCAATGTACTACATTTTAGAATGGACGCGCCGCCACACATTCTACACACAATCACTCTGTAATGAAATATTTGCAAGGCGACCAAAAACCGTTTCCATTGATGTGGCGCGCAAGGCAAGCCGTGAGATTTTGGAGAAGGAATCATCGAATTTCCTGCAAATTCG
The DNA here is from genome assembly GCA_946186925.1 of uncultured Bacteroidota bacterium. Classification (GTDB taxonomy): domain Bacteria; phylum Bacteroidota; class Bacteroidia; order Bacteroidales; family SZUA-534; genus RUG13583. Next base: position 9,799 of record CAMHPA010000010.1, on the reverse strand, counting down.
CGACCTGATAACCGACCAACAATGGCGAATGCTCATTGCCGTGGCCAAAGAGCAGTCGGTGCAGGGCGTAACGTCGGCCGATTTTCTGGCGAAATATCAGATTGGCAGCGCCACCAACGCCCGCCGCAACCTCGAATCGCTGACCGACAAAGAACTTTTGCTCGAAACCATTACCCCAACCGAACGCAGCTATTCGGTTTATAATGTGTTTCTTTCGCGGTGGTTGGAAGCGACATATTAAAAGTCGCCATTTCCTATTCCATCAACCCAGGCTGCGCATCAACAAGTTTGTAAACCCGGTCGCCGCGGCGGACAATGTCGGTTACGGCAATCGACAGCGCCTGCCCTTTGACGGCTTCGTCCACGGGTTTCAAATCCACACGCATCTCGCTGATTATATGCTCATAAACGCCTGTTGTCTCGCCCATTATGAGCAGTTGGTCGCCGGTGTGCAGCGAGCCGCTCTCGAGCGTTATCTCGGCAACATTCAGCTTTGTGAAGAAATTGGTGCAACGGCCCACGTATTCCTTGCGTTTGGTGGCCTTTGAGCCGTACACGCCCGACCACTCGCCCAATCGCCGACCTAAATAGTAGCCGTCCCAAAATCCGCGGTTGAACACGGTTTTGAGTCGATTAACTTGCTCATCGATAATTTGTTGACTGAACGTTCCGTCGCAAATTGCATCAATGGCGCGGCGGTAGCTTTCGACCACCGTTTTCACATATTCCGCCCCGCGGGCACGGCCTTCGATTTTGAGCACTCGCACGCCGGCACGTAGCACGCGGTCTAGGAACGGCAGGGTGCACAGGTCTTTGGGCGACATAATGTATTTGTCGTCGATGAGCAGCTGCTGACCGGTCTCGCAGTCGGTGACTTCGTAGCCGCGGCGGCACGGTTGGAAGCATTGTCCGCGATTGGCCGAACGCCCGTATTGGTGCAGACTCAAATAGCATTTTCCGGAAATGGCCATACAAAGCGCACCGTGTGCAAACACTTCAATCTGAACAAGTTCGCCCTTCGGTCCGCGAATATTCTGCTCGCTGATGGCGCGGGCAATGGCGGCCACTTGGTCAAGGTTCAGCTCGCGGGCGGTAACCACCACATCGCAGAACTGCGCAAAAAACCGCACGGCTTCTATATTGGTGATATTCAGCTGTGTAGATGCGTGCACTTCAACGCCTTTCGAGCGTGCGTACTGCAGTACCGACAGGTCGCAGGCGATGATAGCCGTCAGTCCGGCTTCGGCCGCGGCGTCAACAATGCTGCGCATTAGGTCGAGTTCAGTGTCGTAGATGATGGTGTTCACCGTCAGGTACGATTTCAGGCCGTGTTCCTTGCAGATGCCCACAATGCGGTGCAGGTCGCCGATGGTGAAATTGTTTGCCGAGTGCGACCGCATATTCAGGTTCTCGACACCGAAATAGATTGAGTTTGCACCCGCCTGAATGGCCGCCGCAAGCGACTCGTAAGAGCCCACCGGCGCCATAATCTCAATGTCGTCGCGACTGAATTCTGTTCCAAAAACCGTCTGCATAACTGATTAATTGAATGACTGAATGATTGAATTAGTGATTGTTGGTGGTCGTCTTGCGGATGGCGGCGGCCACTTCGTCGGCATTGAGCATATTCATACATTTGAAGTGCCCTTTCGGACATTTCTTGTAGCCGATTTTTGAGCACGGACGGCACCGCAAACCTTTGGTCTCGAATATTTTAGAATCGGCATCGGCCAAATAGGGGTACATTCCCAATTTGGGCACGGTGTTGCCCCAAAGCGATACAATCCGCTTGCCGAAAGCCGCCGCAATGTGCATCATTCCGGTGTCGGGCGTGAGCACCACTTCGGCATCGCGCACAATGGCCGCCGATTGGTTCAGGCTGAACTGCCCCACGCCGTTGTAGCACGGAACTGTCAGCCCCTGCTCGATGGTGGCTGCGCTTTCGAGCACATCTTTGCCGCCAATCAGGCACACCGGCATCTGCGCAAGGTTTAGAATCTGCACCATTTTGTCGGGCGGAATCTGTTTTGTGGGGTGCGTTGCCCCGATGACGGCGCAAACGTAGCCTTGTTTAAACTGCTCAGGCAGAATGGTTTTTGGATAATCATCGAGCTCTTTCGGCACAAAGAAATCGAGTCCCTGATGGTCGTTCACAATGCCCAATCGCGCCACAGCGCCAAAATAGCGGTCGACAATGTGCACATCTGGCATAACATTGATTTTCAGATGGACCAACAGCCATTTGCGCACGTTGATTTTGTTGAACGAGTACGATTTCACACCCGTCAGCCGCTTGATTGTGAACGACCGCAGGTTGTGGTGCAGGTCGATGATGCAGTCGTAGCCGCCGGCGCGGATTTCCTTTATGGTGTCGATCAGCCGCGGCTTGAGAGTCAGCACTTTATCCACATTAGGATTGCTTTCAAGAATACCCGCAAACTGCGGTTTGGTGAGAAAATGCACTTCGTCGCCCGCGTCGCAACGCGCCTTCAGGCACCGCACAACAGGCGTTGTGAGCACAATGTCGCCAATGGAACTGAGCCGGATTATCAAGTAACGTTTCATCGTTTTTCAATGTGTTGCAAAAATAAAGGCGCGCAGTGGAAAATGCACCATGTTTTCGACAAAAATCCACACTTCGGCACAATAATCAAATATAATTCAGCCATTAACCATATAGCCCCATTGTAATTTATATTTAATCTTGTCGGAATCAGCCTAAGAAATATGCGGTGCTAACCGCGGTTATTGAATCCGAAAAATGGTGCGTCTGGTTGTCATTCGAAAGCAGGAACGAGTGCAGCAGCGGCTTGTCGAGAAACTCCTGCAAGTTACGCAAATGGCGGGCGTCGGTGGCCGAGACGTGCTCCGCCATCTTTATCTCGAAAGCGTAATAGCCATCCTGCGTCTCTATCAGTAAGTCAACCTCTTTGCCGTCGTGGGTGCGCAAATAATAAAAATTCACGCGAGCACGAATGTTGTTCACTTGCTTGTAAATCTCAGAAACAACGGCACTCTCGAACTCGCCGCCTGTCAATCCGCCACGTTTTTTCAAAACCGCCTGAACCACGCCATTGTCTAGATAGTGGATTTTGGGCGCTTTCACCAATCGCTTGTTAATGTTTCTGCTCCACGCGGGAAGGATTAGCGTCTGATAACTCAACGACAAGTATTGCAAATAGTTCTTAACCGTTTTGGTGGTTACGCCAATCTCTTTCGACAGCGACGTCTCGTTCAGAATCTGCCCCGTGTCGGCAGCCAATGCCTGCTGTAGTTTCACATACGGCTCAAGGTCACGAATCATTGCAAGGTCGCGGACATCGCGCTCTAAATAGGTGCGCACATAATCCGACAGCCACTCGTAGCGCAAATTGTCGGTCAACTGCCTGTCGGTCAGTTTTGGATACCCGCCAAACCGAAGGTAATACTGCCACTGCTGCATTTTGACGGCATAATTCTTATCGAACAGAAACGACGGCATAAACATCACATCCGCCATTCCGTTTTTTATAATCTGCTGAAACGGCGACATTTGCACGGCATTGTCGGTGCCTTGCGTAATCAACTCTGGCAACGTGAGTGGATAAAGCGAAAAAATTGAGCATCGCCCTGCCAGGCTCTCCTTTACTTTGTTAAGCAATAGTATCTGGCTCGAACCCAGAAGAATATACCGCACATCGTCGAACTTGTCGTAGGTTGCTTTCACGCTCTCGACAAGTTGCGGCATTTTCTGAACTTCGTCGAGAATAGCCATCGGATAGGCAGCGTGCCACATATCGGCAGTCAACTGCCCGTACTCTGAACTTGCCACAGGGTCCTCAACCGAAATGTACTCGTATTTAGGGAAATAGCGTTTCACAAACGTGGTCTTTCCAACTTGTCTCGCTCCTGTAAAAACAACGATTCTGCCTAACGAAGACGACAGAATGTCTTGTATTCCTTGTAACATTTGCCTGTCAATCACCTGTTTCATAGTTCCTTATTTTTTTGCAAACATACAAAGTAATAGACCAACTTCCAAATTTTACGCCAAAATCTTGCATTATACTACCAAAATTTACGCTAATATTTGGTAGTATAGGTATAAATTTTACGCTAAAATTAGGACTATAACTCCAAATTTTACGCTAAAATCATTCCTTAATTGAACAATTCACAACATCTAACGTTACGCCAAAACTATCACTCACTCTACGATTCGCCTAAAATAATCGCTCCGAATCATTTTGTTTGACAATATGTATGATTCGATTTCAATATTTATCGCAAAATGCAGCTCTACGCTTTATGAAAAGTCATCTTTAAGACTAGGTTTTCGTACTTTTCGAAATAAAGATAGCATATTGTTACATGTTCTAGTTTCTACAATCACCAATAAATATCTTACACAAGGTTCTCCAAACCCAATATTTTACTGGGGAAAAAACATATAAAACTTTTTTACTTGGATAACGTTTACAACCAAATCTCATTTTGAATCGTGTAATTCCTTCTGAGAATTTTAGGTTGTTCTCATCAATAGTTTTTGCAACCTGTCCTAAAGAATACCATTCAACACCACTTCTTTTCAAATCATTACATATATTATATTGTAAATATTGTCCGGCACCACAATCGTTCTTTCTGTTTCCCCCAAAAGAATAATCTGCAGTTTTCCCATAAACATTTACCAGCGCACAGGATAATATTACATCGCCCATACGGCACACATACATTCTGCTGATACCACTTTTTCTCCCCACATCAATTTCCTTCTCGATATACTGACGATTAGGTGATTTTTTGTTTTGCACAGAATATGTTTCAGACAGCATCATATTCATTATTTGTGGATCACAATCTATTTTCTCGAAATCCAATCCTTGTCTTTTTGCCTTACTTATCATATTTCGATGCTTCATATGCATCCCAGCATATATATCAGCAATGCTTTTAGTCAAGTCGATATATGCAACATCAAAATCAACTTGAGAAAACACCTTTCTGCCGGAATCTTCATATAACAAAGAATGATTCGTCGATATGTACTCAGAGGAATAAAAACCTTTAACAGAAAACGTAACGATTCTTTCCTCATTCACATATTCTGCAATTCGCTGATTCAACAAGCGAACCACGACATCTGTTTTTTCACAATCACACCTCAAAATGTATTCACCAAATTGTGACAGAGATTTTGATATTTTTGGTATCAAAAAACCTATTTTTTTACTCTGCCATATCTCCAGTTTCACCCCACCAACAATCCGAACATTATCAACAACTTCGAAATATACTTGGCGTTGCCCATAAAATTTTGATAATTCGGAACGCATAGTGGTCTGCAAATAATTTCCACACTCCTTGCACAATGCATTCCACTCATCCACATTTCGCGGATTATCGTATGTTACAACTACTTCCATAATTCAGAGCCGTCATTAAAAATATAGTCCATTACGCTCAGACCTTGGGCAAATTCACCATGCAGTTGTTTGTATTCTGGGTGAATAAAATCGGTATATTTAACATTAATACCATTTTCTGCGAATAACCGCTCATCGTGGTATTTGCGTCCCCCATTGCCCGACAAATACGTTTCGCATCCGTTCTGCCGGCAAATATCAATAAGCCGCATATTACGGTCATTGGACAAATCCTTCATTTCCGAAGCAATAACGATATTTGTTTTAATGCCCATAAACCTTGATATACTTTCTATTATATGCACATTATACTCCGACAGATTATCGGTCTGATAATTTAACAAGTCCTCAACCACTGGATAAAACTGTTCGAAATTCTGCGACTTTTTGTATTGTAGGTATATAGTTTTTAACATTGTCTCCCGCCAACGTTTTGTATTGTCGATAACAATGTCTTTAATCACTTTACTACTGCCTTTCTTAATTGGGATCGTAATCCATTGAACACCCGTTGATGTTTTTATTCTTGTTCTATTAGTTATAGCACTTGCCGTTCCAACTTCTATATCCACTGTGTCCAAAATTACGAAAACATCAGATTTCGCGATTTTGTAGAAATATCCTAACCATGGGAAAAAATTGGGTTGATGTATGGCGCATATTTTGGTCATTACAATGATTTATAAAGTTCAACAAGTTTTTTTTGCTCATTCTCCCAAGTCAAAACTTCTGCAGCGGCTTTAACTTTCGCCTGCAACTCTGCATAATGGTCCAATATGATATTGAACCCATCCAAATAAGCCCCTTTTTTGTCCGGATTCACACATACACCACAATTATAGTTTTCAATAATGTTTTGGTATTCCGGTTGCTGGGTGGCAAGCACAGGTATGCCCGCATTTATATATTCAAACAATTTATTATCAAGTGCATACCAATACGACATATCATTCTTATTCCAAGTGGGCACAAGCCCAACATCGGCAGATGACAAGAATTTAGGAATGTCGCTTGGAGGAATAAGTCCATGAAAAAAAACATTTCCAACATTCTTAGACTTAACATATTCATGTATTGGCTCGGCATTCTTGTTTTCACCACAAATAAAGACCAAAGCCAGATCGGGAACGTTGGCAATCTCGTCGATTACCTGCTCGAGGTTTAGTGTACGAGCATATATGTTGGCTCCAATAAAAACAAGAATCTTAGTTGACTGTGGAATATCAAATTCTTTGCGCAGAATATCTGTTTTCTCAACCGCGCTACACTTTTCCGGAATATTGCGTACCACACACACCTTCCGTTTTGCTTTCATATACCGCTGCAAATCTGTCGCCAACGAATTGTTGACAGTGATAATCTGGTCGATATACTTGCCATTCCTTCTTTCCCGCCTTATCTGCAGGTTTCTCACAACATAAGATTTCAGCATAATAGGAATACTATTGAAGTTCGAAGCATTCAACGGCCAAGAATGAAACAATTCGTGAGAATCATAAACAAGTATTATTGATGGCTTGATCTTTTTTATGCAACTACCAAGATGCAGCATTGCCTGATCGTTGGCATGAATAATATCAAATTCGAATCTGTCGACAATCATTTGTGCATAGCGCTTGAAACACCGCCATCTCTTAATATCGTATATATCTGTGTTTAATAGCCGATGAACATTTACTCCATTGATAGTCTCATTTTCGGGCGAACCATCATCCTTTACTGCGACAAGATCAACCTCAAATCCTGCACCAACAAGAGTCTCCGACTCACGCGACACACGCCTGTCGTTTTTAAAAGCATTATCGAGCAGAACCAGAATTTTCTTCATCACTAAAAAATCATTCTAACCACCTCAAATGCCTCGGCATATTCGCATCCAATTTGCACACCCCTGCTCCTTGCGAGCGAAAACACAAAGTCCTTCGACATATAGTCTTTTCTTGCCTGTGATTTGTACTCTTGCAAGGCATTGTACTTCGAAATAAGATGCCTCTCCTCGAGCCGTACGAACGATGTGGTGTCAAACGACAGATTGTTCCATATCAACTCATACCCCAATATGTTGGTTGTTTTAAAAGCCCGCAATCCTTCCTGCGCAATTGTGGAATGGTCTTGATGAATATCGTGCAGACTTGGCATAAAAACAAGATCGGGCTTTAACTCCCGCTTCAATCTGACCATTTCCTCGAGTATCGGCTGGCGGAAATAATTGAGTTTTCGGACTTCATAACCATATATGAAAAGATTCTCTGGCTTAATGCCAAGCCGCGCGGTGGCATTCTTCACTTCGGTTTTCAGCACATCTTTTTCAAAACCCTCTGGCACCGACTGCTCTGCTGTTGAAAATGCCGCATAATAAACATTAGCACCTTCCTCAATAAAACGGCTTATGGTTCCTCCAACTCCCAATTCTCCATCATCGGTATGCGGGGCTAAAATCAATATGTTATTGTTCTTCATTTTACTGACTTTTAATTCATAAACAAGCTTTTTTGCATAAACTCAATATACCGTGACGCATTTGCTTCGAAAGAGTACCTTTCCTCAACAATATTTCTCGCATTAGCGCCTAACTCTGCATATTTGTTTTGTAAAGATAGAGTCTTTTTTAAAACCTCATACCAGTCAGAATTGTTGGCATTAACTAAGAATCCGTTTTCTCCATCGGTTATTATTTCTCCGTTTACAGTAACATTTGTTGCAATGCCGACAACTCCCAATCCCATATATTGCAGCAACTTGAAGCCACACTTTCCTCGGCCCACGGCGTTGTCATAAATGGGCATCAATCCGATATCGAAACTCTTGATCAAATCTTTTTCAGATTCAAGACTCCATTTTTTGTTTTCGATTATGAATTTGGCATTTGCATTCGCATAATCGCACCCTGCCACGACAACAAGTTTGAACATGAAATCACCCATCAGTCTGTTCAACGGTTCCACAAGCATATCCAAATAGTGCAAGTTGTGATTACCGCCAATCCAGCCGAAAACAATTTCTTCAGTCTTGTTGTTGTACGCTTTGGCGGGGGAATTATTATAATCAACGCAGGTGGGCATAACCAAAACATCGTCTTTACCGACATTTTTATTTTCCGACAATACTATCACCTTCAAATAATCAGAACCGACGACAAAACGTTTATACAATCTTAATGAATCATTGAATTTATTTCCATTCTCCTGCAATAACCTACCGTACAAGTTGGTGATTTTACGTGGTTCTTTCTTTGAAGCAGATATGTCGTCGTCAAAATCTAAAATTACGTTCGGGTGTATCTGCAAAAGAAACTTCTCCATAAATAGGTTGCCGTAGTCATTAAACTGAAGTAATTCGCGGCGCACAATTACAACAGCGAATTGTCTTGCATACAGACATTGACGAAACCGTCGCCGCATTGCGCGGACAAGCAACATTGGCATATTTCGGAACTGCTCATCAAAATCATTCTTATTGGCAAATATGGTAAGCACCTCGCAACGCTGGCCATTCTTTTCAAACATTTCCTTCCACTTGTATGCCCGATATTGATAGCCAGCATTTTCTATAGGGAAATTTTCAAGGAAAAGAATGCCGTCTGCACCGCATCGCTTACGCATAAACACTCCGCACACCCACGCAAGCAAACGGTAGAAATAAAGAGCAAAGAGCAAGTATATGTTAAAAAGGGGTTTCATTTAAATAATGTTCATATTTCTTCCCAATTTTAACCACCGCTAAAATAGTGGCGGTTATTTTTCGCAACACAAAAGATAATTATTTCCTAAAAATCTTTTTCAATTTGAACTTTGCCACCTCCTTGTAATACTGCATAATTATCGCTTCATATTTTTTGAAAACCAACTTAACTTCATATATAACAAGACTATTCTTTATGGCGCAATAAGGATTTTAGATATATAATGGGAGACAATAAAAAGTGTCCCACTTTATATGAACTTGAATTCTTATACAAATCTATTGTTTCCTCTCTTGACATAACATTCCGCTTCAATATGATTATATCCTCACAATATTTGCTATATATATCTTTATGATTATTGTATATGACCCTTAAAAGCTGTTCATTATTCTTTTTTGCATTGGGAGAATTATAATTGGAGCCATATCGATAATGAAATAACACTTCATCTATAATATGTACAGTATCTCCTTTTTTTAACAAAGAAAGCCAAAAGTCCCAATCCTCTAATCCCAACTTCATTCGTTCATCATACCCAGATGTATTTTCATAATCGCTTCGCTTATACATTGCCGTAACAAAAATGGAATTTTTCCAAATCAAATTTTCATAATTATATTCAGGAACAATTAAAGAGCTTTTTTCTGCGCCGAATCTATCTGCTTTTGTATATACTATCTTAGTATCGGGGTGAGTTTCATGATAATAA
>CAMHPA010000009.1 GCA_946186925.1 uncultured Bacteroidota bacterium | reverse complement strand
TAAGAAGATATGAGTAACCCCAAAAAAGTAAAAGGACAAAAGCAATCTGGTAAATTTTCCCGAATATGTCGATGAAGAAAATGGTGTGAAATTTTACGGTGAGACTTCATATGAAAACCAAATCGCTGTTTTAAGCCATTACTTACATAACAACCAAGAAAAACTGAACCACGAAAAAAAAGAGAAGCTCATAATGGCCATCAGAGAGTTCCTTTCCAGAAAAAATACCGTCAAGGGAAAGACGATGAATTAACAGACGAATAGATTTGGGAGGTTGCAGAATCGCCGCTTCAATATAATATGTTCAACAATTTCTTTAATGTACCATTTCCAGCGCCCGAAAAACCCAAATTCTCATTCATAGATTTATTCGCAGGTTGTGGAGGCCTTTCAGATGGCTTTCTTCAAACAGTCGTTTCAAATCTTTGGCTCATTTAGAATGGGAAAAGCCAATGGTTGACACTCTACGCTACGAAACAGATGGGTTTCAAAATATGGTTTGTTAGAAAATGAGGCAAAACAGCAGGTTATACAATTTGATATTCAAAAAATTCAAAAGGCAATTGAAGGAAATTGGTCAGAATCTTCAATTGAAAAGTATGGGCAATACAATGCAAGTTCAATAATTGAATTCGGGTTACAAGACAAATAAATAGCTCGATGAGTTTTGCCAAAAGTTCTAGTAGCGAATCGGCGAACAGATTTTGCTTTACGCAAAATATTATTACAAAGACGGCCCGACAACTTGTTTGCCAGTCTATTTCGCATCGTTTTTGTGATTATCAGAGCACTTAGATTATGGCGGCAGAGACGGTGATTGTTTTCATTTTGGAAAATCTTGTCTTTCAAAATGTATAATTGGCACTTGCCCATTACAGGGGCAAAAATGCATTAATTTATTTCCATAAGGAAACAAAATGAGTTGCTTTTCGAGCACAAATGGCGCTAAAAAAAACCACGGCGATAATGTTCATTATGTTGAACATATTTATACATAAAATGTTCAAGACGTTGAACAAAAATTCAGATAAAATGTTCATCGCGTTGAACAAGTTACCAAGTGGAAGCAAATCCTCAGCCGATTTCTTTATTGAGTGCGGCCGGCGTGGTCGTGGATTATGGCGGCGGAGACTTGGATTGTTTTCATAATGCAAAATTATGATTTTGCAAGATTGTATCACAATTCTTTCAATCCTAATGATTTCAAATAATTATATGTGCCATTGTAAAATTCGGGCAAACGTGTCGGGTCTTCGGGGAAGCCATCGGCATTTTTCTTCTCGTTGCCATAAGGAACACAAATAACCATACCCTGACGGGCCCGAGTAAGTAGGACACGATAAGCGTTGAGAGCATATTTACGATTCTCTTCATTATTCTCTGGCGACCATTTGCTTGTGGTATTACTGAATTTGTAGAATGTCCATTTATTATTGTTGCATCTCATATCAGCGTCCCAAAGCACGCAAGTGTAGTCGAGTTCCAAACCTTGCACTTGTATTTCGGTTGCGGCGTCTTCAAGATAATTCGACGAACGCACATCTGTTTTATCTTCCAAAAACCAATGTATGGCGTTCTCGTCGCCTTGCTGCAATACGCTAACTGCCAATGGTTTGAATCGTGCCGCGACTTTCGTAACAAGCAAACCGGTGTGTTCGTTTCCGCGAGCTTTATCCCTAAGCCATTCGCGGGCTTTGTTTATGTCGCGAGTAAGAACTATGGGATAATTTCGGTTTTGTATCTCATTGTATAACAGCGCCGCATCAGTATTGAACGATAGCATTGAATGGACGAAAGCCGATAGTTTTTCGGCTCGAAACGAGCGTAGGCTGACCGATAGGTGCAAGTCATTCGCAAACGTAACTTTCGGATTGTTTTGCAATAGTTCATTAACACGACCTTCGGCATATTCGGGCTCGGTCAGTTTATCGGAAATGAATATCTGCCAATGCTGGAACCGGTTGTTAAGCGCCGCAATCCACTCGGCAATGCCGGCTTCGCCCGTGTTTATCTCTTGGCCGCCGCCCACAAGGCAAACAATTGTGGCCCAATCTTTTCGCTGGTCGAGCGACCATATCAAAAATTCGGCTTCTGACATCGGGAAATCAGCAACTTTCGTTTTGTTACCGTATGTGCCACCGCGCTTCAGATAATCAGCTATGCGTTTGTGCGTCCAACTGCGCTGTGCTTCGTCGAAAATAGCAACGTGCTCAACTTCGGCGTGGCCCGACTTTTCATCAACCTTTATCGATTTTTCGGGGTCAATCTCAACCACACCGTTTTCTATCGGATTTTTAATCTTGAGAATCATATTCTCGCGATAGCGGTGGATTACCTGAATGAATTTTCTGACATCGCGTTCTGCATCGGACTTGTTTCTTTTCTCGCCACGCAATTTACTCTTTTCCACATTATTACGCGCAAGAGCTTCTGTCAAAACCGCAACCAATGGGCCGTTGCCTGACAGATAAACCGCGCCATTTTCTTTGTCCTTACACGTCTGTTTTATAGCCACATCGAGCCCGACAAGCGTTTTTCCCGCGCCGGGAACACCCGTCACAAAGCAAATGCTTTTCTGCCCGCTGTTTTTACTTCGCTCTATAATGCTGAGAATGTAATTGATAGTTCTATCTGTCGAAACATTGTCGGCTTCGTGTCTTGTAATGTCTTCAACCGAGTGATTCTCGTACAATGCTCTGGCAGCTTCAACAATGGTTGGCGTTGGCTTGTAAGGGCTTATCACCCAATTAGCAATGGTGCCCGAAGGCGTTTTTTCTCGCAATAAAATATTGTTTATTAGGCTTTGCAGGCCATCGGCACCCGAGATTAAAGGGTTGTAAATGTCATCGTTATAGACTGACGGCTGAAATTCGGAAGTTGCTGAAGGATAGTTTGTTGGAATAAGAATTGGAACGATTGTGCGGTCGTGACTGAATTTGTGGAAATTTTTCAGGTCGAGAGCATAATCCATCACTTGGTCGACATCAGCTTGCAACGCGTCTTTTTGCCCAACTTTGAACTCAAGGCAAAAAATAATTCCGCGAAGCAGAAGCACAACATCTATGCGTTTGCCAAGGCGCGGAATGTCATACTCGAAAATAATCTCAGCATCTTCATTTTGCCAAGGTGCAAGAACCGTTTGCAACAGCTCAACTTCGCCCTTCCAAGCTTCGTTGGTTGTGGTAAGGGCATCGCCGTGGTAATTGCAATGCAACTGCCCGACAACCGCGTTTACATCTGCTTTTACGAATTGGGCAAAACCGTCTGAATATAAGCACCTTGCCATAACTATTCTTCAATCTTATTCATTATCACCGGCCGTTTCTCGCCCATATAGGGTAGCGCGCCAATGGTGTTGAAATCGATAAACTCGCTGGCTTCTTCGTAGTCCATTCCGTCGGTGGACATAAGGTGCTCAACCATTTTCTCGTAATCGTAAATCAAGCGGCCGTCGTCGCTGACGCCGACAATGGCAGAAAGGTAATCGGGGTTTTCCATCACTACGGTATCTTCGTAGCCCATATCGCAGAGCCACTCTTTGAGTTGGTCAAGGGTGCGGTTGCTGTCAATGTTTTCGGCTATCGAGAATAATTCGCTTACGCTGATTCCAAAGCTGTTAGCAAGCCTTTCAATAACATCGATTGATATGTTGCGTTTGCCGTTCTCAATGTCGCTCATATAGCGGCGGTCGATTTCGGCGTCGTTGGCGAATTTCTCTTGCGCCAGCCCGCGCTGCTTGCGAAGCTGCACAATAGCCTTCCCGAGTTTTTCCTGCAGTGTCATTTTGTTTTGCATTAATACAAACACAAAAGAAAACCGCTGTGGCCGGATATTCAACGGCCAGTTGACCGTATCGCCGGTATCGGCGTTTTTTCTTTGTGCAAAGTTTTCGAGAATAATAAGTACCTTTGGCGTATAGAATTATGGTATATAACCAACTCATATCAGCTTATTAGAACAAACGCACGACAAAGCATTAACAGCCATGCAAGACAGCACAAAACTCTTTCAGCCACAAGAACTTCAATCGGCTTTCGATTCCATCAAAGAATCCGACAACAATGGCCTCGAATGGTGGAATTCGCGCAAATTGGCACTATTATTAGGTTACCAAAAATATTGGAACTTCGAAAGGCTGATTGACAAGGTTTCACTGTTTCTGCAAAAGGAAAAGGGCCTGGATTTGAAAGAGCACATTGTGGAAATCGAGGAAATGGCACAACTACACAACAGCGGCTACCGCAAAGTGAAATCGACATTGTTGTCACGCACCGCCTGCATTGCCGTTGTGCTGAACGCCGACCAGAAAAAAGCGCAGGTAAAGACCGCAAAAGATTATTTCACCAACAATATGTCTTCAGCCGACATTGCCGCAAGCATCGAAGGCAATGTTTTGATGTACAAGTCATCGACAGGCAAAGTGAACGTTTCTGTTGTGTTCAACAATGAAACTTTCTGGCTTTCGCAAAAACGAATGAGCGAACTTTTTGGTGTTGCCGTCTCTACCATAAACTACCATTTGTCAGAAATAGACAAAAGCGGAGAAGTGCAATTATCCGCAGCAATTCGAAAAATTCGAATTCCGTCGGACAATTGCGACGAGCAAGGCGTTATGATGTATAATTTGGATGCCATCATTGCCGTTGGTTACCGCGTGAACAGTTACGAGGCCACACAATTCCGCAGGTGGGCGACTGATGTGCTTAAGCAATACATTGTCAAGGGTTTCGCAATGGATGACGAAAGGCTTAAAGGAAAGAATGTATTTGGTGCCGATTACTTTGAGGAACTTCTTGAGCGTATTCGTGAAATACGCACGTCGGAACGACGTTACTACCAGAAAATCACCGATATATATGCCGAATGCAGTTGCGATTACGATGCACAGGCTGAAATAACCCGGCAGTTCTACAAGACAATCCAGAATATGATGCATTATGCTGTAACCCACCAAACGGCAGCCGAAATAATATACGACCGAGCCAATGCCGAAAAGCCGTATATGGGTTTGATGACCTGGAAAAACGCCCCCGACGGCCGCGTGGTGAAAAGCGATGTCACTGTTGCCAAGAATTACCTTTCGGAACATGAGGTTGAATCGCTGAACCTTTTGACGACAGCTTTTCTCGATACAGCCGAAAACAGAGCCAGAAGACATATTCTAACAAAAATGTCGGAATGGGAACAGGTTCTGGAAAAATACTTGCAATTCAACGATTACGATATTTTGAAAGATGCCGGGACTGTTACTCACGAAGAGGCAGAAGCCAAGGCTTTGGGCGAATACGAAAAATTTCGCAGAATTCAGGATAAGACCATAATGTCTGATTTCGACAAGTTTATCGAAGGAATCAAGTAACGCCCCGCTATGCCCGACCCACTAACACCCGAACAGCGGCACCGCTGTATGTCGCATATCCGCAGCCGCAACACCAAGCCCGAGCTGAAGGTGCGCCAGTGGCTGTGGCAACGCGGCTACCGCTATAGGCTCAATGTACGCAGCGTGCCTGGCAAGCCCGATGTGGTGCTGCGCCGCTACCGCACGGCTATTTTTGTCAACGGCTGCTTTTGGCACGGGCACAGCGGTTGCGACAAGTTTCGTATGCCGAAGAGCAACGTGGCGTTTTGGCAAGCCAAAATCAACCGTAACCACGAGCGCGACCAGCAGAACTACCAGATTTTGCTGCAAAACGGCTGGCAAGTGATTGTGGTTTGGGAATGTCAGCTCACGCCCGCCCGCTTCGAGCATACAATGTGGGAAGTGGAAGTTGCGCTCAACCGTAACTTTCTGGCCATCAACAACAAGCCCCGCTCCTACACCCTACCCGAAGAAGAATCGCTGCCAATGGCCGCCGAGACGGAAGAAACCTACGGCAACTCAAACAAAAAACGCTGAAAGCAAGCACAAAAAAAGCCCGACAAACACAATGTCTGCCAGGCCTCATTCAATCCTTCAGTTATTCAATCCTTCGATTAGTAAGCAATCGCAAACAGCACCCGCTGCTTCGACGGCTTGCCAGTCAGGATGCACTTTCCATCCTCGAGCGGGTTGCCCAACGGAATACAGCGGATGGTGGCCTTCGTCTTCTCTTTGATTGCAACCTCGGTTTCGGTGGTGCCGTCCCAGTGAGCCGACACAAAACCGCCCTTCGCGAGCGCTGCCTCAAATTCTTCCCAAGTATCGACTTTGGTGATGTTGGCGGCGCGGAAATCGAGCGCTTTCTTGTAGATGTTGGCCTGAATCTCGTCCATCAGCTTGGTGCAGATGTCAACAGCCTGACCAACCGGATAGGTTTCCTTCTCAAGCGTGTCGCGGCGGGCAATCTCAACGGTGCCGTTCTCAAGGTCGCGGGCGCCAAAGGCGATGCGCACCGGAACGCCCTGCAGCTCGTACTGAGCAAACTTCCAGCCCGGTTTCTGCGTGTCGCGGTCATCGAACTTGACTGACAGGCCTTTAGCCTCAAGGTCGGCTTTGAGTTTGTTGCCCAACTCACGCATCTTGGCATTCTCCTCGTCGCCTTTGAAGATTGGCACGATAACTACCTGAATTGGTGCGAGTTTCGGCGGCAGAACAAGGCCGTTGTCGTCGGAATGCGACATTATGAGTGCGCCCATCAGACGGGTTGAAACACCCCAGCTTGTGGCCCAAACCAACTCCTGCTTGCCCTCTTTGTTCAGGAATTTCACATCGAACGCTTTCGCGAAATTCTGTCCCAGGAAGTGCGATGTACCAGCCTGCAGAGCCTTGCCATCCTGCATCAGCGCCTCGATGCAGTAGGTGTCGAGAGCGCCGGCGAAACGCTCGTTGGCCGTCTTCACACCTTTGATGACCGGCACGGCCATAAACTCCTCGGCAAACTTGGCATAAACATCGAGCATCTTGCGGGCCTCAACCTCGGCCTCCTCTTTGGTGGCGTGGGCTGTGTGGCCTTCCTGCCAAAGGAATTCGGCGGTGCGAAGGAACAAACGCGTGCGCATCTCCCAGCGGACAACGTTGGCCCATTGGTTGCACAAAATCGGCAGGTCGCGGTACGACTGAATCCAGTTTTTATATGTGCTCCAGATGATAGTCTCCGAAGTCGGACGGACAATCAGTTCCTCCTCGAGTTTGGCCTCAGGGTCAACAATCACGCCCGAGCCGTCGGGATTGGTTTTCAGACGGTAGTGGGTAACCACGGCGCACTCTTTGGCAAAGCCCTCAACGTGGTCGGCCTCGCGGCTAAGGAACGATTTCGGGATGAAAAGCGGAAAATATGCGTTCACGTGCCCGGTCTCTTTGAACATCTTGTCCAAAGCATCGTGCATCTTCTCCCAAATTGCATATCCATAAGGTTTTATCACCATACAGCCACGCACGGCTGAGTTCTCGGCCAAGTCGGCTTTCACAACCAACTCGTTGTACCATTGCGAATAATTCTCGCTTCTTGAAGTTAAAAATTTGCCCATCTCTTAATTATTTGATATATTTGAAACATTATTTATGCTTTTTCGTCATTATAAAACAAGGCGCAAAATAAGCGAATTTTAGGAAAGATTAGAAATGAGTTATAAACGCAAAATACTACAACTATGAAAAATCTGACTTTAATGTTGACGGTGGCTGGTGCGATAGCGCTAACATCGTGTGGTTCAATGGCCGGATTGAGTGGTTACTACTACGACGACGTGTATTATAACCCCAAAACCGATGTGCGCGAAACGACATACGCCGCGCCTGACAACGACGCTGAGAGCATTTTGAGCGCAGCCGCGAAAACCGATTATGACACAACAGCTTACGCTGACAGTAATGTTATTGATGACGATGTTGAGCCGGGCGAATATGAGCGCCGTCTGCAGCGTTTCAGCGACAACTACAACGGAAAGTATTTTGCCGATGGCGAAGACGAGGTTGAAGTTGCGCCAATCACCGTAAACTATTACTACGGATATGGTTACGACAACTGGAGCTGGCGCTTCGGATGGCACTACGGCCCATATTGGTACGATTACGACTACTATTGGTACTCGCCCTACCGCCACTATGCGTATTGGGACTATTACTACGGATATTACGGCTACTACGGATATTATGGTTACTACGGATATTACAGCTATTACGACCCGTGGTACTATCACCACTACCCGTCATACGCCTATCACCGTCATCGCCCGCACCACCATCACAACGATGTGGCGCACCACCACGACCGCGACGACCATAACAACCACAGCTACACCTATGGACGACGCCGCACATCGGCAAGCGGTGTGGCAAGCGACCGTTCCACTGGCGGCGGTGGAATCAGCCACAGCGGCGGCTCTGCTCGCGCAACATCGTCATCGGTTGGCAACGCAAGACACAGTGCTTCGGGCAGCACAGCTACCGTCCGCGGACGCGCATCACAAAACAATGCTGCAACTAGCAACAGTAACAAATCGGTTGGCTCATCAACAACACGTGCCGCATCAAAAAGCAGCCAATCGTCAGCCACACGCGCAACAGGCATCAACCGTGGCGGCAGCGGAAGCACAGTGTCGGGACAAGTAAACTCGCGACCAAAGAACGAGATTCGCAACGGAAGCACGACCAATGCAACCCGGGCAACTTCAACTACCCGCTCATCGTCGAGCACATACTCGTCATCGCCGCAACGCAGCAACACATCAGTCAACACAAACAACCAAATACGCTCGGGCAGCACCAACAACGCAACCCGTTCATCATCGACACCGCACAGTAGTAGCAGCGCGCCCTCGCGCTCAAGCTACACGCCTAGCAGCAGCTACGGTGGCGGAAGCTACAGTAGCGGAAGCCGTTCGTCATCGACACCGCGCAGTAGTAGTAGCACTCCATCGCGTTCAAGCTACACGCCCAGCAGCAGCCCGTCAGGCGGCAGCTATGGTGGCGGCAGCCGTAGCAGCGGCGGTGGCAGCCACAGCAGTGGGGCTAGCCGCGGACGCAGATAATTAAATTGTCAACTAAAACGCAAGCATATGAAAAACAGAATATTACCAGTTATTTTGATGGCCATTTCCGCCACATCGGCAATGGCACAAAACGAAGATGACGCCATCCGATACTCGAACATAGTACCGCTGGGAACAGCCAAATTCATATCGGTGGGCGGCGCAATGGGCGCCATCGGCGGCGATATGTCGGCCATCAGCATCAATCCGGCCGGCGTGGCAGTCTATCGCAACGACCAACTTTCGTTCTCGCCAATGTGGAACACTGAGAAAGCCAAGACGAAATACTGCGAATCTAATTCGAACGCAAACACTAGCAGCTTCAAATTCTCCAACGTAGGTTTTGTGTCAGTTTTTCATGGCGACGAGGATTTTGGAATCGCTTCGTTAAGCATAGGTATGGTTTACAACCGTTTGGCGAACTTCGAAGGTGGCTATGTGGCAAAAGGATACAACGACAAAAGCTCGATGCTCGACAAGGAAGTTGACGATTTCAACGCTGACGTATGGTATAAAAATCTGTTCTATCAATCAAATCTGTTCTTTTTCGACTCGACCAATAATATATGGATCAACGACTACGAATCTGCCGATTTATACGGCTCGAACCAGCGCAAATCAGTAAACACATCGGGCAGCCTTGGCGAGTATAGCTTCTCTATCGGACTCAACCTTAATGACAAATATTATATAGGCGGTTCGCTGAACATTGTCAGCGTCAACTACAAGCAGACCTCAAAATATATTGAAATACCTGTTATTGAAGATTTTGCAGTAAGCAATTTTGCAGTCACCGATGAATACACAACATCAGGCACCGGCTTGAACATGAAATTGGGCTTTATTGGATGGCTGACTGACAATGTGAGAGTTGGCGCGGCTTTCCACACACCAACCATACTCAATTTAAGCGATGACTACGGATCGTGTGTGGAGTCGGATGTGTGGTTCACTGACAATACTACCCAACACTACAATAACAAATCGAGTGGCGGAATTGACTGGAATATGTACCTACCAGCCAAATTTATGGGCAGTGTCGCTTTCGTTGTACCGCAACGCGGATTGATTGATGTTGACTGCGAGATTGTCAACTACTCCGCAACCAGTCTGAATGATGACGATGGCATCGACGATACTTTTGAAGATGTTAACAACCACATTTCGGACATCTATCGCACGACAATGAATCTGCGCGTGGGCGGCGAACTGACATTCGGTCCTATGGTTGCACGCGGCGGCTTCGGATTCTACGG
The DNA here is from genome assembly GCA_946186925.1 of uncultured Bacteroidota bacterium. Taxonomy (GTDB): domain Bacteria; phylum Bacteroidota; class Bacteroidia; order Bacteroidales; family SZUA-534; genus RUG13583. The sequence goes on along the minus strand of CAMHPA010000009.1, from coordinate 66,683 downwards.
CAGCCCCTACAAGAGCGAGTACGAGAACTCCTCGGCCAACCGCAAGGTTTACAGTTTGGGCGTAGGATACCGCAGCAAGCACTTTTCGTTTGATGTCGGCTACAGTTTGGCTAAACAAAAATCTACCAAATACTTGTATAGCCTTACCAGCAGTGCCGCATCACTAAAAAAACAAAACAGCGCTCTGGTAATGACGTTGGGATTTAGGCTTTAGAAACACAGATAGCGCAGAGGTAAAGAGAGAACTTCTGAGTTAAAGTGGACAAAATTTTAGAGGGCACAGGTAGATATTTCACTCTGTGCCCTTTGTTTTCTTTGTGTCCTCAGTGTTTTATCACGTTTTCTGCTTTTTCTTTTTTGCGGCCGGGAACAGCACATTATTCAATATGAGCCGATAGCCGGGCGAGTTTGGATACATCTCGAGTTTTGTCGGTTTGTCGCCAACAAAGTGCTGATAATCTTCGGGATCGTGGCCGCCGTAGAATGTCCAGGTGCCTTGTCCGAACTCACCGTGAATGTAACGCACCTCGCCCGCCGACTTGTTCTCCCCCATCACCAAAACGTTAGGTTTCAGCAATTTGGCATTGTAGGCCGTGGTCTGCCCCATAAAGCCGCGGATGGTGTTCTCGTGGTTCTGGCAGAGCATTGTTGGCACTGGGTCCCACTTGGCCGAAAACTCAAACAGAGCGAAATAATCGTCCTCGCGGGCCACGTGGCGCGTTGATGTTACATCAATATCAGAATACTCGTAGATGAGCGGGTTGCGCTCGAGCGTAAAGTTCTGGAAAGCAAAGGTATTGCCGAAGTTGAGCTTCGATTGGGCGTTGAGGTCCATACCGTCGCCGTCGTACATCACATCGCAGATGTCGGTTTCGGCGGCAGCCAGAGCCACATCGTAAGAATCGGTGGCCGAGCACATTGCAAACAAGAATCCGCCGTTGGCCACATACTGCTTGATGGTCTGCGCCACATAGAGCTTGAGCTTCGACACCTTGCTGAAGCCCAATTTGCGCGCATCGGCCTCAGCGTTATGCACCTGACTTGTGTACCAGCTGGTGTTTTTGTAGGCGGCGTAGAACTTGCCGTACTGCCCTGTAAAATCCTCGTGGTGAAGGTGCAGCCAGTCGTATTTGGCCAGCTCGCCGCCAACAATCTCCTCGTCGTAGATTACCGTGTACGGGATTTCGGCGTAGGTTAGCACCATTGTCACGGCATCGTCCCACGGCAGTTTGTCTTTGGGCGAATAGACGGCGATTTTCGGTGCCTTCTCAAGCTTCAGAGCGTCCATATTCACATCCTCGCGGCCAATCTCACCCAATATGGCGGCCGCTTTGGCATCGGCCAGAACCTCGAAACTGACATTGCGGATAACGCACTCTGTCTCAATGGCTTTGCTGTACGGCAACAGAAAACTGCCACCGCGATAATTGAGCAGCCACTGAGCGCCGAGCTGATTCTCGAGCACCCAATAGGCAATGCCGTAGGCCTTCAGATGGTTGGTCTGCGCCTCGTCCATCGGCACGAGCAGACTGAGCGCCGAGGCCTCCTGCCCCATTATCGCCGCAAGGCTGACAATCAATATTTTGCGCCAGAATTTCAAATCAGCAGAAGTTTAAAACGGAACGTTATTGACAGGCGACAAATCGGCGTTGACAGCTTGCGGATTGAAGGCTGGCGTGTCGAAGTCCGAATTGGGTGTTATGCCGGCACTTGCAGCGGCCGGAGACTCATCAGGCGCGCTGTTGATTTTCGATTTGAAAGTCTGTATCGAGCCAAGCGATTCTGGATTACAGAACCGGGTGAACTCACTCTTGAATTGTAACCGCACATCGTCGACAGCGCCGTTACGGTGTTTAGCCACAATAATCTCAGCCATACCGATAAGCGAATTGCCCGCCTCGTCAACCTTAAGTCCGTAGTATTCAGGTCTGTGGATGAATATTACCATGTCAGCATCCTGCTCAATGGCTCCAGACTCACGCAAGTCGGAAAGCTGCGGACGCTTGTCACCGCCTCGCTGCTCAACCTGACGGCTCAACTGGCTCAAGGCTATGATTGGAATGTTTACCTCCTTGGCTATCGCCTTGAGGTTACGCGAAATGGTGCTCACCTCCTGCTCGCGGCTCTGCTGACTGCTGCCCGATGTCATAAGCTGAAGGTAGTCGATGATGGCCAATTTTATATCCTTCGTCTCTTTCAACCGCCGCACCTTTGAACGGAATTCATTGATTGACAATGCCGGAGTATCATCAATATACATTGGTGCTGACTCAAGTTTCTGTATGTTGCTGTTAAGACTGTTCCAGTTTTCGTTCGTCAATTTGCCAGTTTTCAGCACACTGCTTGGTATTTCGGCAGTGCTGCTGATAATTCGGTTGACAAGCTGAACCGACGACATCTCAAGCGAGAAAACTGCCACCGGTATTTTGTTGTCAACGGCCATATTCTTAGCCATCGAAAGCACAAACGCCGTCTTACCCATGGCCGGACGGGCTGCGATTATTATCAAGTCCGACTTCTGCCATCCTAACGTTAGATCGTCAAGCGCTGTAAATCCACTCGGCACACCGCTCAAACCGTCTTCGCGCTCCGAGGCCGCCATAAGCTGTTCGTAGGCATCCTGAAAAACCTGCTGCATGGTTGCTACCTGCTTTTTAACATTTCCCTCAACCAACTCGAAAAGACTCTTTTCTGCCTCATTAAGCATATCGGCAACATCCTCAACATCCTCAAAACCACGTTTTTGCATCTCAGCACCAATGCGGATAAGCTCACGCTGTGTATATTTCTGCGCAATTACGCGGGCATGGTACTCAATGTGCGCCGTCGAGGCAATGCGGTTAGTCAGGTAGATGATGTACGACATTCCACCCACAGCGTCAAGCTCCTTGTCGATTTTGAGCTGCTGCCCCACTGTATTAACATCGATGGGGTTATGCTTCGACAGCAACTTGAGGATGGCCATATAAATTTTGCCGTGTTCCTCCTTGTAGAAATACTCAGGTTTCAGTATTTCAGATACTTGCATGATTGCATCAGTCTCAAGCATGAGGGCACCCAAAACCGATTCCTCAAAATCGACAGCCTGAGGCGGCACCTTTCCAGTACCTGCGAACAAGCTCTCCGTCGGCTCAACTTTTGCCGGTGTGAATTTTTTTGCCATTTCAATTATTTTTTTCGACATCGCAAATTTAGGCGGGGCTGCGTTTGCTCACTAAAATTATTGGCTATATTTATAAACAAAAACGAATAAAACTGACATTGAATATGATAGTCCGTCCGAATGCAAAAATTAACATTGGTTTGAACATCGTCGAGAAGCGCCCCGACGGCTTCCATAACCTTGAAAGTCTGATGGTTCCGTTCGGTTTGACCGACGAACTGAAATTAACAGAGAACAAGCGCCACGGTGCAAAAAAGTTCGAATTGGTGATTGACGGCCTGCCCATCGACGGCTCGCTCGACTCCAACCTTGTGAGCCGCGCCTACCATCTGCTCAACGCCGATTACAGTCTGCCGCCGGTGCGCGCCGTGCTCAAAAAGCAGATTCCTATGGGCGCCGGTCTGGGTGGCGGCTCTGCCGACGGCGCTTTCACCATCACCGCGCTCAACAAGATGTTCGACCTGAAACTGAGCGTTGACGCAATGCAACGCTACGCCGCAATGCTCGGCAGCGACTGCGCCCTGTTTGTGCAGAACAAACCAGCCTTTGCCACAAGCCGCGGCGAAATTCTCAAACCGGTGGATATCAATCTGAAAGGCTACTCGATTGTGATTGTGAAACCCGATGTACACGTTAACACCGCGCAGGCCTACAAGCTGCTCACACCGCACAGTCCCGCAACGCCCATCACCGACCTTATCGACAAGAAGCCCGAAGAGTGGCGCGGCAAGATGGTGAACGATTTTGAGGCACCAATATTCGAAATGTTCCCTGTTCTGACCAATATAAAAGCGGCTCTCTACAATGCCGGTGCGGCCTACGCATCAATGTCGGGCAGCGGCTCTGCAATATACGGACTATTTCGTGAAACGCCTGAAGACGAAAAACTTAAGTTTGGCAGCTGCTTTGTTTGGAAAGGGAAAATGTAAAGACGAATGAATGCTGTAGCGGCCACACAAACATTCTTCCGTTTTGATATGTTTGATTGGGCTACAATGAAAAGATATAACTACATTTGCCTAAATCGAAATTGAAAATGCGGAAGTTCTTATTTGCAGTCGTCGGACTGGTTTTGCTGCAGCAGACAGTTGTGGCTCAGCGTATTACGCGCGAACAATATATCAACAAGTATAGCAAGATTGCTGTTCAGGAGATGAACCGTGTGGGCATTCCGGCAAGCATCACGCTGGCACAAGGCATTCTGGAATCGGGCGACGGCAACAGTACGCTGGCTCGCAAGGCAAACAACCACTTCGGCATCAAGTGCCACAAGGATTGGAAAGGCGAGTCGATGTACCACGATGATGACCGCCCAAACGAGTGCTTCCGCTCGTACAAAGATGCAAATCAGTCGTTTATCGACCACTCGGAGTTTCTTTGCACGCATCAGCGTTACGCGTTCCTGTTCAAATATGGCACCACCGACTATAAAAGTTGGGCAAAAGGCTTGAAACAAGCAGGTTATGCCACAAGCAAAACCTACGCCGACCGCCTGATACAAATTATTGAACAGAACAACCTGCACCGCTTCGACAAGAGCGTGCAGCCGGCCACAACGCCCGAGAAGCAGACGGAGATTGCTGTAAAAACCAACAACTTCATCGAGGTTGATGTGAACGATATGGAAATTTCGCCGTTCGGTAACATCAAAACAAATAACCGCACCGATTATGTTGAGGCTCTGCCGGGCGATAATATTGAGAAAGTGGCCACCCGTTACGAGTTGGAGCCGTGGCAGTTACGAATGTTCAACGAACTCGATGCCAATGCAAAACTGAAGGTTGGGCAACGTTTGTATATCAGCCGCAAACAATCGAAAGCCGAAAAGCAATACAAGACTCACACCGTGAAGAAAGGCGAGACAATGCACGATATTGCCCAGCAGTACGCCATCCGCCTGAAGGCGCTCTACAAACTAAACCTGATGGAGGAAGGCACACAGCCTAACGAGGGCGATACAATCCAGTTGCGGAGGAAGGCGAAGAAGAAATAAGGTTTTGTTATAAAATAGAAGAATTATGAAAGCTATGAACTTGCTTTGTGTGGTCTTGTTTGTCGGTTTGCTCTCGTGTGAAAAGCATGAAGGAAATTCTTCGACACCAGAGTCTGCCATTGAGATAGCGGGAGATTGGGAAATAGTTAGCATTTCTGGTGGAATTACAGGCCGAGCAATTGTTTCGAGTTATTTTAAATACCTAAGTATCAAACTGAACGGCGAGTTTTGCTTTTCAAATGATACTGCCATACTTGCAATTGGCACTATTAAAACCGAAATCGATTCGCGTAACGATATATGGTATTATTTCAATGTGGATAGCACAAAATATTTGCCTATAGTGCCATTGCCAACAAATTTTCCTAAAACGGTCTTACAAATTGATTCTGAAAATTTGGTTTTGGCCGACCCTTGCTGCGATTTGTACTCATATATATTCGTTAAAAAGGAGTGCTTGGATGTAAATAAATAGTTTGGCGAGGCAACTTTTAGGTCGTTTCGCTTTTTTTCAGAAATTTCAATTGCGTCTTTCGTGTTTTTAGTGTGTTCCGTGGTAAAAACCGTTATTGCAGTGTAAATCTGTGTCGTCTTGTGTTCCCGACAGCTATCGGGACTGTGCGAAATAAATCTGCGCCAATCCATTCAATCTGCGTCATCTGCGTTCTTTCTTAAAAAAGGACGCCAACATTGCGTCCCTACAGAAACCGCAACTCGCAACCTTCTGTCTTGAATCCGCGCAGAAAATCAGCCACAGGCATACGTTTTTTGCCAGCCAGTTGAACATCGCCGAGCGCGATTGTGCCGCTGCTGACATACACTTTCAAATATGATTTGCCATCGGTCGCAACTTTGCCAAACGGCTGATTGTGAGCGCAAGACTCATATTTCCCGCTGAAGATTTTCATTGGCAGCGGTTCTTCGTTGTCTTTCTGCAGATTGCTGAAGGCAGCAGGATAGGGGCTTAGCCCGCGTATTTGGTTGATAATGGTGGCAGGTTCGGCGTTCCAGTCGATGCGGCAGTCGTCTTTGAAGATTTTCGGTGCGCTTTTCAGAATGCCGTCGGCGGGCATCAGTTCGCTTTGCGGCGTGCCTTTGGTGTTGCCGGCGCAGATGGCTTCAACGGTGCGAATCAGCAGTTGCGCGCCAACCACCATCAGGCGGTCGTGGATGGTGCCTACGTTGTCGTCGGGGCCGATGCTTATTTTCTCGTATTGCAGAATGTCGCCAGTGTCAATCTCGTGCTTCAGTAGGAAAGTGGTAACGCCCGTTTCGGTCTCGCCGTTCATAATGGCGCGGTTGATGGGCGCCGCGCCGCGATAGTTGGGCAGCAGCGATGCGTGTACGTTGATTGAGCCCAGCGGCGGCATACTCCACACGCTTTCGGGCAGCATTCGGAAGGCCACAATCACTTGCAAATCAGCCTTCCAGCCACGCAGAGCCGACTGAAAACCTTCGTCTTTCAGTTTCTCGGGTTGCAGAACGGGCAGACCTTTGCTCACGGCAAACTGCTTCACGGCGCTCTCGCTCATTTTCTGTCCGCGGCCAGCGGGCTTGTCGGGCGTTGTTACCACGCCGACAACATTATATCCGTTGTCAATCAGCGCTTTCAGGCTCTCAACCGCAAATTCGGGTGTGCCCATAAAAACTATTCTCAGCGACTCTTTAGTATACATGTTTTTCTGTTTAATCGGTGAATTGGTGAATCGGTGAATTGTGTAAAGAGTAAAGAACCATTTCCCCAACACCTAACACCCAACACCTAATACCTAAAACAATCTTTAATTTCACAAAAAAGGCCGCACGTAGCAGCCTTTCTCCATTCTATCGTATTGATATTATGCTTTTTCGTAGCAGCGTACCCAGTCAATTTGCATTGCGGCGGGCAGATTGTCGGCAGCCTGACTCAAACCGGCCGACAGCATTATGAACAAAGGTTCGTTGATGTTGTTGCTGGCCGAAGCTACTTCGTAACCATTTATCTTCCAAGTGATTTTGCTCGCATCCCAATCGACGGTGTAGATGAAGAAGTCTTTTGCCAAGCCCGAGCCGCCGAATTTGTTACCAGCAGCCTTGCCGCCGTTGTATGCCGACAACTGCATCTGACCTTTTTTGATGTTGTATTTGAAAATGTCAATCTCAGGTTCTTTGTGTTCGCCTTTCAGCCAGAATGCCTGATAAACAGGTGCTTCCGAGTTGATTCTTATTTTTGCTTCAAAGCGTCCGTATTGTTGGCGGAAACTGTTGGCGGTGCTGAGCATGCCCGATGTGTAGTCGAAATCCTTGGTCATGAAACCGAGTTTCTCGTCCCAAACCTTGCCCGTGGCTTTTTCTTTTTTGGTGACAATGCTCAAAACCGAGTTTTTGATGTCAACGTTCTTGTTATCAGTAAAATACTGCTTCTCGTTGGCCAAAACATAACGGTCGTTAATCACCATTTTGCCCATAAAGAAACTGTTCATCCATTTTGACTCGTCAACCTTGCCGTCAGTAAAATCGTCTTCAAATGTCAGATTCCAAGCCTTCAGTTCGTCGAATTTGTTCGAGTTGACGGTTGCTTCGTACCATTTAATCTCTTCCGAGTTCTTCATGGCAATGTACTCTTGCTCACGCTTGGCTTCTTCGCTTCTGCTGAAGCGGTTTTTGTCGAGCAGATACTCTTTTTGTGTCTTGAACTCATCGGAATTAACGTAAGCCTTAAGTTCTTCGTAATCAGCAATCAGCGTTGAGTTGCTGGTCTCAATGTACATCTTGTAGGCCGATTTGTTCTGATATTTTGTCCAGAATTTTATCTCGGGATTCTTTGTCAGCGATTTGTATTCCTGCTGAAGGCTCTTGCATTCGGCCATTTTTTCGGGGTTCGATTTGTCCGATTTTGCCTGTTGGAAATCAGCGCTGTTAACGGTTTCGGCCAATTCTTTCAGTCGTTTCAGCGCGTCAGAGTTGGCGGCGGCTTCAAATCGTTTCAGGTCGGCCGACTGGCTCACGCTGAAATAGTTTTTCACGCGTTTGTCCTTCTCAAGCGCCTGGAATTGTTTCTCTTTCGAGCAATATTCAGAGTCGGCGTAGTTCAGCGAAGTGATTTTGCTTTTGGTGCTTTTGAATTCCGCCGAATCCACGTACTCTTGTAATTTGTTGAATTTCTTCAAAGTTTCTGAATCTTTGAATTCATTCAACTTATTGTATTCTGCAATCAGTTGATTGCGGTCGCTCTCAATTTTTTCTGTCTTTGGTATAAGCCCGAACGCCAAGCGTAGGGCAAAACTGAAATTAGCCATACTCTTCTATTTGTAATTACAAGACTACAAATATAGCCGATTTATGTTTGGTTTTTCGGTGCGTTTCGAAAAATGTGCCTTTTGCGTGCTTTTTCAATTTTAAGTTGACAAATAGTGCGGCTTTTTATATTTTAGCCTATTGTTGAACTTTTCAGCGATGCGATTATGAAGACACCGAAAATAGTTAAAGACGACCCCTGGTTGAATCCTTATAAGGATGTGATTGTCAAACGAATGCAGAATTGCGCCGAGACCGAGGCAAAACTTACTGGCAACGGCAAGACAACTCTCTTCGATTTTGCCAACGGCCATTTGTTTTACGGCACTTTCTGCGACGGACAGACCACAACCATTCGCGAGTGGCTGCCGAACGCGATGCGCGTGACGCTCATTGGCGATGTGAACGGCTGGCAGGAGAGTCACGATTTCGACTTCAAACCGCTGACCGACGGCAACTGGGAGTTGCAATTGCCTGCCGACCGTTTCGGGCACGGCTCGCTGTTCCGCCTGAAGGTTTACTGGAGCGGCGGCGAGGGTGAGCGCATTCCTGCCTGGTCGCGCAGGGTGGTGCAAGACCCGCAGACCAACGTCTTCAGCGCGCAGGTGTGGTGTCCGCCCGAGCCTTACGAGTGGAAGTGCACGGAGCGCCCCAAGGCAACCGAACCGTTTATCTATGAGGTGCATATTGGAATGTCGGGCGAGAAGGAGGGCGTGACAACCTTCAATGAGTTCCGTCAGAACGTGCTGCCGCGCGTGGTCAAACTGGGCTACAACACCATTCAGATGATGGCCATTCAGGAGCACCCTTACTACGGCTCGTTCGGCTATCACGTGTCGAGTTTCTTCGCCGTGTCGTCAAGGTTCGGCACGCCCGACGATTTGAAGGCGCTTATCGACGAATGTCACGCGCAGGGCATTCGCGTGGTGATGGATTTGGTCCATTCGCACGCTGTGAAAAACGTCAACGAGGGCCTGGGTTTGTATGACGGCACCCGCTATCAGTTCTTTCATAGCGGCGACCGCGGCGTCCACCCCGCGTGGGATTCCTACTGCTTCAACTACGGCAAGGGCAACGTTATCCACTTCCTGCTCTCGAACATAAAATTCTGGCTCGACGAGTACCATTTCGACGGATTCCGCTTCGACGGCGTGACAAGTATGATTTATCTGAATCACGGTCTGGGCGAGGATTTCACGTCGTATGAACTATATTTTAATGGTGCGCAGGACGAGGACGCCATTACCTATCTGATGCTTGCCAACAAACTAATCAAGCAGGTGAACCCCGATGCCATTTCGATTGCCGAGGAGATGAGCGGCTATCCTGGCCTGGCAATGCGGTTGGAGGATGGTGGTGTCGGGTTCGATTACCGACTGGCGATGGGAATCCCCGATATGTGGATTAAAGTGCTGAAAGAGAGCGCAAACGACGAGTCGTGGGATTTGGGGCACATTTATCACGAACTGACTTCGAAACGTGCCGACGAGCGCACCATTTCGTATGCCGAATCGCACGACCAAGCGCTGGTGGGTGACAAGACAATCGCCTTTTGGCTGATGGATAAAGAGATGTATTTCAATATGTTGGTAACGTCGCAGAATCTGCAAATCGACCGCGGAATAGCCCTTCACAAGATGATTCGGCTGCTCACAATGGCCACTGCAGGCGGCGGCTACCTAAACTTTATGGGCAACGAGTTCGGCCACCCCGAGTGGATTGATTTTCCGCGCGAGGGCAACAACTGGTCATATAAATATGCGCTGCGCCAATGGAGCTTGGTTGACCGTGAAGACTTGAAATACAAGTATTTGAATGAATTCGACATTGAAGCCGTGCACCTTCTGCGCGACCGCCATTTGCTGAGCGTTTTCCCGTTCTATGCGCAGATGGTCGACGATAACGATAAGGTTTTAGCCTTCACCCGCGCCGATTTGCTGTTCGTCTTCAATTTCCACCCGACAAAGAGTTACACAAACTTCGAAATACCTGTGCTTCAGGGCAAATACAAGATTCTGTTCAGCACCGATGAACTGCGTTTCGGCGGTTTCGGCCGTATCGATGAGTCGATGACATACCCCACAACCGTGGCCAGCGTCGACGACAAGTCGGTTATCCGCCTTTACATTCCCGCCCGCTCGGCCATTGTGCTTCAGCGGCAGTTCATACCAAATGTTTATCAGCGCTTGCGCGGAATGAAGTGAGGGAGTAGGCATTAGGCATTAGGCACTAGGTGTTAGGGATTAGGCAATGGGTGTTGGGAATTACGAATTTTGAATTTAGTCCCGATAATTATCGGGGTCAGAATAAATTGTTAGCAATTAAATATTTATTGGATATGAGAAGACTTGTTTGGGCAGCGATGGGCGTTGCATTGATTTCGATGGTGTTTGCAGGATGCAAAGAAGACCCCACCTATTCAGTTCAAGTAACTGCCACCGAAGGCGGAACCGTTGAAGGACAGAACGGTGAATACAAAGAAGGCGAAACGGTTGTATTTACAGCGATTCCTGCTGATGGTTATTATTTTACCAATTGGAGCGATGGTAACACCGACAACCCACGTTCAATAGTTACCACAAGCGATATTTCCCTTACTGCCAAATTTATAGGTGTTACCCCCAAAGAAGGCGGGATAGTAGAAACAAAGAAAGAAGGCAATTCATTTGTGTTTACGGCAGTTCCTTCGAACGGCTACTATTTCACCCAATGGAGCGATGGCAGCACCGACAACCCGCGCACAATAACTATTTCAGCAAGCGATATAACACTCGAAGCCCAATTCGCACAAAACGCACTCATTACCATAACCGCAGGCAGCAACGGCACCATTGGCGGTTCTGACAACGGCCGCTACGCACAGGGCGAGACTCTTACATTCACTGCCATACCTGCAATGGGCTATTGTTTCAGCCAATGGTCCGACGGTAATATCAGCAACCCGCGCGAAATAACTGTTGGCAAAGACGATATTTCACTTACCGCAGAATTTGTTGAGCAGCCCGCTATTGCAACAGTCGATTTAGGGCTTGAAAGCGGCAACCTTTGGGCAACCTGCAATGTTGGCGCTGTTAACCCGTGGAACTATGGCGGTTACTACGCTTGGGGCGAAACTCAAACAAAAGACGATTACAGTTGGGATACATATAAGTATTGCAAAGGCTCGATAGAATCTTTTACAAAATATTGCAACAAAGCAGATTATGGCAACAATGGCTTCACCGATACCCTTACCACACTCGAAGCAGCCGACGATGCCGCCACTGCCGCATTTGGTGAAGGCTGGGCAATGCCCACCAACGCAGAGTGGGAAGAACTATATAGCCAATGCTATTGGGTTTGGACTGAAAACTACAATAATCGGAACGCAAGAGGTTATATAGTTTACAAAGCAAAGTCGGCAGGCGACAAAGGAATTAAAGTTTATTATGACGGCACACCTTCAGCGTCATACTCTCTGACCGACGCCCACATTTTTCTTCCGGCTGCCGGTGACCGCTATTTGACGAACCTTTACAGCGCTGGTTTGGGCGGCTACTACTGGTCGGCTTCGCTCCACGAGAACGACCCGTACGGCGCCCGTTGCTGCGACTTCGACAGCAGCGACGTGAATCCGTCGGACTACGACTTCCGCTTCTATGGGTTGTCTGTTCGTCCCGTCAAGCGGCCATAAACCCTTGTAACTTAAAACTTCAAAAACTTAAAACTTCAAAAACTTAAAACTTCAAACTCAAAAATGTCTTTAATCTCTATATATCAAGTACTTGTGCGGCTGTTTGGCAATAATGTCACGTCGCCAGTTTTCAATGGCTCGCGCGAAGAGAATGGCGTGGGCAAGATGTCGGCATTTACACCGCACGTTCTCAATCAGATACGCGAGATGGGCTTCACTCACATTTGGTACACGGGGCTCATTGAGCACGCCCGCTGCCAAGGCAATCCCGAATATGGTATTCCCGATGGTAACCCGCGGATTATCAAGGGAAAAGCAGGCTCGCCCTACGCCATTTGCGACTATTACGACATTGACCCCGATTTGGCCGATTCCATTCCCAACCGTCAGGCCGAGTTCGACGACCTTGGGCGCCGCACTCACGCGGCGGGGCTGAAGATGGTGATTGACTTTGTGCCCAATCACGTGGCGCGTCAGTACCATTCCGACGTCCGCCCCGAAGCCGACTTTGGCCGCAACGACCACCCCGAGTGGCATTTCTCGCCATTGAACGATTTCTACTACACCGCCGAGCCGCTGCATTTGCCCGAAGGCTCGGGAACGAAAATCGATTGTGCGCAAGTACCAGATTATGAGGAAAATCCCGCCAAGGTTACAGGCAACGACCAGTTTTCGGCTTGGCCGTCGGTCAACGATTGGTACGAAACCGTGAAACTCAACTATGGTGTTGATTATCAGAATAATCGCAACTGCCAGTTTGAGCCACACCCTGTTGTTTGGCAAAAAATGACCGACATTCTCTGCTATTGGGCGGCGCGCGGCGTTGACGCTTTCCGCTGCGATATGGCCGAGATGGTGCCCGTTGAGTTTTGGCAGTACGCCATTGCCGAAGTGAAAAAGAAATATCCTGACATTCAGTTTATTGCAGAGATTTACGGCCCGTCGGCCTACAAAGATTATATCTATCGCGGCGGCTTCGATTACCTATACGACAAGGTTGGCCTGTACGACACCTTGCGCGGCATAATATGCAACGGCGAGCCAGCCAGCAATCTCACTCGGTGTTGGCAAAATCTCGACGGAATAGACAGCCATATGCTGCGTTTCCTTGAAAACCACGACGAGCAGCGCATTGCGTCGCGCTTTTTTGCAGGCAATCCGCGCAAAGCGATACCCGCAATGATTGTGGCCGCCACGCTCAACCAGGGCGCTGTGATGGTCTATTTCGGGCAGGAAGTTGGCGAGCCAGCCAATGGTGCCACTGGCTTCAGCGGCGACGACGGCCGCACCACAATCTTCGACTACAGCAACGTTCCAGTGTTCCAGAAATGGTACAACGGCGGTCAAGCCGATGGCGCTCTGCTCAGCACCGACGAGCGCGAGTTGCGCGATTTTTACTGCCGTCTGCTGCGGCTTGCCAGCACCGAGTCGTGCTTCACCAGCGGCCGTTTCTACGACCTGATGTGGGTTAATGGCGGCATTGACACGTCGAAAGTGTACGCCTTCTTGCGATACACCGACAACGAAGCGATGCTTGTGGTTGTGAATTTCGATCACGACAACGGCAAAAAGTTCCGGCTGCGTGTGCCCGACGATGCCGTTTCAGCCTTCTGCAAGTCGAATGCGCCGGCGGTGGAACTCACACTCACAGCTGTCTTAGGCAATGCCCCCGATGCAAAAATCAGTCCCGGGCAACTCACAACCAGTGGCGTCGAAATCAAGCTGCAAGCGCAGAGTGGGGTGATTTACAAGGTAGGATTTAAGATTTAAGATTTAAGATTTAAGATTTAAGATTTAAGATTTAAGATTTAGGAATTAGGATTTGTTTCTATAATTGGCCAAAACTCATATAAAATTGGCAGTTTTGGCCAAAAATAAATGCATAATTGACCAAAACTCGCATAAAAGTATCGGTTTTGGCCAAATATAATAGAAAGTAAGTTGTGCCCTTACAAATCAACCCTTGCTAAACCTTTCCACCCACCATTGATGCAGGCAGATGAGCGCCCAGACGCGATTGTACAGATAATCAATCTTTTGCACGTAGAAACGCTTTAGCAGCTGTTCAACTTCAGCGAAACGTACCATTTGCGCCTGCTCAACAATATCGCGGGCTAAATATTTGTCGGTCAGATATTTCAGGTCGGTGCGAAGCCAGTTGCAGAGCGGCACGCTGAAGCCCCATTTCGGGCGGTCGAAGATTTCGGGCGGCAGATATTTGTAGAGCACCTGCTTGAGCAGATATTTGCTTGTATCGCCATTGATTTTTAGCGACTTATGCAGGTTGACGGCGAATTCCACAATGCGGTAGTCGAGCAGCGGAACGCGCGATTCGAGCGAGTGCCGCATTGATGCGCGGTCGACCTTAACAAGCAGGTCGTCAGGCAGATAGTAGAGCATATCGAACACCGACTGCTGCTCGGCGGCCGACAAACGGCTGCCCGTTGGTGCGTCGAAGCGCGGCATTGGCGGGTTTGCCAATTGCGTAAAACGCTCTGTTTCTGCGGCAGTGAACAGATATTGCTCTTGCGAGAAGATGTGCGCTTGAAGGTTGTCGCCACTGCGCCAGTCGAACATTTTGCCAATGCGCTGCCAGCGGCTTGCGGCAAGGCGCGAAGCCTGATAAATCGGTCGCCGCGCGGCTTGCAGCAACGGATTGGCAAGGCGGTCGGCCCAGCGGTACATTCCGTAGCCAAGGAAAAGTTCGTCGCCGCCGTCGCCAGTGAGCACCATTTTCACGTGCTTGGCCGCCACCTGCGACACCAACATTGTGGGCAGCGCCGACGAATCGGCGTATGGCTCGTCGTACGAGTAGAACATATCGGCCACGCGTTCCATTGCGTCCCGCTCGGCCATTATCACCAAGTGATGGTTTGTATCTAATTGTCGCGCAACCTGTTCCGAGTATTGCGACTCGTCGTGTTGGCTGTCTTTGAAACCGATTGAGAAGGTGTTGGTGCGCGTTCCGCAAAGGCGTCGGGCCACGGCCGTCACCAGCGAACTGTCGATGCCGCCGCTCAGCAGCGTCCCGTAAGGCACGTCGGCAATCAGGCGGTATCTGACCGAACTCTCAATCAGATTCTGAAGCGTCTGCAGGGCAGAATCAGAATCTTTAATTGGCTGATTTGTAATGGTATCCGTCAGGTTCCAATATCGCGAAAGCGTGAGCCGCTGCCCGTCGAAAACGGCGTAGTGCCCCTGATGGAATTTGAAGACGTTCTCGTAGATGGTGTCGGGTGCGGGAATGTAGCCCAACTGCAGGAACTTGTTGACAGCCAGTTGGTTTATCCGCCTTGAGCGTTTGAAATCGTCGAGTTGCTCAATGGCTTTCAGTTCCGACGCAAAGGCGAACGTGCTGTCGCTCAGGTAGTAAAATAGCGGTTTGACGCCCATTCGGTCGCGGAAAAGCCAGATGCGCTGCGTGGCCACTTCGCAGATGGCGATGGCGAACATTCCGTTCAGCCGCTCAACAAATTTCGGTCCCAGCAGTTCGAACGCTTCCACAACTACTTCAGTATCAGACGTTGTGCGCGTATTGATGCCAAGTTCGGCCGCCACTTCGCGGTAGTTGTAAATCTCGCCGTTGAACACCGCCACGTGCCGCCCCGAGTGCGAGAACATTGGCTGATTGGCCGCCGCGCTCAAGTCGATAATGCTCAAACGGCGGTGCCCCAGCGCCACATTCGGCCCCACGTAGGTGCCGCCAGCGTCGGGCCCGCGGTGGCGCAACACGTCGGTCATTCGCGCTATCTGCCGTTTGTCGGGTTCACCCTTGATGGCGTAGTATCCTGCAATTCCGCACATATTTTCGGTTTTTCTGTCGGTCAAAAATAGTTATTTTAGGCACTAGTTGAAAGGCATTAGGCATTAGATGGGCAAAAGGAATGGGAACAAATTTTTGAGAAATGCGCGGTATTTATTAAATTAGTAGCCAACAAACTATTGAGTTCATATAAACTGAAAACGTCACATTATATTTGATTTTGAATTTGTTGTCAATTATGGACTTTACATAAAGCGAATTATTGGACTATATAAACTTTAACTTTTAAAACACAAACGATTATGAAACAAATGTTATTTTTTTCGCTGATGTTTTTGTCAGCAACAGTCGATGCTCAATATATTGAGTATTTCAATTGTCAGATACCCACTTCGTCGTCAAATCAAAAGGCGACGGTGGAAGTAGTGCTTTCGCAGGATAGCCCCGAGGGAACAGTGTTTTATACCGAGACTCACAAGGTGAAATCGGACGCCGACGGAGTTTTAAATATTGCCGTTGGTAAAGGAAAAACGAACGGCAACTTCCAAAGCATTGACTGGAGTAAACACTCCTATTACGCAAAATTTGAAGCGTTGGTGGCAGGTGAGAAATTGTCTGTTGCACCGATGTTGTTGTACGAACCCAAAAACATCAGTGCCAACAATCTTGCCGATAGTGTTGTAAAAGAGCAAAATCCGACAATGTCGGTTGCCGATTCATCGATAGATGTGCAGCAGGAGTTTAATCGAATACACAATTATGTCGACCTTGGTCTGACAAGCGGCACGCTTTGGGCAACCACTAATATCGGGGCTACAAACCCGCAGGATTACGGCTGGTATTTTGCCTGGGCTGAAACTTATCCAAAAGAAAGGTACGATAGAACGTCATACAGGAAGTATCCTCTTTATCAAACCAATCAAAATAAACTTGATTCAATTGAAGACGCGGCTGCCGTTATTTGGGGTGGGCGTTGGGTAATGCCAACAAACGAACAGCAAAAAGAGTTGATGGACGAGTGTTATTGGGTGTGGACAAATGATTACAATAACTCAAAAGTGGCTGGGAGCATTGTGTATAAGGCCAAAAACGCGCAAGACAAAGGAGTGAAAGTTTATAAAAAGGATACACCAAGTTCTTCTTACACCTTGGACGATGCTCATATTTTCTTGCCGGCTGCGGGTTATTTCGACTACATTTGGCCCTACAACAATGGCTCAAGCGGTTATTATTGGTCGAGTACACGGGTGATGACATTTGGAACTGCTTATTCCTTGATTATCAGTTCTGGCTCTATATATGAGACAGACCAAAAAAGCAAATGTCTGGGTTGTTCCATTAGACCTTGTATGCCACGTAAATAAAACGTAAACAATTAATAATGAGGTAATGAAGGTTTTACTACATAATGCAAATTATTGGACTATAAAAACATTCTCACCCTTTTGATTCACCAATTGATCGATTCACCAAATAAACCTATTTTTGCGCCATTATGGACGAAATCAGAATCGATAAATGGCTTTGGGATGTGCGTCTCTACAAGACTCGCAGTATGGCTGCCGACGCTTGCCACAAGGGCCGTGTGACCATTGGCGATATGACCGTGAAGGCGTCGCGGCCGATAAAAGTGGGCGAAGTGGTTGAGGTGAAGAAGAACCCCGTGGTTTACCGCTACAAGATTTTGGGTATTCCCAAGTCGCGCGTGTCGGCAAAACTTGTGCCCGAATATCTTGAGGACCTGACGCCCGAGCAGGAAATCCTGAAAATCGACCTTATGCGTGCCGACATCAACGGCCGCCGCGACCCGGGAACAGGCCGCCCCACCAAGCGCGACCGCCGTATGCTCGACATTTGGATGAATGGCGACGAGTAGGGTAACAAAAAAGGGGACGCCTCGCGGCTATCCCCTCCCCCTATGAAAACAAATTTTTACAACCTTCTAATTGTACAAATAGCGTTTGATGCTCTTTTTCGGCGTTTTTACAAACTCTTCTTCCTGCAATTCGATTTTCGAAATTGCCATATAGTTAGGCATCAGCTTGTTAAGTTCTTTCTGATTCTTTTCAAACTCAATCATAATCTTCTCTCTGTCAAGACCGTCTTTTTCGGCCTTCTCCTTGTCGGGAACGATGAGAGCGTGCAGTTTGCCACCGCGCTCAACAACAAGTGACTCAGCCACATACGGCAAGTTATTGATTTGAGCCTCAATCTCTTCCGGATAGATATTTTGTCCCGAAGCACCCAGAATCATATTCTTGCTGCGGCCCTTCAATGTCAGATAGCCGTCGGCTGTGATGGTGCCGGTGTCGCCGGTCTTAAGCCAGCCTTCGCTGTCGAAGGTAGCCGCCGTAGCCTCCGGATTCTTATAATATCCTTTCATCACCTGAGTACCTTTCACAAGCACCTCACCCTCAATATTTGCCGGGTCGGGGCTGTCGATGCGCACTTGGCAGCGACGAATCGGGTAACCGCAACTGAACTTGCGGGCGGTGTCCCACGGTGCGTAAGTGATGATTGGCGCGCACTCGGTCATTCCGTAGCCAACAGTGTAGCGGAAGCCGATACGGTTCAGGAAGCTCTCAACCTCTTTATTCAGAGCGGCACCGCCAATGATAACCTCGTAGAAATTGCCACCAAATGCAGTCTCAAGTTCTTTGCGAACTTTGCTGTAAACAATTCGGCGCAAGCCTGGCACGCTTAAAAGGAATTTTGGCAGACCACTGCTGATGGCCGGTTTTATTTTTGCCTTGTAAATCTTTTCGATAATCAACGGAACAACCACAACCAAGCCCGGCTTGATTTCGCCGAAAGCCTGAAGAAGAACCTGCGGCGAAGGAATCTTGCCAAGGAATGTGATATGGCAACCAAGAACAAACTCTGTAAGGAACTCGAATGCCATTCCATAGGCGTGTGCCAAAGGCAGAAGCGAAACCATACGATCGCCCGATTTGAGCGGGATAACTTCTGTGCCGAACTCAATGTTTGTGGCATAGTTTCCGTGTGTAAGCATAACACCCTTTGAGTGCCCAGAAGTGCCTGATGTATAACTGATTGCAGCCAAGCGATCGTTATCAATATGCTTCAAAGCAAAATTCTCATGATTAACATCGATATCATTATCAAACCTTGAGAATGAATCTTTTACCTTATCATCAACAGCGTAAAGAACGCGATAATCGTCTAACGAAATAAATCCGCGGATATTCGGGAATTTGGCAACGTCCATTTTCTCGAAAATGTAGTCGGAAACAAACACCAGCACCGCATCAGAGTGGTTGATGGTGTTTTCAAGATCAGAAATTGAGAAATCCTGCAGAATTGGAACCGAAACCGTGCCATAAGATGTTGTGGCAAGGAATGTTACGGCCCAGTTGACATTATTGCGGCCGACCTGAACAACCTTTTCCTCTTCGGCTATTCCACACTCGGCAAGCGCACGATGAATCTTTTTAATCATCTTGCCTGCTTGTCCGTAACTCATTGGTGCTTCGCGATAATTGCTCAATGCCGGAAGATCCCAATCTCTTTTAATTGCTCTTTCGATGAATTCGACGAATGTTAACATACTGTTTTTTTTATCGTTTTGCGCAGTGGATCGCAAATTGCGTGCCAAAACGAGTTTTGAAATTTCTTTTAACAAAAAAATTCCGTTACGGCTTCGCTCTTATTAAGAAAAGAAATAGTCATATATTTGTCTCACATATAAAACTCAAACAAAATGAAGAACAAAAAACTTATTACAACATTAGTAACAGTCACTGTAGCGGCTGTTTTTATGGTTATTGGCAAATCGTGCAACCAAGGCAAATTACAAATGTCCGTTAAAATGACAAATTCCGAATGCCCCATCGATATGGGTTTTGGAGGTAGCGTGGAAACTGTTGAACTCGAAAATAACTATGTAATATGTACACTCAAGCTGAACGAGCAAATCGCCAATATTTCTGCTATGGAACAAAACAAAGAGTTTTTTGCTCAATCAGTTGCCAGTTCGATGTCCGCAGACAAAAATTCTCAACAACTCCTTAAAATAATGGCAGAAGAAAATGTCGGATTAAAATACGTAGTTATTGGCGATCAAACTGGTAAAAAATTTAGTGTTGAATTGTCTCCAGAACAAATCAAATCATTATCGACTGCACCACAATCCACACCACATGAGAGACTTCTTGATATGGTTAAAAATACTAAAGTTCAACTGCCAATGAAGGTGGATGTTGTAACAACATTAAAAGATATGGATATTGAAGGCGATAACGTGGTTTATATTTATGATATTGATGAGAATCAAATAAATATGAGTGATGTAAACATAGATGCAATTAGAGCCAATACTGTTGGTGGCCTTATAAATGTAATAAAAGATCCATCGGCAGGACAATTTTTCCAAACAGTGATAGATGACGGGAAAAACGTGGGCTACCGTTATTTTGGAAGCAAAACCGGCACAAAATTAGAGTTTGTTGTTAGCCATAGCGAGTTATCGCAAATTCGAGCAAATGCAAATTAATACAACGAATAAAATCAGCATTTGATAATTCAAACAGCCGTTTTTCACAAAGTAGTGGAATTCGGCTGTTTTTGATAATTTGCGGTCGAAATCTAATAGTTATGAAAATCATCGTTGAAGCCGGTGGCACAAAATGCAAATGGGGATTGATTGGCAACAACTTGCAGGCAATAGAGACTCAAGGGTTCAACCCTAATAGTTCCGATGTTGGAACGCTTACGGCTATGGCCAAAAGTGTTTCTGCAAAGACTACCGAAAATGTTGGTTCAATATTCTATTTTGGTGCAGGCTGCTCAAACATCGCCAATAAAAAAGCGGTTGGCGACGCACTTACCGCAGTGTTCAAATGCAGTGATGTTCAAGTTTATACCGATTTAGAAGGTGCGGCCATTGCTCTATTTGGCAACCAGCAAGGCATTGCCGCCATTCTGGGTACAGGCGCTGCCGCCGGATATTATAATGGTAAAGTAATTGAGCGCCAGACGCCGTCGCTTGGCTATCTGCTTGGCGACGAAGGCAGTGGTGCGTATATTGGCAAAACACTGATTACTAAAGTGTTGCGAAACGAATTATCGACAGATTTATGCAATAAATTCTTCGATTTTTCCAAAACAACACCGGCCGAACTTATTAAAAACGTTTATTCAGCTCAGCCCGTCAATGCTTATCTTGCTAAATTTGTGCAATTTACAAGCGAGAATATCTCTGAACCAGAAATTACCAAACTGGTTGCCGACGCATTTGAACTTTTTCATCAAAAGCACATTGAACCACTAAATATCAACGATTTACCCATTGGTTTTGTCGGTGGCGTGGCGTGGCAGTTTGCCGATATTCTGCAAGCTCAATACGCAAAACGCGGCATCGAAATTGTGATTTTGAAAGACGCTTTCGCTCGGCTTTGCGAATCGCACGGCGCTTAGCTAAACACCTGTCATTTAGACTCTTTCATTTTGAAATTACCGCACGCCTGCGTTCCGCGAATAATGGCGAATTTCTGATGCGGACAACGCAGCAGCGTCGGTTTTCCCCACATATCAAGGTTCGGAAACTTCATATCCCATTCAGCCAGCGCACATTCGTCGCAAACGTGCTTTTTATATTCTGGTGCTTGTGCCGCCATAGTCAAATTGTTTTATGTCAACTATTTATCCTCATCAATTTTATCAACAATGGCTTTCGTGTCAGCCAGTTTCTGCTTGCATTTTTTCAGCAAATCCGAAACACGGGCAACCGCGTCGGCCAACTGGTCGATGTCCATTCGGTTGTTTTCAATGTCGTCAACAATCGATTCTATCTCTTCGATGGTTTTCTCATACGAAAATTTTGTTGCCATAACAATCTTATTTTGAGGTTATTGAATCATTATTTAGCATCGTTGAGCCGCCCGGTCTGCTCCAGCATTGTGGCAATCAGGCTGTTTAGCTTTCGCGATTTGAGCAGTGTTTCAATCGGCACGTGCATACGGTATTTCCAATAGTTGCGCGGATTGGCGGGCACGTTAATTCGCTCTTGTTCAGGATTTTTTACACGGAAATCGGGGTTCAGCGCGAAGTAATCCTGAATGGGAATCATCACGCACATTGCAGGCGATTGCAAATGGCTGTCGATTATCATTTTGCAAATATCGACACTGGCCGCCGCAGGTGCTTTGCCTTTCTGTTTCAGCCAGTTGCTGAAGTAGCGCTGCGTCGATTCGGCATTCTCCTCCCACCAGCCACGAATGGTTGAAATGTCGTGGGTTGACGTTGCGCAAACCGACGTGTATGGAATTGTCTGCAAATCAACAAATTCGGTGAAAGTTTTCGGCATCCGCTGTATTTCAAGGCTCAATATGCCCAACTCGTCCATCACGGGCTTCACGCAGTTCGGAATCATTCCCAAATCCTCGCCGCAGACAAGCATATCGCTCGCTTTGAGCAGCGCCGACAGTTTCACTTCGGCCTCGTGACGCCAGAACGCATCGTGACGGTGGTAGAAATAATCCTCATAAACAGCGTCTAACAACTGTTGGGTAGGCTTGGGCAGCCGCGCATACGACGACGTTTTCTGCAAGTCGATACGCAGGTGGTAGCCGCCCGTGGCCTCGTCTTTGAGCAGCAGCACATCGGCGGCTACTGTGAGCAGACCATTGAGCTGTTGGCGTTTTGGCTTCGAAAGCGAATCGGGGTCGCTCGCACCGACTATCTTATTGTAAATCAGCCGTTGGGTGGCGTATTCAGGTTTCAGTCTGAAAAGGCCGTCAGGTTGAAGGTCGAGATATGTTTTCTTTACCCTTTCTGCCTGATTTCCAAATAGTTTATCGATTGTTTCGGCATCGGTTGCGGGAATGCAGGCATCGGCATAATCAATTATAATGCCGCGTTCGAACAATTCGGCCTCCGTCAGCGGCAGCGACGGGTTGAAATGCCCCAGAATGCCGTGCACAGCCGACGTTGGGATTTCCCAAATGCGGAAAAAACCGAGAATATGGTCGATTCGGTAAGCGTCGAAATAACTGTTCATCTTTGCCAAGCGCCGCCGCCACCAAGCGTAGCCGTCCTGCGCCATCCGCTCCCAGTTGTAGGTGGGAAAGCCCCAATTCTGGCCATTCTCCGAGAAGAAATCGGGCGGTGCACCCGCCTGACCGTCAAAATTATAGAGTTCGGGGGCGCACCACGCGTCAACGCTGCAGCGGCTAATGCCAATCGGCAAATCACCTTTCAGAATTATTCCGCACTTGCGAGCGTGCGCAGTGGCCTCGCGCAACTGGCGGTCAAGTTCGTATTGCACATAGCACCAGAAAGTTACATCGGCATAGTATGGCGAATCGGGCTTGAACATCTTGCGCACTTCACGCTCCAAATACTTCGCAAATTTGCCCCAACAGTTGAAATCGCCTGTACGGAATTTGTCGCGCAACGCACTGAACGCCGCGTAAGGCTCAAGCCATTCGGCATTTTGCTTTGCAAACTGCTTAAAGTCTTGATTATCAACAATCGTGCTTGGATTTTGACCGAACACCGCACGGCAATAATCGAGTTTCAGTTTTATAACCTTCTCGTAATCAACATCCTGCCCATCGTTAAGTTTCCGCGCTGCATCTTCAAACTGTTTTTGAAGTTGATTATCAGCAAGTTTTCCGATTTTGAAAATATCAAGGAAAAGCGGATTGAGCGCAAACACCGAAATTGCGTTGTATGGGTACGAATCGAGAAACGAATATGTTGATATTGTGTCGTTTATGGGCAGAATTTGTATCATTTTCAGTCCAACACGCGACGCCCAATCAATGAGTTTTTTCAAGTCGCTGAAATCGCCTACGCCGCAACTATCGGCCGTGCGCAGCGAGAAAACAGGCACGTTGACACCCGCAAAACGAACCTTTTCGGTGGTAAGCGTCAGCACACCATCATCGATTCGGAAAAGCGCTTGCGTCTGCGGGTAAGTATCTACAAATCTGTGGTTTGCACCTGGTTGCCAATAAACGAAAGTGTCGTCGGCAGTGTCCTTGATAACATATTTATATTCAAACTCTGTTGGTAAATCACTGTGCGACAACCTGATATGCCACGTTGCATATCGTCCAACTGACATCGGCAGCATTTCCGTCCAGTTGCCCAACTGACTGCAATTGCCTGTCAGACAGACATATTGCGTTGGTTTAAGCATCGGCACACAGCACGTCAGTTCGAGTTGGCAGCCCGCAAAGCGTTTGCTCTGCGGCTTGTCGGCAAAACGACTGTTGGCGGGGAAAAGCACATCGGTGAAGGCAGAACTCAAATAGGCAGCCTGCTCCTTCGGCAACTCTTGCCAAGTGTCAATGCAGTGGCACGCGGCGGCACCTAGCGGCGCATCGGGCAGAACACGCACTCGGCCCACTTCCATTGTGTGCTGTTTATTCTGCTCATCCACAACAACATACTTATAATAAACCGTTTCGGTGCACTCGCATTCAATGGTTGCCCGCCAGCGGTTCAAATCGCAGCACTCGAGCGGCAGCGAATTGTCTAAATCCCACATTCCCAACTCTTTCGACGAGCCTGTGACCACCAAACGCTGCCCCCATTCTGTCGGGCAATAACAATCGAAATGGTATATCATAAGTTAGTTATAAGTTGAAAGTTAACAAGTTATAAGTTTTGGTTTAAAGTTTAGGGTTATTCTATGACTATCGGGGGCTTCTCTGTTGAGAAGGTTGTGAACGCTAATCTTTTGCCTCATCCCCCTTTACTCGCTACCCTTTACACCTTACTCTTTACACTCTACACTCTACACTCTACACACTTCCCATTACCCTCTGCTAAGCAAATAGCGCTCGGCATCGAGTGCGGCCTTGCAGCCCGAACCAGCGGCCACAATGGCCTGACGGTAGGTGCGGTCCATCACGTCGCCGCAAGCGAAAACGCCAGGTACGTTGGTGCGCGACGAGTTCGGCTCCGTGATAATGTAGCCGTCTTCGTCGGTCTTCACAAACGGCTGAAAAACAGCACTATTCGGGTGGTGACCAATGGCAAGGAAGAATCCGTCAATCTTAATCTGACGGCGCTCCTCGTCGGGCGTTCCCTGACGGTAAACCAGATTGGCTCCCTCAACAACGCCATCGCCAAACAAATCTAAAGTATTGTGTTCGAACAAGATTTCGATATTCGGCGTGTTCATCACGCGCTCCTGCATCGCCTTCGACGCACGCAGATAGTTTTTGCGCACAATCATATACACCTTGTTGCAAAGGTGCGCCAGATAAGTGGCCTCCTCGCAGGCAGTGTCGCCGCCGCCAACCACCGCAACATCTTTTTTGCGGTAGAAAAATCCGTCGCACGTGGCGCAAGCCGACACGCCGCTTCCGCGATATTTCTCCTCCGACGGCAGTCCAAGATATTTGGCCGTTGCTCCCGTGGCGATTATAACAGCCTCGGCATCAATCAGTTTCTCATCATCGACAGTAACCAAATGGCGGCCATCGGCAAAATCAACTTTTGTGACCGTGCCAAACCGTATGTCGGTGCCCAGACGCTCAGCCTGCTGACGGAATTCCTCCATCATCTGGTTGCCGTCAACGCCATTCGGATAGCCTGGAAAATTCTCAATTTCAGTTGTTTGCGTCAGTTGACCGCCAGCCTGCAATCCTTGCACCAAAACAGGCGACAGATTGGCGCGTGAAGCATAGATTGCCGCTGTATAACCTGCTGGTCCTGAACCAATTATCAAGACTTTTACTTTTTCTGTTTCCATAATCGAAATATTTTGCAGACAAACATATAAAGAGATTCTGTTTTTGCGGCGGAAAAGACGTCGGTAGTGCTAACAGAAAATTAACAAACGGAATGCCCGCATTACGGCACTATCCAGCAACCTGGCTAAAATTTTTCGCAAAAGCGGAAATATTTCTGCAAAAAAAGTTTTGCAAGATGTCTGCCTATTGATACATTTGCACCCGCAAAACCACGGGGTGTGGCGCAGTTGGCTAGCGTACTTGCATGGGGTGCAAGTGGTCGTCCGTTCGAGTCGGATCACCCCGACCAGAGAATCCTGAAAATCGTTGATTTTCGGGATTTTTGTTTTTTATGGATGCCTTCAACCGTTAACTCGCCATTCTCCCATAAAACTGACGCGCATTCAAAACAAACCATTATCTTTCACCCGATAATTTTAAGCAAACAAGATTATGAAAAACAACCGCAAAGCGCGCATCGCCGCCTTATCAATTGCCGTACTGGCTGGATTTTTAATTACCAGTTGCCATCAACAAACAGCAACCAGTGACTTCGAAACCATCAAATTCACATTCGAAGAAAAGCCACAGACTCTCGACTTCAGTACTTTAATCGACACCATTTATGAGCCGATTGTTCTGGAGACAACCGACGACTGTCTGATTGGCGAGATTTCGAAAATCGCTTACTCGAACGACACAATAATTATTGCCGATGAGCAGACCAACAGCATATTCATCTTCGATGGCAGCGGAAAATTCATCACAAAAATCCACCGCGAGGGCCGAGGACCAGAGGAATACATCGAACTGGGCGATGTGTTTGTGTGCGACCATCACATTCTGGTTTTGGACAATAGTCGGAAAGTATGCTGCTACAATTTCAAAGGGAAATGTCTGTATCATTTTGACTCTATAGAAGGAGTTTACATTGCTGAACACGACGGAAGAATTTTTATAGCGACGAATTGGGGAGAGGGCGAGGATTGGAACAATTGCCTGATTGCTGAATTCGACCCTGCTGGCAATATGGTAAACACCTATTTCAAACAGGAAGAGAAGGATTCAGAAAGGTCTGGCCATATTTATAACGAATTTTTCATAAAAACTGACAATGGGCTTGATGTGCATTTGATATCAAAAAATATTGTCTATTCTCTAAATGGCAACAACTTTGAGCCAAACTACAAGGTCGATTTCGGAGAATATGAGATGCCCGACGAAATCACCGAAAAAGGATCAGTCTACATCATGATTAACGGATATACTGAGATTTACACTCTCGGAATAATGAAGTTAGTAGAAAACAGCAGATTCCGATTCATATCCGCTTATCTTATTAAAAAATATGACGACCAGGTGCTTGTGTATGACAAAAAAGAACGACAGACTATTGGAATATATGATGCTTATTTTCAGGCGGATGGTACAAAACTTTATTTTAATCAATTATACGCTGATGGCGATTTCCTAACTGATTATTATAGTGGTGAAATTTTATCCTTGCGCAATGAGAATGTCTGGTCCCAAAAACCACCTAAAGGCCTGGAACGCAAAATCCAGCAAGCAGCAAATAACATAACCGTGGATGATAACGGAATTATTGTCAAGATAAAACTGCGTGGAATGTGAGCCATTCCGCTGATTTGAAAATGGTTTTGGAGTTATAATCGATTTAAAATGAATCTCAAATACGCAATTGTCGGCACTGGCGCCATTGGCGGATACTACGGCGGACGGCTTGCCAATTCGGGTAAAGATGTTCACTTTCTGCTCAACACTGAATATGAGCACGTTGCCGCACACGGTTTGCAAATTGACTCGGTGAACGGCGATTTTGTCATCAATCCGATAAACGCCTACAAATCAACCGCCGATATGCCGCAATGCGATGTTGTGCTGGTTGGCTTGAAATCGACGCAGAACCATCTGCTTCCGCAATTGCTTCCGCCGCTGCTCAAGAGCGACACCATTATTATATTGGTGCAGAACGGACTCGGACTTGAACAGCAACTGGCCGCCGCACTGCCTGGCCAACCCATTGCTGGCGCGGCCGCGTTCATCTGCTCGTCGAGAGTTGGCAAGGGCCACATCCGCCACGCCGACTATGGCGCCATCACCATTGGCGAATATCAAAAGTGCGCGCCTAACGTGCTGGCACAAATCAAATCCGACTTCGACGAAGCCCAAATCCCGTGCACCATCACACAGAACCTGCAAGAGATGCGCTGGCGCAAACTCGTCTGGAACATCCCCTACAACGGCCTGACAGTGGCGCTGAACACATCAACCGACAAGTTGATGTCTAACTCATCGACGCGCGCCCTAGTCACCGACCTGATGAACGAAGTGGTTGACGCCGCCGCCGTCTGTGGTGCGCCTTTTGAGCGCGAGTTCGTTGATAAAATGCTCGCGATGACCGACCGAATGACGCCCTACAGCCCAAGTATGAAACTCGATTTCGACAACCGACGCCCGATGGAAATCGACACCATCTACACGAACCCCATAAAGACGGCTCTGGCCGCGGGCTACCATATGCGCAAAACCGAAATGCTTGAGCAGGAACTGCGGTTTATACAATCTGAGTTTAGCGGTTACACACGATAGGGATTGACATAAAAACGCGTATAGACAGTGTCTGAACCGTTTCCATCAACATATGGAATGCGGAAACCAACGGCTGGCGCAAAATTCGAAATGTGCCGTTCAGGCTGTCAATTCGTTATATAGCCCCGCTCCTTTCACGGTGAGCAGGTATTTTTGCCTTGGGTGGCGCGGACTCTCGGGATAAAGCAGGCGGATATATCCAGCACCGATTGATGGCGACAAATAGTTTTCAATGAATGTCGGTCGGTGGCGCAATCCGACTTTTTCCATTAGTTCTTTTTGCGATAGTTGTTGGTGCCCTATAGTGCGGACAACAAGAATAATATTCTCATTATATGAGTGTTGTACTTGTTCGGTGCTTGTTCGGTGCTTGTTCGGTGCTTGTTCGGTATCGGAAGTTTTTTCCACTTTGTCTGCAGTCCAATCTACGTGCATAAACCTATTGTGCAGCGGATGCTGCTCGCCATAAAGCAGATTTCTGAAAAAGTCTGTCAGAAACGACATATCAGGGTTGATATTGGTCTGTACATTGCGATAGTTGGCTCTTACAAGGGCGTTGCGGAAATACCACGAATGCCTTTCAAACAAATCGTTGTTGATATGTATAAACCCGATTGAGCGAAGGTATTTGATAGTAAAAACCGCTGTTGTGCGTGTGTTTCCTTCCTCAAAAGGGTGAATCTGCCAAATTCCAGCCACAAAATTGGAAATATGTTCCACCATTTGTTGGCGGTTGAGTTGTGTGTAGTCGAAACGTTTTTCTTGTTCCAAATCGTAGGCAATGGTTGCGCTCAAGTCTTCCCAATGAGAATACAGGACAGTGTCGCCGCGCAGTACCCACTCCTTTTTTGTGATGTCGAACTGGCGGAATTTCCCCGCGTGGCTGAAAACCCCTGCAAATATTTGCCGGTGAGTGTTTGCCAGTCCCGCGGCGCTGAAAGTAAACGAAGGCTCACCCAAAATGCGTGCGATGTTGGTTGAAACACGGTCGGCTTCTTCTTTGCCGTCATCGTCGGGTTGGCGTTGCGCCTTGCTTTGGTAGTATGTCTTTATCAACTGCTCCGTCTCATCGATGGTTATTTCACCTTCGATGTTTCGTTTGGCTGTTTGTTTCAGATAATCGGAAACCTCAAGTCCATCAACTTGTTGCAAGCCAATAGCTGTGCGCCACATATCGGCTCGTTCCCTGATATTGGGTTCGGTGGCACGGATATACGTCTCAAATTCGGGAATTAGCGATTTGTCGTGATTATCAGCCATTATGTTGCATTGCAAAGACAAATCAAAGATAAGAATTATTTGGAATGCGGAAACCAACGGCTGGCGCAAAACTCGCAGAGCCCGTCGCTATTTACCTAAAAAAATCACCTCGCTCTGCCCATTTATATAAAAGTATTTTTTACTTTTATCGTCAAATAAACTTAATACCACACATAAAATGAACGGAACAAAACTCGCCATTGCGGCAGCGCTCACAAGCATTTCACTGACAATCAGCGCACAAGAAGAGTGGCGCAATCCACAAGTGAATCAGATAAACCGACTTGAACAGCACGCCGACTATTTTGCTTTCAGCCGTGCCGATGATGCAAAAAACGGCGACAAGACGTTGGCAGCCAATTATTTATCAATTGAAGGCCAATGGAAATTCAACTGGGTTGAGAATGCCGACCAACGGCCTACAACCTTCTTCCAAACCAACTTCGACGACTCACAGTGGGGCACGATGCCCGTTCCTGGGTTGTGGGAACTCAACGGCTACGGCGACCCCGTCTATACCAACGTGGGCTTTCCTTGGGGGCCGTTCTCGGGTAACAACGCGCCCGAAGTGGGCACACAGCACAACCACGTGGGCTCATACCGCCGAACAATCGCCATACCCGACAACTGGGCTGGGCAGAACGTTGTAATACACATTGGTTCAGCCACTTCTAACGTATATTTGTGGGTGAACGGCAAGTTTGTCGGATACTCTGAAGACAGCAAGGTGGCCGCCGAATTCGACATTACCAAATACTTGAAAAAGGGTGATAATCTGTTTGCTATGCAGATTTTCCGCTGGTGCGACGGCTCGTATCTCGAAGACCAAGATTTCTGGCGCTTTGCGGGCATTGCGCGCGAATGCTACCTTTACTCGCAGCCCAAAGTTCACGCCAACGATGTTGAGATTGTCCCCGACCTGACCGACAACTACACCAACGGCGCACTCGACATTACCGTGAAAACTTCGGGCAGCGCAAGGGTGAAGGCTACACTGTTCGACTGTGCCGACAATCAGGTATTTTCGGCCGATTTGCAGCCGAAGGGCAAGAACACATTCGCGCTTTCGCAGAAGTGCGGCGAAGTGAAAAAATGGTCGGCTGAAGAGCCGAATCTCTATTCGCTCGAAATCACCATTCTTGATAACAAAAACACTGTTCTTCAAGTGATTAGACAAAATGTCGGCTTCCGCAAAATTGAGCAGAAAACCGATTTGGGGCAGATTTGGGTGAACGGCAAGCCCGTTCTCATTAAGGGCGTCGACCGCCACGAACTCGACCCCGACTATGGCTATTGCGTGCCGCGCTGGCGTATGGAGCAGGACGCAAAGATTATGAAAGAGATGAACGTGAATGCGGTGCGTACCTGCCACTATCCCGACGACCCGTACTGGTACGAACTCTGCGACCGCTACGGCTTTTATATGGTGAGCGAAGCCAACCTTGAGTCGCACGGCCTGATTTACACCGACCGCTGCCTGTCGCACAACGAGACGTGGCAGCAGGCCCACCTTGAGCGCAACCAACGCGCCTTCGAGACCTACAAAAACCACCCCGCCATAATCTTCCTGTCGCTGGGCAACGAAGCAGGTCCTGGCAAGAATTTCGAAGCGTGCTACAAGTGGCTCAAGGAGCGCCAATCGAGCCGCCCCGTGCAGTACGAACCCGCTGGTCTTAAGGAGTTTACCGATGTTTTCTGCCCGATGTATGCCGATTATGGCACGATGGAGCGCTACGCCAACGACCCGAAGGCCTACCGCCCGCTCATTCAGTGCGAATACTCGCACGCGATGGGCAACTCGTGCGGCGGGTTCAAGGAGTATTGGGACCTGATTCGCAAATATCCGAAGTTGCAGGGCGGTTTCATTTGGGACTTTGTCGACCAAGCACTGCACCGCCGCCGCGCCGACGGCACGCTTGAGTACACCTACGGCGGCGACTACAACAACTACGACGCCACCGACAACAACTTCAACTGCAACGGACTCATTTCGCCCGACCGCGTGCTCAATCCGCACGCCTACGAAGTGAAATATTTCTATCAGAATATTTGGACCGAACTTGTTGATATTAAGCAAGGTACAATCAAAATTACGAACGAGAACTTCTTTACCGACCTTTCGAAATACTATGCCGAGTGGAACATTGAAGCCGACGGCAAATGCATTCTGGCTGGCATTGTGCCCGATATCAAAGTTGAGCCGCAATCGTCTGCTACTGTGCAACTTGGGTTCGACGGCAGCCGCATTCCCGCTCAAGGCGATGTCTTTCTCAACATCAAATACAAACTGAAACAGGCCGACGGCATTCTGCCCGCTGGCTCGCAAGTGGCTTACGACCAATTGGTTATCGCGGAAACGGAATTGAAAGACGCTTTCGCGGAAAGCAAGAAAGCGTTTACCGTTGACTTTTCGTCGTCAAAGACGATTGTGAAGGGTGAAAACTTTGAATATCAGTTCGATGAATCGTATTTCCTTTGCAGCATTGTCATCGATGGCCGCCAATATTTGAAAGACGGCAGCACGCTGCGCCCCAACTTCTGGCGCGCCCCGACTGACAACGACTACGGCGCACGTTTGGAACGGCGGTTTGCGGCTTGGGAAAATGTTTCTTTCAAACTGAAAAACAAGGAGCGGTATTATGCTGACAAGGACAAAACTACAACCGTTGTGGCTGAATATCAGATAATTGCGGCAGACACAATCCAATTGGGCGAACTGGCGCTCACCTACCGAATCAACGAAAAGGGACAGATTGCTGTGAATCAAAAATTTACGCCAAACAACGATGCCAAGGCAAAACCCAATCTGTTCCGCTTTGGAATGCGGTTGGAGATGCCCGAAACATTCGACCGCATCGACTACTTCGGCCGCGGCCCCGTGGAGAACTACGCCGACCGCAAACTGTCGCAACCTATCGGCCATTTCGCGCAAAGCGTTGAAGAACAATACTATCCGTACATTCGTCCGCAGGAGACTGGCACCAAAAGCGACCTGCGCCGCTATGCCATAACCGACATTGCGGGGCGCGGATTGCAGTTCACATCGACGAAACTTTTCTCGGCATCGGCTCTGCCATACACAATGGAGAACCTTTGCCCCACAAAGGATAAGCGCCAATACCACTCAACCGACCTGAAAGCCGAGCACCTGACGGCCGTCTGCATCGACGGAGCGCAAATGGGAATGGGCTGCGTGAACTCGTGGGGCGCCTGGCCGCTGCCGCAGTACTGCCTGCCTTTCGGGCCGTACGAGTTTGAGTTTGTGATTACGCCTGTGAAATGATATTTTTGCGGCGTTTAACGCTGACAAAAAATCGGAAAATGGGAAAGATAACCACCCGCGAGAAGCAGATTTCGAGAACAAGTTTCATCGGCATTGCCGCCAATCTGCTACTTGCCATCTTTAAGGCGATTGTGGGCCTGATGGCCAATTCAATAGCCATTTTGCTCGACGCCGTCAACAACTTGAGCGATGCGCTCTCGTCGGTGATTACCATTGTGGGCATCAAACTTGCACACCGCAAGCCCGACCGCGAGCATCCGTTCGGCTACGGGCGGATTGAGTATTTCAGCGCCATTCTGATTGCAGGGCTTGTGTTTGCGGCTGGCGCGGCATCGCTCATTGAGTCGGTGAAAAAGATTATCGACCCAGTGGTGCCCGAATACTCTACAGTGACCATTGTGGTGATTGTGGTGGCCATTGCAACCAAGTTAGTATTAGGCAGATACGTCAAACGCCAAGGCGAGCGTTTCAGTTCCGATGCACTGATTGCCTCGGGTGCCGACGCACTGCACGACGCCGTCATTTCCGCATCCACACTCGTTGGCGCCGCCATAACGCTGATTTTCGGCCTGGTGGTTGACGGCATAATCGGCGCGGTGATTTCGGTGTTCATCATCAAATCGGGTATCGAACTGTTTATGAATCCGTTGAACCAGATATTAGGTGCCCGCACCAACAGCGAGACCACACAAAGTATGAAAGCCGATATTGCTGAATTTGAAGGTGTTATCGGCGTTTACGACCTTGTGTTGCATAATTACGGCCACGACCGCGCTGTCGGCTCGGCGCACATTGAAGTTGACTCAACAATGACCGCCCGCGATATTCACTTGTTAACCAAACGAATACAACGCCAGATTGTGACGAAATACGGCGTTTTCCTAACCATCGGCATCTACGCCACTGACAGGCAAAACGGCGAATACGGATTGATGCAGAGCGACATACGCAGCATTGTGTCGAACTTCGACGGTGTGCTGCAGGTACACGGAATTTTCATCGACACAAACTCAAAACTGATTTCGTTTGACGCGGTAGTCGATTTCAAGGTAAGCGACAAACTGGCTCTGCGCCAGCAAATTGCCGATGCCGTTGTGCAGAAATTCGCAGGATACGAAGTCGAGATAAATTTCGATATTGATTACAGCGACTGAGACATACTGATGTTTGCGATTCGCCAAAAGGCTGAGTTTGCTTGACGTCAATCGAATTGTGCATAGCCAAATCTCTCAAAAACCATTATTTTTGCGCCATTATGGATAAAATCAGAATCGAGAAATGCTTTGGCATATGTGGTTCTACAAAATTTTGTCAGTAACGGACGGTGAATATGAGAATGTGCATTGTTGCTGTTGGCTTGATTTTCTACGGATTATCATCGACATTTGCCGCCAACGCAAAGAAATACAGTGAATTGTACGCAAAGTACGAAGAGTGCTACGATTCGGGGGATTATTCGGGGTCGGTAACCTACCTTGAGCAGGCTCTGACGAACATTCATACTGATTCAATATTTTGGTTTTCAGACACATATAACGGATTAGCCTATGCATATTGGCGGCTGGGAAACTTCGACAAAGCCGTCGATTTCGGACAGAAAGCATTGAATTACGATTATCGGATAAACGATTCGGTACGCATCTCAACTTCGCTTGCCGTTTTGGCGTCAATTTTCACTCACCAGCGTCTCTATTCCGATGCTGAGCACTATATGCGCGATGCCATCAGGTTTGTACCAACCAACAACTCGCTTTTGCTTGCACGCCGATACTCCACATTAGGCGAAATACTATCGGCACAAAATAAACATAATGAAGCAATTAACTGTATTCAACAAGCTTATAGGATTGATTCGGCCGATAATCGCAACGACAAGGTTGCTATCCGTCTGTCGCAGTTGGGCTCGGCCTATATGCAAAATGGCGATTACAAAAAAGCCGATGCAGTTTTGGCAAGCGCCTCGGAAAAACTGCGGGCTGTTGGCAATAATACAAGTCTGTGTATCAATCTAATAGCACAAACAAAAAACCACATTGCCCTGGGGCGCAAGGCCGATGCTGAAAAGACCGCGGACGAGTGCTTGCGATTGGCAGGGCAAATCGGTCAGCGCAAAAACAAACTTGATGCGCTGCGTTATCTTGCTGATTTGCAGGATAGTCCACAATTATATCGGCAGGTTCTGGCTCTCAACGATTCGCTCTATAACGAGCAAATCAGCCAGCAAGTGGCTGATTTTGAGGTTCGCTACGCCACTGCCGAAAAAGAAAAAGAGATTGCACAACAGCAAGTTGTTATCGACCGACAGCAGAATGCGCTTATTGTGCTCGCAGTTGTAATTGCAGCAATAGTGGTTGCCCTGTCTTTGTTTTTTATGGTCCGCCGTATGCGTCGCGATATTGAACATACCGAAAAAATGGCGCGCGAGTTGTTTGTGACAGGCTCTCAAATCAGTGCACAGACAGAAATATCATCAGCCGAGCCAAAGCGCGCCGCCAAATTGGAACCCGACAGTCAGACGGCAAGCCAATCCGATGGCGCTGTGGATCAAAGCACTGTGCAAACTGAGAAAAAACGGGGTGTAGAAATCAAAACAGCCGACAATCCAGAGCCAACGCAACCCGACATCCAGCTATCGCCACGCGAAATTGAAATCATCAGGGCAAGCAGTCAGGGCAAGCTGAGCAAAGAGATTGCCGATGAACTTGGCATCAGCAAGCGTACCGTTGAAAATCACAAATATGCCATATACCAAAAACTGGGCATCTGCAACAACACCGAACTCATTCTTTATGCAGTGAAGCATGGCATTGTAAAAATGTGATTCCAAAGTGTAAATTTTCGATTTTTTAAGTTTGGCAACTCTCCGTTTGTTGCCTATGCTCGCGCGCTGGTGCGCTTTCACATGCTTAAAAATCGTATTCCTTCCGATCAGAAATGTGTGGTTTTGCCTGGCGGTCTACTCTGCTTATGGACGCTATCACATAAGTAAAATTACTTACGCCTACGCTTTATTTACTGTATTTCAATCAGATGCAACCAGGTGAGTATATTTACTCATTGACAGACGTCTGTAGATGTGCGAAAATTGCAGCCGTTTTTAAATCGTTTGTAAAATGAAACAAAAATTAGAACTCACAGGACGGGAGTTGCAGATTGCAAAAGAATGTTGCAAAGGAAAAACCTCGCAGGTTATTGCCGATGAGTTTGGCATAAGCAAGCGTACCGTCGAGAACCACAAGCTTGCCATATATCACAAGTTAGGTATAAAAAGCAATATTGAAATGATTAACAAATTGTGTAACATCAAAATAGCATATTCATGAAAAGAAAAATGATTCTACTGATTACGGCTATGGCGCTGACAGGTGCCATAGCCGAAGCCCAAACCACGGTAACCGTTACTGGCGGCGAGGCGGGAACAATGAGTTTCACTGTTGGACAGCCGTTCTATCAGACCGCCACGTCCGATGCGGGAAGCCTTGCCGCAGGGGTACAGCAGGCCTATGCCATCAGCATTGTAGATGGTATCGAGAACTCACAAATCAGCCTTGAGGCCGAGGTTTTCCCGAACCCCGTTGTTGATCGACTCAACCTCCGCGTTGAGAATGCCGCTGATGCAACTCTGCGTTACATGCTCACCGACAACAACGGCCGCACGCTTGCCTCCGACGGCATTGCCGATGTGCAAACCGCAATCGACATGACACTCTACGTGCAAGGTGTTTATTTCCTGCGCATTGACGATGGCGAGAGAGTGGTAAAAACGTTTAAGATAATTAAGAATTGAGAGTTAGGAGTTAAAAATTAGCAAATGGTGTTAGGTATTAGTGGATTTAGAATTACGAGTTACGAACATGAATCATTACACTTTACTCTTTACTCGACCTTAAACCTTTAAACAATTCACCAGTTAAACAATTTAGCATTTAAACAGCATAAAATGAATATTTTAAATATCAAAAACATGAGAAAATTTACGACAATCGTTGCCGCCTTGTTACTATCGGTGGCCACATTCGCCCAAGCCCCGCAGGGCTTCAGTTATCAGGCTGTTGTGCGTGATGCGCAGAACGCCATAGTTGCTAATCAGAATGTTGAGGTCACCCTCACCATCACGGCTGAAATTGACGGTGTGGCCCTTCAGACCTACACCGAGAAGCACTCGGTGACAACCAACGCCAACGGCCTTCTGACTCTGGTTGTGGGCCAGGGCGAGAGCAACCAGAAACTCACTGACATTAAGTGGAATATGTCTAATGCCATCTACAACATGCGCACCGAAACCGCATACGGCACAGCCACCACTCAACTCCTGAGCGTGCCGTTTGCCATGTACGCCGAGCAGGCTGGCGAACTCGACTATCAAAAACTGGCCGAAACATTGAGTAGCAGCGATGTACAGAAACTTCTTGGCTACGTGAAGGCAGAAGATTTGGCGAAACTGCGCAACTTAATTAGCGATTCGTTGGCCGCATACATCAAGAAAACCGACATCAATATACTGACAAACAACTATATAACCAAAGATGTGTTTGAAAATTACATCTTGAGCGGCGGCCAGGCTGATGCTGTCGACCTCACCGTCTATGCAAAAACGGCAGATGTTGAAACCGTATATGCCAAAAAAACGGACATTCCTTCAGCACCCGATTTGAGCAATTATGTTCAAACAGAAACACTCGGTAATTACGCCTTAAGTAGTAGTGTTGCCAGCAATTACGTCACAAAAGAAGCTTTCGACAACTACGTCTTGAGCGGCGGCCAGGCCGATGCCGTCGACCTCACCGTTTATGCAAAGAGTGCCGATGTTGAGAAAACATATGCCAAGAAGGCTGACATTCCAAGTTTGAACGGTTATGCCAAAACAGCCGACATTGCCGAACAGTATATGGTTAAAACCTCACTCGCCAATGTTGCCACCACTGGCAGTTATAACGATTTGACCGACAAACCCACAATCCCCACTGTTCCTACCAAAGTCTCTGAATTACAGAACGATGCCAATTATTTAACATCACATCAGGATATTACTAGCAAACAAGATGTTATAACCGACCTTGCAGCAATACGCAGCGGTGCAGCTCTTGGCGCGACAGCCCTGCAAGAACACCAGTCGCTAGCCGATTATGCCAAGACCGCCGATGTTGAAGCTGTTTTTGCTACTAAGACCGATGTGGCGGCAAAAGTTGATAAAATTGAAGGTAAAAGTTTGTCCACCAATGATTTCACCAATGATTTGAAGTCGAAATTGGAGAACGAGGTGCTGACAGCCGATGACATTGAGGGTAAAGCTGATAAAAGCGAGATGAGCATAACACCCCTAACAGGTGCCAATGCCGACAAAGCCACCATCCAGCTCAAAGAGGGAACTTCGGCAACAGTATTGACCGAGCACCAGTCGCTGGCCGATTATGCCACTGTGGCGCAACTGCAGGAACAAGTGGCGGCTTTGCAGGCTGCCATGGCCGACATAACCAAAAATGCCAACCAAATAGGCAGTATGCCGTTGGCAATGGTGAATGTTGTAATCGAAAATCCTGTCCCCGACGAAACCGAAGCACAAGTTTCCTTTTTGGGCCAAACGTTGACTTCAGGAACCACTACATTCAAAATTCCAGCCTATAGTCCCGTGTTCTTATCGGTAGCATTGTCAAAATACACCAAACCTTCTGATGGAAGATTCAGTGCCGTCAACTATAATTATGAGATAACAATAAACGACAAAGAGTTTGATCCTACGTTGGGTTATTACTATTTGCCATCAAATGGTGGGCCAGTTACAGCCAATGATGAAGAAATTTATTATTATGGCGCCACTGCGCGTCGTTATGTCGGGTATCTTGAATACCCCTCTTATTGGCCAGAATCAGGTAAATCTAATATTTCATTATGGAATCCTATTGTGAATTTAGATTATGATAAAGTGCCAATCTATAAAAAAGGTTCCGGAATTGTTTACGACCCCCTTGATGAATATGTTGTTGCCACAGATGCCGAGCGTAATTTGGTAAACCAAGTGGTCGGTCCTTTCACCGAAGAATTGAATACTATCAAAATCAAAGTGACAAGGTCCGGCGGTGCAGCTATAATTAACTAAATTAAATAGTCCTTAAATTTCAAAAATCCTCTGCCTGGCAGGGGATTTTTTTTGTTTAAGAACGGTGTATTGCCGCCTGCAATGGCACCTGATAACCAAATAAGTGCAACTTGTATAGGTCACAATGGGAGTACTATATTTTAATAATTGGGTGAGTTGCAGAATTTTGTTGTAACACTAGACAATTTCTAATGATTTGCCTACCTCTACCCCACACTAATACATCATTCCAAACATCCAAAGCGGGATGCGGTTGGTTCGGCCGATCTCGACATTGTCGATAGCCAAATAACTGTTTTTCACGTCTTTAATCTGGTCGAAATTTTTGCCTTTGCCACCAACCTCAAACGTGTATTTCATATCAACAAGGAAATCGCCTGCCGACGGATACCTAACATCGTGGTTTTGAGAGAGTTGGTTCATAAAAAACGTTTCCCGCAAAGTCCCAATGTCAATTTGAGGCGTTAGAGCGTACATCAGCGTCGGATTGTCCAGATAAATCTTCTCAGGCCGCGACATTTGGTCGGGACTCTTCGTGTTATTGCTCAGCAGTTGCAGCAAACCGCCCCGCTGCAAGGCATTCAGCATTTTCAGTCCCTGATTTCTGTCGGTTTCCAGTTCCCTGTAAAGCTCGTTCATTTTCGGCAATTGCGGCACCCGCTCGGCAAGCAGCATCAGCAGTTTCTTGGTTTTTCTGATTGTCGAGACGGTAACTTCGTCAATGTTCGGATAATCCACCTCAATAATCTGGTTTACAACTCCTTGCAACCGCTGATAATAGCCTTTATGAACGCTTTTATAAAATGGATAGTAGCCGACCTCCAAATATTTTTTGAAATGCTCCAGCACCTTGATTTTGCCACACACCTCGGTTGCTATATCGATATGGTCAGTTAAGATCGTTTCGAATGAGAGTGCTGGAATAGTCATAACGTTCTCGTACTCAAGAAATTCTCTAAACGACAAACCGTGCAGCGTGTACATTGTCTGCCGCCGCGACAGGTCGCCTTCGTGCCTGTCAATCTGCAACATCGACGAACCCGTGTAAACAATATGCAGCCCAGGGCAGTTGTCGTATAGGTTTTTCAGCAGCGTCTGCCAATGGTTGTAATAATGAATCTCATCTATAAAGACGTGAGTGCCGCCGTAAGTATAGTGATAATCAATTATTTCAGCCACATCGTTTGAGCTGAACCACAGATTATCCAACGACATATAAAGCACCCTCTGCAAATCGCTCCCCTTAAAAGTCTGCTTGATGTGCTGCAGCAATAACGTCGATTTTCCGCAACCCTTCGGTCCCTTGATTCCAATTAGAGTGTCGTTCCAATCAATCTCTGTATGCAGATACCGGAAGAACACAAGCGGCGTAGTCGAAAGCTGCCGAGAGAGTATTTTGAATAAGTAGTCAATCTTTTCTTCCATCTTTTCAATGCTTTATGTTTTGCAGCAAAGATAAAAAGAATGTTTGGAAACACTAAATCTTTCTAAAAAAAATGTTTGGAAACACTTTTTTTGATCAAAAAAGATGTTTGAAAACATTTTTTGCTTGATTTCCATTTTATGATTTCCATTTTATGATTTCCATTTTATGGAAAAATTGTATATTTACGGCGTATATTAAAAGCTAATGATATGGCAAAGAATGGCTTAAATATTGAAAATCCGTTCATTACAACGGGATACGTTGATGATGAATATTTCTGCGACCGCGAAAAAGAGACCGCTGACATCATCCGTCTGCTGACAAATGGCAACAATGTGGCCCTGATTTCACCACGCAGATTCGGCAAAACCGACCTTCTGCGCCACTGTTTCGCACAAAAGCAAATAGCCGAAAACTACCATACATTTATCGTAGATATATACTCGACGAAATCGGTTTCGGAAATGGTGGGCAAGTTGGGCAGTGTTATTTTGGAAACACTGAAACCCAAAGGCCGTAAGGCGTGGGAAGCATTTTTACAGATGTTGGTTTCGGTACGGTCGGCTGTGAGTTTCGATGCCAACGGAATGCCATCGTGGACAATGAGCGTAGGCGACATTGAAACTCCCGAAACAACGCTAAATGAGATTTTCGCTTATCTGCAAAATGCTGATAAACCGTGCATTGTGGCCATCGACGAGTTCCAACAAATAACCAAATACGCCGATGCGAACATTGAGGCTGCGTTGCGCACTCATATTCAATATTGCAGCAATGCGAAATTCGTTTTTTCGGGTTCGCGGCAACATTTGATGGGGGCAATGTTCACTTCGCCAGCCAGGCCATTCTATCAAAGTGTTACGGTGTATGGGCTGAAGCGTATTCCCGTTGAAAAATATGTTGATTTCTGCCAGCGCTTGTTCGCAAAACACGGCAAACGGGTTGAGAAAGAAACCGTTGAGCAGCTTTATAACCGTTTCGACGGCGTCACATATTATATTCAGCGTGTTATGAACGAACTTTTTTCGCGCACTGCAGATGGTGCTGTCTGCACGGCTGTCGACATTGAACCCGCCATTCAGGAAATCGTCAACGTTTCGTCACCGATATATGAGGATTTGCTCTACCAACTGCCAGAAAAACAGAGCCGTGTGCTTATGGCAATCGGGCGAGAGGGCAGTGCCGATAATGTTACGTCGGGCGGCTTTGTAAAACGGCACGGACTGCTGTCGCCCAACTCAGTCAAAGCGGCCATTCCCGCGCTGATTGACAAAGGTTTGCTGACTATGGATGGCGGCAAATATCAGGTTTATGACAAATTTTTCTGCCAGTGGCTGGTGCAAAACATTTAATACCACACCAAGGCACCAAAACAAAAAAAAGCACCCTCATCGGGTGCTTTTTCTATCTGAACCTATTGTTATTAAACAAGTTTCAAGTCTTTCAAAGCATTCACGTTGCCGCGAACCGACTCGGCGCTGGCTTTGAATTTGGCTTTCTCGTCGGCATTCAGGTCGAGTTCAACAATCTTCTCGATACCGTTCTTGCCAAGGATTACAGGAACGCCAATGCAGAGGTCAGACTCGCCGTACTCGCCCTCGAGCAGAACCGAGCAAGGAATCATCTTCTTCTGGTCGTGGATGATAGACTCAACAACGAATGCTCCAGCCGCACCTGGTGCGTACCAAGCCGATGTGCCGAGCAGGCCAGTCAGCGTTGCGCCGCCAACCATTGTCGATTTAACAACCTCGTCGAGTTTCTCGGCGCTCAGGAAGTTGCTTACAGGCATTCCTTTGTAGGTTGCGAAACGAGCCATCGGAATCATTGTGGTATCGCCGTGGCCGCCGATTACAAAGCCCTCAACCTCGTTGGCGTTGCAGCCAAGAGCCTGCGACAGGAAGTATTTGAAGCGCGAACTGTCGAGTGCGCCACCCATACCAATCACGCGGTTTTTCGGCAATTTGAGAGCCTTGAGCGCAAGGTAGGTCATTGTGTCCATCGGGTTCGAGATGCAGACGATGATGGCGTTTGGCGAGTACTTCAGAAGGTTTTCGGCAACGCCCTTAACAATGCCAGCGTTAACACCAAGAAGTTCCTCACGGGTCATACCCGGCTTACGTGGAATACCCGAAGTGATTACGCA
The DNA here is from genome assembly GCA_946186925.1 of uncultured Bacteroidota bacterium. Lineage (GTDB taxonomy): Bacteria > Bacteroidota > Bacteroidia > Bacteroidales > SZUA-534 > RUG13583. The sequence continues at coordinate 24,289 of CAMHPA010000009.1, read as the reverse complement.
AACATCAGAATTGGCAGTTTTAGCATAATCGTTGGTGCAGCCAACCAAACGGGTGTCGAAACCCAGCAGTTGTGCTGTCTGCATCATATCCATTGCCTTGCCTTCCGAAATGCCCTCTTTGATGTCAAGCATTACAACCTCATCGGCTACCTCATTGAATGCAAGCACATTGGCGCACGTAGCACCCACATTGCCTGCTCCTACTACTGTTACTTTACTCATAACTATAATTTTTTAAACAAAATCAATTTTTCGCCTTTCTGAAAAAGGTTCGCAAATATATAAAATTTAGGAATTAGGATTCAGGAATTAGTTGTGCCGATTTTTGCACCTTTATATATAATTATCGCGGTAGCACAGAGAAAAAAGATTATTGCAAAATCAAAATAAACGCAGTAAATTTGCCTATCGATTAAAGATTTGACAATAAGTTATTTACAATGACAACAGACCAATTGGAATTTGCGACATACTGCATTGGCAACGTCGCCCGCGCGTTAGGGTGGTCGCAGCCAAAGACTTACAGTGTGCTAAACGGGTCAGGGATACTTATGAATTATATTGTTAAGTCGTACGATGTTCTGCACACTTTCAGCAAACCCTACATTGTGGAGGATATTGTAGATTTTATGAACAGCAAAAACCTTGTAAAATGATTGTTTACCATTCATCGACAATCAAAGTTGAACATCCCGACATTCGTTTTTCCCGTCGTTTTATTGATTTTGGCAAGGGTTTTTATGTTACTCATTTGCGCGACCAGGCCGTCAAATACGCCAACAGATTTCTCGACAGAGGACAAAATGCCTTTCTGAATACATACGAACTGAACACTGATTGGAAAACTTTCAATGTAAAACGGTTTGAAAAATACGATAGTGAATGGCTCGATTTTGTGGCTGACTGCCGCAAGGGAAATCCCGTCACTCAATATGACATTATTGAGGGCGGCATTGCAAATGATAAAGTTTTCACAACAGTTGACCTTTATTTCAGCGATTGGATAACCAAAGACGAGGCTCTCAAGCGTTTACGCTACGAAAAGCCCAATTGGCAGATTTGCCTCTGCACGCAGGAAATTATGGATAAATGCTTGAAATTCATAGAATCGGAGGAAATTGTATGAACCAGTTGACACCACAAGAAGAAGCCAAACAGACTGTGCTTCAAATGAAATACGCCCGCATCATCAAGGCTATGGCCGATATGCGCAACATTACTCTGGAGGAGGCAATGGATATATTCTATAACTCGCAAACATTCAATCTGATAAACGATGGCGTGGCCGACCTTCACTGCCGCAGCGACCTCTATCTTGCCGAAGAAATACTTATGGAATACGACGAAAAGCACGGACAATTGCACGTTGACAACTAAACCCAACACCATCCTCTTGTTATTCAACATCTTGCCCCAATACTGAAATTTTTTTCAAAAAAAAACTCCGTTCCCTCTTGCACATATCAAAATCAGATTTACTTTTGTACTGTTATATCGCACTATAACAGTATAACGGAAATAAAACTATAAACGCAAACTCTAAACTCTAAACTTTAAAGCAATGATACACGTAGAAAACCTGACCTTCTCTTACTCGAAGAAGAAAACCGTGTTCAACGGGCTGAACCTTGACATTCCCACGGGCGGCATTGCAGGAATTCTGGGCCCCAACGGCGCTGGAAAAACCACGCTCTTGAAACTCTTGACTGGTCTGATGTTCCCCAAGGCGGGCACCATTAGCGTGATGGGCGACACGCCTGGCGACCGTCTGCCGCGATTCCTTGAGGAACTCTACTATGTGCCCGACGAGTTTATGATTCCCGCCATTCGCGGAAAGCGCTTCGCTGAACTCTACAAGCCGTTCTATCCGCGGTTCGACTCGGCGCAGTTCGACCGCCTGCTGACCGATTTTGAGGTGGAAACCGACGAGAAACTCAACAAAATGTCGCTCGGGCAGAAGAAGAAGTTTATGGTGGCCTTTGCGCTGGCTACCAACTGCCGCCTGCTGGTGTTCGACGAGCCGACAAACGGAATGGACATTCCCGCCAAAAACGTCTTCCGCAAGGTGGCGGCTGGCTCGCTGCACGACGACCAACTGATGCTAATCTCAACTCACCAAGTGGCCGACATTAGCCGCCTGATTGACCGTGTGCTGATTATCGACCGCGGACAGGTTCTGCTCAACAGCACCACGTGGGACATTAGCCAACGCTACGCCTTTGTCACTACTGGCTCGGCCGACGGCGCGCTCTACGCCGAAGAAGCCCCGGGCGGATTCCGTGCTGTGGTTCCGGCCAACGGTGAGCAAACCGAAATCGACCTTGAACTGCTGTTCAATGCGCGGAAGAATCTGAAATAAATGTTGAGTGGCTTCGCCGTTGAGAAGTTGAGACGCTTCGCTGTTGAGAAATTGACAACTAAAACTCTAAACTCTTACCACTAAACTCTAAACATTTACAACTATGAACACTAATTTCGATAAGCAACGTTTTGTCAAGTGCCTGAAATACCGGCTGACCGACCGATTTATGATTACATATTCCATTCTGGCGTTGGTCGTTTGTTTGCCGATGATGGGCGTGGTTTTTGCCACGGGCGCAACGTCTTTCCCGCTGTTGGCGTCGTGCGTATATACATTGCTTTTCGGTGTGGTTTTGGCAACAAACAAACATTTCGACACGCTGCTGCCTGCCACGGCGTTTGAGAAATTCGCAAGTTTCTGTGCTGCAGTGGCTATTTATGTTGCTGCAATTTTTGCGGTTGTGGGCTCGGCAACGCTTGTGTTGGCTGCCACGGGAATGCAGCGCAACCCCGATTTCCCAACTGTCCGTTTTGGTTCTGCCTTGATGGCCGTTTTTGCGTCGATGCCGATTGGCGTAATGGTCGGCAACTTGCGGCGTATCAACACGCAGAGCGCGGGACTTGCAATGATTATACCGATGCTTGTTGGTATAGCGCTGATTTATCTCTCTTGGAAATTCACCGCGCTTTGGATGCTATTGGCAATGGCTGCCGTCGGGCTTGCGCTGTGGTATCTGGCCTACCGTGGCTACTGCCGCCGACAAGTGAGTTAAGGATTTAGTTAGGATTTAGTCCGATAGTTATCGGGATTAGGAATTAGGATTTCAACTTGTTAAACCTGTTCAACTTTTAAACTATGAATCAGACATTCAGCATAAAACGTTTTTTGCAGTATCTGCGGTTCTGCCTGACGTACAATCCGGGTTTAATTCTTTTTTGTGTGATTCTCTTGGCGCTATCCACTTTGTGCTCATTGACAGGTGCACACAAATATGTTGTGTCCGTGTATATGGCGATGATATTTATTATGTATTATATGTTTTCGCCAATGTATGCCAAAAACATAAACGTTTTTAGTGTCTGTAGGTCGATTGAATTTTCCATACCCGCTTCACTACTTGAAAAATATGTGGCCAAAAACCTTCTGGCGGTTCTGATGCTTCTGATTCCGTTTGGCATTCACGCGGCGGCCTGCGCCTATGGTTTTAACGGCATAACTCACTATTTTGCTGATGGCTTTGAATTGGGGACAATTGCCAACGGACTGTTTTTGGCGTGGCTGTTTCCCGCATTTTGGCAACTGATTACGTGGGGGGCAACATTCGTATTGCACGACACATACAATGAACCACAATTTTTCTTGGGCATATTCTTGTTGTTCAATTCATTGTTTTGGGCTCTATACAATGGCGTCAGCCAATATACGGTTACAAAGTCCGCAATATTTTTTGCTGTGGCAATCGCCCTTCTGATTATCGATTATTTCATATACAAAAAGACTGACGCCTTATGAATCAGATATTTAATCTTAAACGCTTTGGCCGCTACACTTGGTTTGTTCTGTCGATGAACCGGTGGTACTACGGCATTCTGCTGGTGCTATTTACAATCCCGGCCACAGTGCTGTCGCTTTGCGGAGTGGTGCCGGAGTTGGCTTCAATTCTGATAGGCTTCGTTTATATCTGTCTGAACTTTATGCCCAATATTGAGTTGAATAAATATGGCGGCCTGACACGTCTGATGACTATTCCGTCTTCGTGGTTTGAGAAACTGCTATTTGAATGCATCGTACGTTTTTCGGGCATTCTCATTCCTATTGGACTTTGCAGCATTGGTTTTGCTTACGGATTAGGTTCGCCCGAAATGTTTTATTCTGAAGTTTTGTCGATTGGCAGAATCGCAATGCTGTCGGCATTAGCCATGTCTATATTCCTTGTATTCAATTTTGATTCAAGCAGAAAGGGCAAAACAATGACAGGAGACCCAATTGTATTCCCTAATTGGCCATATGTTTTCTGCATGAGCTTCGTTTTTGGTAATATTCATAGTCTGTCGCAATTTATTGACAAATCACAAACTACCATGATTGTCTTTTTTACGATTGCTGCAATTGAATTTATTGCGGCATTGATTTGGTATCCCAAACGGAGATTGAATGGTCTTAATTGATTAGTTATGAATCAAACCTTTAACCTAAAACGCTTCCTTCGCTACACGCGGTTTATCGTGTCGATGAACCGATGGTATTATGGTGTATTGCTGGTGCTGTTCACAATTCCCGCCACGGTGCTGTCGCTGTGCAGAGTGGCGGAATGGCCTGTTGCGAGTTTGGAGGCAACCGCGTCGTTATGCTTGAGCGTTGCGCCATTTGCCGATTTGACCACATTGGGCGGTTTTGCGCGGCAGATAGCCATTCCCGCTTCGTGGTTCGAGAAACTGATTGTTGAAGTTGCCGCCCGCTTTTGGGTGCTTGTCATTCCGTTCGGAATCCACGCCATAGGTTACGCCTTCGGATTTAATGGAATCTGCTCGGTCTTCGCCGATGGTTTTTCACTTCCAACACTTTCCGCTATGCTGATTTGGACAACTACAACGTTCTTCGGTTTCAATTTTAACAAAGGAAAGGGAAGAAGTATATCAGGAAAAGAAGTGTGTTCAACACCTTGGCCTTTAGCAATTTGTATGGCACTTCAAGGCCCAAATTTGGCGAATTTTCCGAATCTTTTGAAATTCTCACCCACAACCACTAACATTTTGCTGATTGTGAGTGCGGCATTCTTTTTGGCGGCTCTGATTACGTTCCGAAGAAAACGCATTAAATAAACTTCATAAACTATGAATCAAACATTTAACCTAAAACGATTTTGCCGTTACGCTGTTAGTTATCTGCGTGTAAATAAGTGGTATTTGCTGATTATGGTAGTGCTGTTTATGGTTCCCGCCACGGTGCTGTCAGTGATGTCTGCCCCGCAGCCCGACAGCGTGCGTTTTCTGCTGGCCATTGGCGTGATAGCGGTGGCTTTTCGCACCAATTTGCCCGACAGTTCTATGCGGCATTTGGTTGCGGAGTCGTCGGTAGTCGAAAAGTTTGTCACTGAAACGGTTATCAAAATCGCCTACGCGGGAATCCCGTTCGCTGTCCACGCGGTGCTGGCCAAACAACTTTTTACTGATGGTTTCGAAGTTGATTATCTTATCGTTTTGTGGATTATGATTTGGACCGTAACCGCCTTGCGGACACCGAAATATGGCTCAGTCTACACCGAATCGGCAAGAAATAAGATTCGAACGTTCTCGATTCTTCTGTACTGCATTATGCATATGTCGTTATTTCTTGACCGTTACTCGTATCGCCCATTAGTTGCAACTATGCCGTATTCACTTAGGGTAAAGATTGTTCTGCTGGTGGTGGGCACGGTGCTGCTTGTGTTGTCGTACCGCCTTTTCAATAAGCGTTTTGCCGATTATGACAAAGATTGATGATTATAAAAACAGCTATGCACTGAAAACTAAACTTTTGAACTTTTAAATGGAATTTAAAGAGCAAAAAGGAATATTTCAGCAGATTGCCGACCGCATTTGCGACCGCATATTGCAGGGCGAGTTGAAGGCGGGCGACAAACTGGAGTCGGTGCGCGAACTGGCGGTGGCCATTGGTGTGAACCAAAACACCATTATGCGCACCTACAGCGAGTTGTTGCGCGATGGCATTTTGAGCAACCAACGCGGCATTGGGTTCTTTGTGTCGCCCGAGGCCCGCGACATAATCCTGGCCAAACGCCGCAACGAGTTCTTTAACAACGATTTGCCCCACATTGCCCGTCAGGCGCGGCTGCTCGGCATTTCGGCGGAAGAGATTATTGGGAAATTGAAAATTGAAAATTGAAAATGAACAATTAATAATTAACAATGAACAATTTAGGTATCGATTCACCGATTCAACCTGTTCAACAGCGAAGCATTTAAACTCGTTAAACTTCTAAACTTTAAACATTACACATTACACATTTATCTTTAAACTATTTTAAAATGAAAAAGTTAGCATTATTTCTGATGATGGCTGCAATGTCAGCCGCAAGTGCGAGCGCTCAACCGGGCGGCTCAAAATCTGGTTTGCTTTTCGCCAACGCTTCAATTCCCGCCGACGCGCGCTGCGAGTTGAAGTCGGGCATAATCAAGTTCGATGCTGTGACTCAAGGCATTAAGGTGGAAACCACGCAGTATTTCGACGACTACGGCAAGAAGCAGGCCGCCGTTGCCGTGGTGGACCAAGGAATGGTGAAAACCGAAACCAAAACGCTGCAGTTCGAAGACACAATTTACCAAATCAATGTGGCTATGAAGATGGGACAGAAAATCGTTTCACCCGAAAAACCCATTAACTATCTGCAACTTACGCCCGATGTGATTGAAAAATACAAAATTCAGGAAGTGGGCACCGAAACCATTGCCGGCCGTCAGTGCAAGAGATATTCGGAGCAGATAACGCAGATGGGGCAGACCGTCAACGTTGAGGTGTGGATATGGAAAGGCGTTGCGCTGAAGTCGGTTATGAAGCTGGGCGACACGGAGATTATGAACCAAACCGCCACCGACATTCAGGAAAACGCCACTATCGACCCGAAAGAGTTCGTGGTTCCCGAGGGCGTGACGTTTATGTAATGAATTGAATATTACCAACTAACAACAACCCGCCGCCAAAGTGCAAGACTCTGGCGGCGTTTTTTTCTTCCTCTCCCACACCAACACCTAACGCCTAACACCCAAAACCTAAAAATCTATATCTATTTTCTAAACCCTAAATCCTAAATAAAATATACATTTGCACTACGAAAAAAGTGGCAGATGGCTGACATATCATTCTCACAACTGGGCACTATTGAGCATATCGGCGACGACGCGATAACCGTTCGTATCGACTGCAACTCGGCTTGCAGCGCCTGCCACTCGAAAGACGTCTGCCTGTCGACCGACAAGGCGGTGAAGCACATTACCATTGAGCCCGACGGGCGCGTTTACGCTGTTGGGCAGCAGGTTCGGGTTTACGGACAGAAGCAACTGGCCACAAAAGCCTTGTTCTGGGGCTACATTGCGCCGCTGCTGCTGGTGATTGCGGTGCTGGCGGGAATGATTCTGGCAGGATTCGCGGAAGCGGTGGCCGGACTGACCGCACTTTTGGCGCTCGCCCCCTACTATCTGGCACTTTTTTTGCTTCGCGACCGCTTCAAACGGACGTTTGTGTTTAAAATTCAGAATTGAGAATTTAGAATTCAGAATAAAATGAATAAGACAGGTTTAATGGTGAATCGGACAATCGGTGAATCGGTGAATCGAAAATACACTGATACTTACCATATGCCTTTTAAACATCTAAACACTAAACACTTAACTCTAAACTTCTAAACTTTTAACTTTTAATAATATGGAAATTGTTTTGTACAGTGTGATTGCTTTGGCCCTGCTGGGACTGGTGCTTGCCGCCGTCCTGTATGTTGTGGCTCAAAAGTTCAAGGTACAAGAAGACCCGCGCATTGACGAGATTGCTGCGCTGCTGCCTGGTGCGAACTGCGGCGGCTGCGGCTACCCCGGCTGTCGCGGTCTGGCAAGTGCCTTTGTGTCGGCTACCGACATTTCGGGACTGAAATGCCCCGCTTCGTCGGCAGAGACAATGAAAAAGATTGGCGCAATCCTTGGTCAGGAAGTGGTTGAGAGTGAGCCGAAAATTGCTGTGGTTCGCTGCAACGGCTCGTGCCAAAACCGCCCGAAGGTGAACCGCTACGACGGCGCGCAATCGTGCGCCTTTGCCGCCACTCTGTCGGCTGGCGACACCAACTGCAGTTTCGGCTGCCTTGGTCACGGCGACTGCGTTGCGGCCTGCCGTTTCGACGCCATCAGCATCAACCCTGAAACGGGACTGCCGGTGGTCGACGACAGCAAGTGCGTGGCCTGCGGTGCGTGCGTCAAGGCGTGTCCGAAGGGAATCATCGAGATTCGCAACCGCGGCAAGAAAGACCGCCGTTTGTTTGTGTCGTGCGTGAACAAAGACAAGGGCGCTGTGGCCCGCAAAGCCTGCACGGCAGCCTGCATCGGCTGCGGAAAATGCGCCAAAGTGTGCGCCTTCGAGGCCATCACGGTTGAGAACAATGTGGCTTACATCGACTTTGAAAAGTGCAAAATGTGCCGCAAGTGCGCCGCTGAATGCCCGACGGGTGCCATCCACGAAGTGAACTTCCCGCCCCGCCCGCCAAAGGCCGAGGCCACCGAAGAGAAACCTGTACAAACTAACGCATAAAGTCATCTGCTTATGTTCAAGACATTTAAAATAGGCGGTGTGCATCCTGAAGCCAACAAACTATCAGCCGCCAACGCAATAGTAGGTGCACAATTGCCCAAAACAGCCATCATTCCGCTGGCGCAGCACATTGGCGCGCCGGCCAACGCCGTGGTGCAAAAGGGCGACAAGGTGAAAGTGGGCCAACTGATTGGCGAGGCCAACGGCTTTGTTTCGGCCAACATTCACTCGTCGGTTTCGGGAACAGTGTCGAAAATCGACGTTGCCGTCGACGTTGCAGGATTCAAGAAACCTGCGGTGTTCATCGACGTTGAAGGTGACGAATGGCTCGAGACCATCGACCGCACCGACACTCTGATTGAAGAGATTAAAGACGACGCCAAAACCATTGTGGGCAAGATTAAAGACGCCGGCATTGTAGGTATGGGCGGCGCCACGTTCCCCGCTCACGTGAAATTGGCCATCCCCGAAGGGAAAAAGGCTGACTTCCTGATTATCAACGGTGTGGAATGTGAGCCGTATCTGACCGCCGACCATCGGCTTATGCTCGAGAAGAGCGCCGAACTGATTGTGGGCGTGAAGATTCTTATGAAGGCCATCGGCGTTGAGAAAGCATACATCGGCATTGAGGCCAACAAGCCCGACGCCATCAGCAAACTGACAGAACTCTGCGCCAAAGAACAAGGCATTGAGGTTGTTCCGCTGAAGTTGAAATATCCGCAAGGCGGTGAGAAACAGTTGATTAACGCTGTTTCGGGCCGCGAGGTGCCATCGGGCAAACTGCCGATTGACGCAGGCGCCGTGGTTCAGAACGTGGGCACCGCCTTTGCCGTGTACGAGGCCGTGCAGAAGAACAAACCACTCATTGAGCGCATTGTGACCGTGACGGGCGACACCGTGGCAACACCATCGAACTTCCGCGCACGCATCGGAACGCCTGTGGCCGAACTGATTGCGGCTGCCGGCGGCGACGTTGAGAAGAGTGGCAAAATCATCAGCGGCGGCCCAATGATGGGCAAGGCAATGGCCAATCTGGAATCGACCGTGACGAAAGGATCATCGGGCATTCTAATGCTGAGCGAAGAGAAGGCCGTGCGCCCCGAAGCCGGACCGTGCATCCGTTGCGCCAAGTGCGTGGACGCCTGCCCAATGGGACTTGAGCCATACTTGCTTATGCAATACAGCCAACGCCAAATGTGGGCCGAAGACGAGGCCAACCACATTATGGACTGCATTGAGTGCGGCTGCTGCATATTCTCGTGCCCTGCCAAACGTCCGATTCTGGACTATGTGCGTTTGGGCAAAAACACTGTAGGTAAAATAATTAGAAGTAGAAAACAATAATGGGACAATTAGTTGTATCACCGTCGCCGCACACTCGCAGTAGTGTTTCAACCCCCAACCTTATGTTCGGGGTTATAGCGGCATTGCTACCGGCTCTGGCCGTTTCAGTTTATTACTTTGGAATCGGAACGCTGATTGTAACACTCACATCTGTTGCAAGTTGCGTACTTTTTGAGTACCTGATTCAGAAATTCCTGCTCAAACAGAAGCCAACCATCAGCGACGGCTCGGCCATACTGACCGGCTTGCTGCTGGCGTTCAACCTGCCGTCGAACCTGCCCATCGGCATCATCATTGTTGGTGCGGCGTTCGCCATCGGTGTGGGCAAAATGGCCTTCGGCGGACTCGGGCAGAACCTGTTCAACCCCGCACTTGCCGGGCGTGTGTTCCTGCTCATATCGTTCCCCGTGCAAATGACCACGTGGCCTGTTCCGAAAGGCTTCAGCACCAACTACATCGACGCCGAAACGGGCGCCACTGCGCTGAATATGCTGAAGAACCACTTCGGCACGCTGCCCGAAACAACCGATATGCTTCTGGGCCAAATGGGCGGCTCGCTTGGCGAGGTCTCGGCCATCGCCCTGCTCATCGGCTTCGCGTTCCTGCTCTTCCGCCGCATCATCACCTGGCACATTCCGGTAACCATTTTCGCCACAGTGTTTGTGTTCCAAGGCATTCTGTATCTGGCTGACCCCGTGCAGTTTGCATCGCCTGTTGCACATCTGCTGGCTGGCGGTCTTATGCTTGGCGCGATATTTATGGCAACCGACTATGTGACATCGCCAATGAGCATCTGCGGAAAGGTGGTTTACGCCATCGGAATCGGCATTATTACGGTGGTAATCAGAAACTTCGGCTCGTTCCCCGAGGGAATGTCGTTCGCAATTCTGATTATGAACGCCGTGACGCCGCTCATCAACACTTATATTAAACCAAAACGATTCGGGGAGGTAAAATAATGGCAAAACTTGAATCATCACTGAAGAATATGTTGCTGTCGCTCACGGCGATAGCACTGATTGCCGCCGGCCTTATGGCATCGCTCTACCGCGTGACATCGGAGCCGATACAGAAATCGAAGGAGCAGAAATCGGTTGACGCGATAAAGGCCGTGCTGCCCGCATTTGACAAGATTGAAAACGACACCGCCAACGGCTTGAACATCTACAAGGCCTACAAGGCTGACGGACAGTTTGTTGGCGCGGCGGTTGAATCGCTGTCGAAAAACGGTTTCGGCGGCGAAATAAAAGTTATGGTGGGCTTCGACGCTCAAGGCTGCATCACCGAATACTCGGTTCTGGAACAGAAGGAAACACCGGGCCTTGGCACCAAAATGGTGACCTGGTTCCGTCCGCAGACCGAGAAGAAAAAGAGCCTGCTGGAGACCATCTTCCACTACGAGGTGAAAACGCCTGAAAAACAGAGTTCAATCATCGGCAAGAATCCGGCGGTGAACAAAATGACGGTGTCGAAAGACGGCGGCGAGATTGACGCCATCACAGCATCGACCATCAGTTCGAGGGCATTCCTTGAGAGCGTTCGCACGGCCTACAACGCCTACGCGGCCGCCAACAATCAGAAACCAACCGACGCCAACAGCGGCGCCACTCAAACAACGGAGGGCAATAACAATGAACAATAATCTGAAAATACTGCTGAACGGCCTAATTAAGGAGAACCCGACATTCGTTCTGCTGCTGGGTATGTGCCCCACGCTGGGCACCACATCGTCGGCCATTAACGGAATGAGTATGGGATTGGCCACCACATTTGTGCTAATCTGCTCAAACATAGTGATTTCGCTCATCAAGAACCTTGTTCCCGACAAGGTGCGCATTCCGGCCTACATTGTTGTGATTGCGGCCTTTGTGACAATGGTTGAAATGATTATGCAGGCCTACGTGCCGTCGCTGTACGCGAGTCTGGGCCTGTTCATCCCGCTTATTGTGGTGAACTGCATTGTTCTGGGCCGCGCCGAAGCCTTCGCCGCCAAAAACAGCGTTGTGCCGTCAATGTTCGACGGACTGGGCATCGGCCTTGGCTTCACGCTTGCGCTGACACTGCTCGGAAGCATCCGCGAACTGCTTGGAACGGGCAAGATTTTCGATTTTGCCATCTATCCCGAAAGTTACGGAATGCTGCTGTTTGTGCTGGCACCGGGCGCCTTCATCGCACTGGGCTTCCTGATTGCGATTGTCAACAAATTACGTAAATCTTAAAAAAGGCTGAACTATGGAATACTTGTTAATGTTTATTGCGGCGGTTTTTGTAAACAACATCGTGCTGTCGCAATTCCTGGGCATCTGCCCGTTCCTGGGTGTATCGAAGAAAGTGAGCACCGCGCTCGGAATGGCCGGCGCCGTGGCCTTTGTGCTTGTGCTCGCCACCATTGTGACCTATCTGGCCAACGCCTGCATACTGGTTCCGTTCGGCCTTGAGTACTTGCGGACCATCACCTTCATTCTGATTATCGCCGCGCTGGTGCAAATGGTTGAGATTGTGCTGAAAAAGGTGTCGCCCGCGCTCTATCAGGCTCTGGGCGTGTTCCTGCCGCTCATCACCACCAACTGCTGCATCCTTGGCGTTGCCATCTTGGTGATTCAGAAAGACTACAACCTGCTTGAGAGCGTGGTTTACGCCTTCTCGAACGCCATCGGCTTCGGCTTTGCGCTGGTTCTGTTTGCCGGCCTGCGCGAACAGATTGAGTTCTCTGAAACCCCGAAAGCAATGAAGGGAATGCCTATCGCACTCGTCACCGCCGGCATTCTGGCTATGGCGTTTATGGGATTCTCGGGACTTGTAAAATAATGACTGAATAACAGATTAATTGAATAACTGAAAAGGCTTCCGGGTACGGAGGCCTTTTTTGTTTGGGGCCTTCCCTATTGGGGAAAATTTGATTTCGTTATAAGGCAAACATTCCTATCTTTGAAAGATTTTGGAATAACGAACGTTCGCATTCGTAGAGACGCGCCATGGCACGTCTCTACAGAAACAAACGACAAAAAAAACTGATAAACAATAAAATACGATTCTATGAAACGCATTTTCACAATTCTATTTGCCGCAATGCTTGCCGGGCAGGCATGGGCAGAAGATTTCACTATTGGAAATCTGAAATACACCGTAACCGACGAAACAAATCATTATGTTTCTGTTGGCAAGGCAAAAACCAAACCTACCGGTGCTCTCAATATTCCGGAAAAAGTAACCAACCCCGACAATAGTGCGGAATATACAGTTACAAGCATTGGCGACGATGCGTTCGATAATTGCGGCGGCCTGACATCAGTCACCATTCCCAATTCTGTTACAAGCATTGGCGGCGGTGCGTTCCGATATTGCAGCGGCCTTACATCAGTCACCATTGGCAATTCGGTTACAAGCATTGATGGCGCTGCGTTCAGTTGTTGCAGCAAACTGACATCAGTCACCATTCCCAATTCGGTTACAAGCATTGGCCGCTTTGCGTTCGCTTATTGCAGCGGCCTGACAGAAATCAATGTGGAAAGTGCCAACACAAAATATACATCCGAAAATGGTGTCCTGTTCAATAAAGACAAGACAACAATTGTATGTTGCCCTGCAGGTAAAACTGGGACATACACCATTCCAAATTCAGTTACAAGCATTGGCAACGAGGCGTTCGATGATTGCAGCAAACTGACATCAGTCACCATTCCCAATTCGGTAACAAACATCGGCGAGTGGGGGTTCGCATTTTGCAGCGGCCTGACATCAGTCACCATTCCAAATTCAGTTACAAGCATTGGCCGCCTTGCGTTCGAAAATTGCAGCGGCCTGACAACAGTCACCATTCCCAATTCGGTTACAGGCATTGGCAGCTCTGCGTTCGAAGATTGCAGCGGCCTGACATCAATCACCATTCCAAATTCGGTTACAAGCATTGGCGACTATGCGTTCCGATATTGCAGCGGCCTGACAGAAATAAATGTGGAAAGTGCCAACACATACTATGCATCCGAAAACGGTGTCTTGTTCAATAAAGACAAGACAACTATTGTAAGTTACCCTGCAGGTAAAACGGACACAGCATACACCATTCCCAATTCGGTTACAAGCATTGGCACCTATGCATTCTATGGTTGCAGAAATCTTAAGCAGATTACATGTTATGCAACGTACGATGATGATCTTCCAACACTTGGTACGAATGCATTCAGCTCCAACCCATGCACAGTAATCATTCCTTGCGGACAAACGGATTATTACAAAGAATCGGATTGGGGGGAATACTCAAATCTCACCTTTGTTGAAGATTATCTGTATGAGTTCACTGTCGAAGCCAACTACCCCGAAATGGGTAAAGTTGAGATTCTGAAGATGCCTGACTGTTCGGACAAATGGGCAACCGTCAAGGCTACAGCTAACGAAGGGTATGTGTTTGTAATGTGGGACGACAAGAGCACCACGGAAGAAAACAGCAGCGTTTATGTCAGCGGTGATAGGCGTTGCATAGCCTATTTTGCCCCTGCCGATGCCGATATTAACATCATTCCAAAGGATTACAATACAGCCTTTTGGTACTACAACACCAATACAAAAACACTGCACGTTGGCGGCCACGGCGAATTGTCCATTGAAAGTGATTACCTATGGGGTGATTTGCCGCAAACCGAAGTGGAACATGTTTATGTCGAAGACGGATTCACGTATATTGATGCTTCAACATTCTATGAATTCACGGCGTTGAAAGATGTCCGCTTGCCAACAACGCTGAAAAAGATTGGCGGTACATCGTTCTACCGTTGCGAGAGTCTTGAATCAATTATCATTCCGGAAGGTGTTAAATTAATTGAATATGGTGCTTTCTTCAATTGTTACAATCTGAAATGCGTAGTGTTGCCATCAACACTAAATAAAATCAGTTCGCGCGCATTTGATAACTGCCCGTTGCTCGATTCTGTTGTAATGAAATGTGATACAGCGCCAACATCATACTACGATTCTTTTGACACACCTGCCAAGTTCTACATTCCGTGCGGAATGACTAACACTTATTTAAACAGCAATTATTGGTGGCACGAAACCCATGACATTGACAATTATGTTGAAACGATGGTTTACGATTTGATCGTTGCGTCGAGCGACAGCGTGCGCGGCACAGCCGAGATTGTCGAGATGCCCGATTGCGGCACCGCCGCCATTGTAAAAGCCACAGCAAAAAAGAATTATCAATTCCTAAAATGGAGCGACGGTTCAACTGCCAATCCGTATGAATTCGCTCTGAAAAAGGACATGGCGCTCACGGCGATATTTGTAGGCAAGCAATCGGAAATAACCGTTGAAGCCGATACTAACGGCACTGTCATCGTTCCGCAGTACGCCTATTTCGAAGACTCGGTTGAAGTGAAAATATCACCTAAATTGGGCTACGAGATTGACAAACTCACCATTACCGCCGACGGCGAAAAATTGGAGTTAAAAAACAACAAGTTTATGATGCCCGCAACTGATGTGAATATTGCGGCAACGTTCAAACTGACTGATTATAAGATTACAACTAATGTGGAAAATGGTAGAATTATAGTTCCCGAAACGGCTCATTATGGCGATAATGTAACATTTAACATAAATCCTGATAGTGACTATAAATTTATATCAGTCAGCGTAAAAGATACAGCAGATAAAAATATTAGGCTTGTGGGCGATAATTCATTTATAATGCCAGCCGCTAATGTTACAATAACAGCAATCTTTGAAAAGGAAGACCACACCCCCGTCGCCGAAACAGCCGCCAACGCCGTCAACATCTACGCCTACGGCAACACCATTGTGGTTGAAAACGCAACGGATGAAATCAGCGTTTATGATGCAATGGGTCGGTTGGTTGGTAGGGACGCGATTCATCGCGTCCGCGCCGAAATCCCCGTCAACACCGCAGGCCTTTACATTGTGAAGGTTGGCACCGTGGCAAAACGGGTGATGGTGAATGATTGATAATTAATTGATAATTTGTTTTTGTAGAGACGCGCCATGGCGCATCTCTACATGTTTTATGCCGCCCCCTATCGGGCGGAAATTATAAGAAGATTTGGAAACAAAATTCTATAAAATTTTCAAAATCAACTTTTTATAAATTTCAAATACCATTTTCTAATAATATCCCGCGCAGCGGCACCCGAAATATCCTCTTGCAGATAAAATTCGGTTTAAATCGGACAAAATCGGTTAGAGACAATAAAATCCTCCACCCATATTTTTCTCGAAAATTTGCTTTGGATATTTAGCAGAGTAGTTTTACTTTTATGCGTTTTGTAATTTTCGTATAAAAAAGACGATTTATGAAGATAAAACTTAGCATCAGAAAAAAAATCAGCCTGTTTGTGCTGGTTCCACTTTCAGTATATATCATTGTTCTCATAGCATTCATTGGCGTGAAATTCGCCAACCAGTCGGAATTCGACAACGGCCACACAAGCCGTCTGCTGTCGGAAAGGTCGGCGGCACACGCTGAGATTGTGCTCAAAGACCACCAGTCGAGCATCCGCACGCTGGCCAACCTGCTGTCGGGCAACCAAACCGAACTCGACGACGCCGGACGCGAATTCTTCAAAGAGACATTGCTCAATTCCGCTAAAAACCAGACTTGCTGGATGATTCTTCCATCGACTTTTTATGCCGACACAAACTATCAGTACAACGACTGGGTGCTTCTGCAAGCCGACAATGGCAACTTCAGCGTAAGCGAAGACAACGGTGTGATACAAAGCAACTTCGGACAAATATTGTCCACCACAACCACAACTCTCTTCAAACCCTACGAGCGCGACGGACAATGGCTGATGAACATCAGCTCACCAATATACCAAAACGGTAACATCTGCGGATTTGTCTGCAAATCGTTCAATATTAAGGATTTTGACCTTCTGGCTGCGAAAGTTGCGCCGCAGTTTAACGACGAAGTCACCAAGCACTTGATAAACGAGAATGGCATAACCATCTATTCAAGCATCTCCACTGACATCAACAAGCCTTTCACTTTAGGCTACGCCGACACCGCCGCCATCAACGGCATGAAAGCGCAAATTGTGCATGGCGACTATCTGAACAACGCATTTGAGCAGAACGGAGTGCCAATGTGCACATACTTCACCCCCATCAACATCGGGCCAGACTGCAACTGGTCGATGGCTCTCACCTTCCCCACTTCGAATGTGGCACGGGCATCGGCAGGCGTAATCAGAACAACAATGGTTGTGGCGATTATCGGCCTTATAATCATGATAGCCATAGTGCTGATTATCGCCGTCAATCTTGCAAAATCAGTGAAAAGCACCACCAACGCTCTTGAAAAACTTGCCGTTGGCGACACCGAAAACATCGAAACTCTCGACATCAAGACCAATGATGAGTTGGAAGATATGTCGAACTCTTTGAATCAAGTGGTTGACGGCATCCGAAAATCGGAAACCTTCGCACTCAGCATAGGCAAAGGCGATTTCGACAGCGATTTCCACACACTCGGCAGCAAGGACCGCCTGGGCGACGCTCTTATAAAGATGCGCGACAGCCTTGTCGAAAGCCAGAAAGTTGAAGCAAAACGCAAAGAAGAAGAAGACTTGCGCAACTGGACTACCGAAGGAATTGCCAAATTCGCCGAGATCATGCGCCAGGATCAGAACAACATGAAATCGCTGGGCTACAACATCATGTCGAACCTTATCGACTACCTGAAAGTGAACCAGGGCGCTCTATTTGTGATAAACAACGATAACGAGGACGACATCTACTACTCGATGGTAACAGCCATCGCCTACGGCCGCGACAAGTATATGAAGAAAGACATCCGCGTGGGCGAAGGCCTTGTGGGACAGTGCATTTACGAGCACAAGACCATCTATCTGACCGAAGTGCCGGAAGACTATGTGAAAATCACTTCGGGACTCGGCACCGCCAATCCGCGCTGCATTCTGATTGTGCCATGCCTGCTCAACGAAGAGATGTTCGGCGTGATTGAAATTGCATCGTTCAACGCGCTGAAACCCTATGAGATTGAATTCGTTGAGAAACTCGGCGAGAGCATTGCATCGACAGTATCGAGCGTAAAAGTGGCCGAAAAAACCGCAAAACTGCTGCATGCAAGCCAAACACAAAGAGAAGAACTCTCATCGCAGGAAGAAGAGTTGAGACAGAATTTGGAAGAGATGCAGGCCACACAAGAAGACCTTCGCCGTCAAATGGATGAGAATCAAGAGATGAAGGAGGTGCTTTCAAAAGAAAAGGGCCTGATGGATTCATTGATGGATAACATTAACGACTACATCTACTTTAAAGATCTGGAAGGCAAATTCATACGCGTTTCTGAATCATTCCTGAAACTGGTTGAAGTGAACTCATACGACGATGTGATTGGCAAGAGCGACTTCGACTTCTGCTCGCAAAGTGAAGCTCAAAGCTACTTTGATGATGAGCAACGCATCATTAAAACCAAAAAACCTATACTGAACCAAATTCAGAAAGAACACCGCTTTGGCAGAACAATATACACTTCGATATCGAAATATCCTTTGTTCGACAGTTATGGAAATGTCATAGGTACATTCGGTCTGACATCAGATGTAACCAACTCTTTCTTGTCTGCGAATGCGCGTCAGGATGACAATAAGGCATAGAGCAAACGAAAGAACGTGAGCGTCTGAAACGGCGCCATATCCGATAAACGCAAGTTGTGTAAAAACCATGACCAATCTGAAAGCCATTAAAGCCATAGCTTTCGACGCCGACGACACCCTTTGGGATAACGAAACGTATTTTCTTGAAGTTGAGAAAGATATGTGTGCATTGCTGGCAGAATACGGCGATGAGCAAGCCATTTCAAAAAGTTTGTTCGCCACCGAGATGGCCAACATGGAAGACTACGGCTACGGCGCCATGGCCTACACCCTGTCGCTGGTCGAGAATGCGATAAAAGTGAGCAACGGCAAGATTGACGCCTGCCGGATTGCCCGAATAATGGAACTCGGACGCTCGCTGCTGCACCTGAAAGCCACGCCATTTGAAGGCGTTGAAGATACTCTCAGGCAACTCAAAAATTCAAAACGCTACAAACTGGCTCTCTTCACCAAAGGCGAACTGCTCACACAAGAGCACAAGCTTCAGCGGTCGGGGCTTCTGCCCTACTTTGACAACGTGGTGATTGTGAGCGACAAGCAGGAACAGCAATACACCGACCTTTGCGAAACGCTGGGCATCAAACCCGAAGAACTGCTGATGGTTGGCAACTCACTCAAATCAGACGTGCTGCCCGCTCTGAACATTGGCGCCTGGGCGGTGCACCTTCCATACGAAGTGATGTGGCAACACGAAGTGATTGACGATTTTGAACACCGCCGGATGTTCCAACTAAACCGGTTTGCTGAGCTTGCCAGTCTACTTGGATGCTGAGTAGGAACTAACTCTTTACACTTTCTTTTGAGTTAGAAGTAATACAAAAAAGCCACCCTACACTAAGCAAGATGGCTTTTGACCGTTTTGTTGCCGTCTGCGCCTATTGGCAATCGACATTCAGCCGCATACGATAGATTTTTCCATCTTTTTCAATCTCAAACATTTTCACTTGGTCCACAGCATTGCACTCGCACTCAAACGTAGCTGGCGTTCCGTTCATAATTGTGGCTTCGCCTTTCCATGTGAACTCATTACCAGCAAGCTTGCCATTCTCCATCTGAACATTGTTCCCTTCGTTGTCAATAAGACGCAAACTGCTTCTATAAACTTGGAATTCATAGTCTTTCTGACTTTGGTTTTCGATGGTAAATGACAAACGGACCTTGTTGCCATAGCGCTTGCAGCCCTTAAAGTTGATAAAGATGCCGGCTTCAATCTCAGCCGATTGCGTACCATTATCTACAACATCATTTACAATGCTATCGCTACCAATTGCAGCAACATCTGCCGTTTGATTGGTCGCTTTTGCCTGACCAGCCAATTCCATGCAGCGGTCGTAACACTCCTTGCAAACCTCGGGCACCGAGTATAGCAATGCAGAGGCATCGCCGTCGCGACCCTGCGCCATCAAAGCGTTGGCGCGTGATATTACCATGTCGCACTGTGAGTTATAGAACTCGATAATTCTGTTCTTGCCTTGCTCAACAAACGCCTTGAACTGTCCGCGTTTCGGATCAAGATTTTTCATTGCTTGCGCATAAGCCTTGC
Organism: uncultured Bacteroidota bacterium; assembly: GCA_946186925.1. Taxonomy (GTDB): domain Bacteria; phylum Bacteroidota; class Bacteroidia; order Bacteroidales; family SZUA-534; genus RUG13583. The sequence goes on along the minus strand of CAMHPA010000009.1, from coordinate 4,173 downwards.
TTTCATTCTGTCCGGCACCTTTCACATCAACCGAAGTCTGGCTATATACATTGCCTGTGGCGTTGTCTACAATAAACATATTGACAGTCAAGTTGAGTGCATGCATCGGAGGTGCAGTTGCCGTCAATTCTTTGCTTAGGACATCGACTGTTGCACGAATTGAGAACATCGGGTTGCTACCTTCGCCTGCCAAACCATTCAGCGTGCATATTTTGCGGATCTTGCTCTCCAGCATTGTTTTGGCATTGGCCGGCATGGTGTTGTCGTCAACCACAGGTGCAAGGGCAATGCGGGCAAAATCGTCAGCTTTGCCCATGTTGTTCTGTGCTCGGCTGGCAAACGTAAATGCCACTCCAATAGTTATTATTAGCAATAATCTTTTCATAATTCCATTTTTTCGGTTATACATTCAAGCTTGAGCTATTTCTCGCCGATTATCACCCATGCCTCGCCCAAACCTCGCATATAAACTTTCGACTCCAGGTTGAACGGAGCCTCAGCGAGAAATTTCTTCAGATTATTGACAAACGTGCGGGTGTCCATAGCCCTTTGACGACCGTTGCGCTCATAAAACATAGGTATGCGCACTTGCTCGTAACGCTGGAAATTCTCCGTCGCGTCACTCAGGCTGAAACGTCCGTTCACGGTGTTATCGGCCATCCAGTCTTCAATGAAAATACTCAGTTCATCAGTTTCTCCGTTATAATCATACTCATCAGACAGATTGACATCACTGCCATCAAACACTTTCACCATGATTTTCACCTCGCGTCCGTTGTTGAACATATCGTCGAAGTGAGCCTGAAGACGACCGCAGAACTCATCCATATGACTCAGCACCGCCTCTTCAATAAGCAACTCGACAGATGCCGATGTGCTTGGACTGCCAACGCCGGTTGAGCTGGCAATGTTTTTGCTTGTATAGGCATCCAAACCATTGAGTGTGTACATGATACTATTTTTCGGACCCTGTTTCACGACAGAAAAATCAAGATCCATAATAATATCGGCTTTGGCCGTGCGTTTGAGCACATCAATAGGTGACTCTGTAACACTGCTGCCGCCCGAACCGGTAAGCATCGCGCTCTCAGCCGACTCGTTGGCGATGTTACGCAACTCCTGCTCCAAATCTTTCAACGGGAACTCGCGGTCCGACATGATGCCGCTCATTTTCGAAATAGCCATACGCAACTCAGCATCGTTTTGGAGCGCCTTTTTATAGTCGGGCAACTCGGTTTCTGTACCTTGGTTATTAATCTTGGTTGAATATCCCTTTGTTATACAATAGCGGTCGCTCGGGACAACCATAATTGTCGGTTTTTTGGCCTGGCCAAACGCACTTGCAACAAGCATCAGCGCTACCGAAAACATTAGCATCTTTCTCATATACGTAATCATTTAAGTTTCAAACTAAAAACCGCTGTTCAGTTTTCGCGCAATACCTTCGCGCTCCATCTCCTTCCGCAATTCATCGTAGGCGATTGACAACTCAACGCCCACTTTGTAAGTCTTCTTATTTACCTTCACACGGTCGGTAGTCACACCATCAGTGCTGAGATTGACGTATTGCAGATACTTGCCGCCCGGCTCAAAGAATTTCACGAAATAAGCCTCATGGGTGGTGGCGGCATTTGCATCAGTAACAATAGCCGGCGTTGGTGCCGCCGATCCGTTACTTCCGGCCGGGAACCCACGGAAAATGGCGCAGGCCACACCCAACTCCTTTGCATGACGGACAGCATCCTCGGCTGTCTTGCCGTAGCCCCACACCTTAACAAGTTTTGTACCGTCAACGCCGACGGCCAGTGTCGCAACCTCGTAGTTATACTGACTGTTGTACTCAAGTTTTCTCACTTTGTTGCGTGATTGCGCGTTCACCGTCACACAGACGAGCATCATCGACATCGCACTCAATGCCAATGCTTTAATCAATCTTTTCATAGTTATAAAATTAAGTTATTCATTTTTTATTTTACAAATAGACGCTTTGACTTTAGAATTGGATGCGTACACCCATATTAATATTTGCGCCGGCGCGGCCATCAAACAAATCAGAGTACATAACGCCCAAATCCTTCGAGTCGCTGCTGTCAGTTTCCTTTGTAAGCGACGCATTGCCAACCTCAGCGTAATAATTTATTCCGCCAACAAGCTGCATATTGTATTTGATGTTGATGGCTAGCTGGGCACCGGCAAATCCGAACAACCCCTGCACAAGGCAGTTGTTGAAATACTCCTTCTTAACCTCCGACTTTATAGCATCGCCCCACTCCATTGCAAATCCGGCCTGGCCTGAAACCGACACATTGCGCATAATGAAAAAGCCTTTCGAAATGCCAAGCTCGCCTCCGTAGAACATAAACGACTTGTCGTCGCCATCGCCGCCCACCGCGCTGATATTGTATGAGTTAAAACCGAGGTGACCGCCCATGAAGAATTTGAGTTGCGTGATGCCGACATATTGTCCGACAAGACCTTCGATGTTGATATAAGCGCCACCAAGCGAGCCGCCGGCACCACCGATAGTAACGCCAAGGCCCATATCGTTGTTCTGCTCCATAAACATACCCGGCTCCAGTTTATGACCAGCAACCTGATAAAATTTCGAAGTTGTCTGATTCAGATTCTCGCTGCCGCTGCCTTGCGCCACGTAGCTGTTGTTCACAACTTTCTTTGCACGCACCACGCCGCGGCGTGAAGCGTACACCTCATTCTTTTTATTCATGCGGAACTCATAAACAAAATAGCGGTCCTCAACTGTCAGATCTTCTTTGGTGCCAATTTTTGCGCGAAGCGGGAAAACACTGTACAAAGCTGTTCGCACCTTCCATTCGTCCACCTTATTCTCGAATTCATTAACAAGATTGGCAACCGAGCCTGTCATCAGAACATCAAATAGCTCGGCTTTGCTTTTTTGCGCACCCGCATTCAACTGAGTGCCCTCGCACGTTGTCACAACCGATGTCACATATGTTAGTTTGAAGGTTGTGGTGTCAAACATCTGGCGTTTGGCCGCCATGATTTCCGGCGAGTCATCATCAAATATCCACATATTTGAGTAGAAGTTATCCATGGCGTCTGCCACATCCGACAGGCGGAAAAGGAAGCCCGCCACCTCGCCCTTGTAGCCATTGCGGGTTCGTGGCACAGGTGTGAACTCCTTGCCGGCGGACTTGGCCCTCTTGCGGGCGGCAGCATCCTGCTCGTCATATATTTGATCCATTGTTTTGATGGTGCCGAATGTGAGAACCATCACATAAGAATGGCTGATGAGTTTTTCGCCGGCATCCTGCAGTTTCGACAGACCTCGTTTTGATGCCGAAGCCGCAACCACATCGGCGTCGGTGGCGTTGTACAAGCCTCGGTTGTGGATAACCGACATGTTAAACTTGCCATCATCGGAGCGTGAGAACCACTTCGACAAGATACCGTTAGGAATTTTCATCGCCTCAAGCCGCTGGCGCACCTCGGCAGTATTATGTGATGACGGCAGAAACCTCTCGGCAAGCATATTATTGTCGAATTTTTCGGGAACCTTCACATGCCCCATGGCCGCCTTCAGTTCTGTGTTGTACTTGCCACCCTCAACCATCATTATGGTAAGTGAGTTGCGGTTATACTCTGTCATTTGGCTTGTTGCGGAAACCGCCTGGGCCCTGACTTGTACCGCCTGCGTTGCGACGGCAAATAATGCGATAAAGAATCCCCCCCTATTCATAATATCCAATATTTATTCAAATATAATCAAAATATGTGGCACTCTAAATATAACGGTGACAAAAAATATTTTTTAATACCATGGGCACCCTTTCGCCGTAGCCTTTTTTGTCACTGTTTCATTGCTAACAATAGTTTGACCACAGTAGATATAAAGCTTTTTTTGTGTCAAAAAACATAAAAATATGCATTCGCCGATGGTATTTCAGATGTTAGTTAAGCTATCATTTGCTGAATCGCAATCGGTTGTTAAATATTTTGCACCTCATAAATTACTGATTACCAAAGCTCATGTAATTATTCCAAAAAAAATCAAAACAAAATGCATTTTTTATTTGGTAATTCAGAAAATGGTTGTACTTTTGTCACGGTAAGGTTATAGTTCTTTGAAAAGCTTGTTGTAAGGTCTCTTCTTTTTATGTCTAGGGGAACTATAATCTTTCTCTTCTTTTAGGG
>CAMHPA010000008.1 GCA_946186925.1 uncultured Bacteroidota bacterium | reverse complement strand
ACATTGTGGGACAGACAATGCAGTTCCACCCGCACGGCGACTCGAGTATCTACACCGCGCTTGTCGGGCTTGGGCAGAAAGACCTGCTCATCGACTGTCAGGGAAACTGGGGCAACATTTTCACTGGCGACGGCGCAGCCGCACCGCGTTACATTGAGGCGCGCCTTTCAAAATTTGCTCTCGATATTGTTTTCTCGCCCAAAATCACCGAGTGGCAACTCTCGTACGACGGCCGCAACCGTGAGCCAGTGGCGCTTCCCGTCAAATTCCCGCTGCTGCTTGCGCAAGGCGTTGAGGGCATTGCCGTTGGTCTGGCGTCGAAAATTCTGCCGCACAACTTCAACGAACTCATCGATGCAAGCATTCTCTACCTGCAGGGCAAGCCGTTCGAGATTTATCCCGATTTCCCGACAGGCGGACTCATTGATGTCTCAAAATACAACGATGGTCAGCGCGGCGGCGCGGTACGTGTGCGCACAAGAATTGAGAAAGTCGATAACAAATCGCTGATGATTAAGGACGTGCCGTACGGCAAAAGCACGGCGTCGCTCATCGATACTATATTGAAAGCCAACGAGAAAGGCAAGATAAAAATCAAGAAGGTTGACGACAACACCGCCGCCGAAGTCGAGATTATGGTCTATCTGCAGCCTGGTGTTTCGCCCGACAAGACCATCGATGCGCTCTACGCCTTCACCGACTGCGAAATGTCGATTTCGCCCAACTGCTGCGTGATTGAGAACGAAAAACCTTGCTTCCTGGGCGTGTCTGAACTGCTGCGCCACTCGGCCGACCATACCGTCGAGTTGTTGCGTCAGGAACTGCTTGTCGAACTCGACGAACTGGAGACCGACTGGAACTTCTCGTCGCTCGAAAAACTGTTCATCGAGTTGCGCATTTACAAAGATAAAGAGTACGAGACGGGCGAGAATTACGATGTGGTAATCAAGCACATACGCAAGCGCATTGAGCCTTACAGCGATAAATTCATCCGCCCCGTCACCGATGACGACATTCGTAAGTTGTTCGAAATCAAGATGCGGCGAATTCTGAAATTCTCAAGCGACGAAGCCGATGCCCACTTGCGCGATTTGGAGACCAACATTGCCGAGGTGAAGAACAATTTGGAGCATATTATCGACTTCGCAATCAATCATTTCCGTCAGATTAAGAAGAAATATGGCAAAGACCGCGACCGCAAGACTGAAATCCGCAGTTTCGACAACATTGAGGTGGCGAAGGTGGCTGAATCGAACCAAAAACTTTACTGCAACCGCGAGGAAGGCTTTGTCGGCACAAGTTTGAAGAAAGACGAATATGTGTGCGACTGCTCTGACATCGACGATATAATTATATTCCGCGCTGATGGTAAATATCTGGTTACCAAGGTGCAAGACAAGAAATTCGTCGGCAAGGACATTATTCACGTGGCCGTGTTCCGCAAAAACGACGAGCGCACCATCTACAACGCCATCTACCGCGACGGGAAAGAAGGCGCTGTCTATATGAAACGCTTTGCTGTTAAGGGAGTTACGCGCGACCGCGAATATGATGTTACGCAAGAAAAGCCAGGCTCGAAAGTGCTTTACTTCACTGCCAACCCCAACGGCGAGGCCGAAACAGTGAAAATCTACCTGCGCCCGAAACCTGGAATGAAAAAACATATTTTCGAATTGGATTTCAGCAAGTTGATGATAAAAGGCCGTCAGAGTCAGGGCAACATTCTAACGCGTCAGCAGGTGCACCGCATTGTGCTCAAAGAGTCGGGCGTATCGACACTTGGCGGCCTGAAAATCTGGTTCGACGACGTGGTTATGCGTCTGAGCACCGATGAGCGCGCCATTTACGTTGGTGAGTTCCGTGGCGACGACCGCATTCTGGTCATCACCCGCAGCGGCACCTACCAACTCACAAGTTTCGACCTTACAAACCACTATCCCGACGACGTGCTGCTCATCGAGAAGTACGTGCCTGGCAAGGTGTTCACCGCCGTTTTCTGGGATGCTGGGCAGAACTTCTACTATATCAAGCGTTTCGAGATTGCCGAGTCGAAAAAGACAGAACTCTTTATCAGTCCCGAAGAAGGCTCGCTTTTGGTGCTGCTCACAAGCCACCGCTGGCCGCAAATCCGCGTCACTTTTGGCGGCAAAAACGCCGAGCGTCCTGCCGAGGATATCAATGTCGATGAGTTTATCGGCATCAAGGGTTTCTCGGCCAAAGGCAAGCGCCTGACCACCTACGAGGTAAAGCGCATTGAAGAGATTGAGCCGATAAAGGAAGACGAACCGCTTGAACCTGAAGAGCCTGATGGTAACGACAGTGGCGATGACGACACAGCCCCGACAGAATCCGACGATCAGCCCGAAGTAACGCCACCAACTGGTTCTGGCGAGCAGATGTCGCTATTTTAGTGATTAGCAGCAACTCAAAACGTTATATTCCACAGCGAATGGTTTTGATGAAAAAAGTATTATAATATGTCACCAACACTCATCGTGATTGTTCTGCTCGCCTACTTTGGCGCGCTTTTCACCATATCGTATATTACTGGTAACAAAGCCGATAACGAGTCGTTTTTCATTGGCAACCACCGTTCGCCTTGGTATTTGGTGGCTTTCGGGATGATTGGCACAAGCATTTCCGGCGTCACATTTATCTCCGTACCGGGCGAAGTGGGGTTCAATCAGTTCGCCTATATGCAGATGGTCATAGGCTTCTTCTTCGGCTATTGGATTGTTGCAAAAGTCTTGTTGCCAATCTATTACAAATATAATCTGACTAGCATCTACACCTATCTCGAAAACCGTTTCGGGCGCACGTCGTACAAAACCGGCTCGGCCTTTTTCCTATTGAGCCGCGTCATCGGTTGCTCATTCCGTTTGTTCTTGATGGTGAGCGTTTTGCAATTGGCGGTTTTTGATGCGTGGGGCATTCCGTTCGAACTCACTGTGGTGGCCATAATGGTGCTCATTCTGCTCTACACTTTCAAAGGCGGCATCCGCACCATCGTCTTCACCGACACATTGCAAACCCTGTTTATGCTTTCGGCACTGGTAATCACTATTATAGCTGTCAAAAACTCGCTTGGGCTGAGCTTCGGCGGTGTTGTCAGCGAGATTTACCATTCCGACTATTCTCGCCTTTGGTTCTTCGACAACCCGAAAGAGAAAACATTCTTCTGGAAGCAGTTCCTGAGCGGAATTTTCATTGTGATAGTGATGACCGGGCTCGACCAGGATATGATGCAGAAAAACCTGAGCTGCCGCAATCTGAAGGACGCTCAAAAGAATATGTACTGGTACGGATTCTCGTTTATACCTGTCAATCTGCTGTTTATGGCGCTTGGCGCGATGCTTTACATCTTTGCCGCCCGCAACGGAATCGCCATTCCCGAGCAGACCGACAACCTTTATCCGATGCTCGCCACGCAGGGCTATCTGCCGCAGGTGGTGGCTCTTTTCTTTGTCGTGGGGCTTGTGGCGGCGGCCTATTCGTCGGCTGATTCAGCGCTTACCGCACTCACCACGGCCTTCTCAATCGATATTCTTGAAATTGAAAAGCGCAACCTTTCACCCGATGGGCAGACGCGGCTCAGAAAACGCGTCCACATTGCCATTGCGGCGGTGGTTGCGGTGGTCATCATCATCTTCAACCGCCTGAACGACCGCAGCGTCATCAGCGCCATCTACACCATTGCGGGCTACACCTACGGCCCGCTGCTGGGACTCTACGCCTTCGGGCTGTTCACCAAGAAGAGTGTCCGCGACCGCTGGGTGTGGATTGTGGCGGTGGTGTCGCCATGTATCTGCATTGTACTCAACTATTTGGCACCAATATTGCTGAATGGTTACAAAATGGGTTACGAACTTTTGATTATAAACGGGGCGCTTACATTTGCCGGTTTGTGGATTTTGCAAAAAAAAGACAATGACGCGCAACCTTTTGACGCCCCGCAGAGTCATATTAACGCAACTGATTGAATATTGAAATGACTGGGACAACTGATTTCGACGAGTTGGTCAGGCAGTGCAAGAAGAACCGTCGCGACGCGCAGAGCAAGCTCTATAAGCTGTTGTCGCCAAGGTTGTTCGGTGTTTGCCTGCGCTATGCCGGCAATCGGTCGGAAGCCGAAGACATTCTGCAGGACAGTTTTGTGAAGATTTTCACAAAAATCGGGCAGTTCGACTTCAAGGGCTCATTCGAAGGATGGGCGCGGCGTGTGGTGGTCAACTGCGCTCTGTCATACTTCCGTCGCGATAGCCGACTTTATGCCGTTGACGACATTGCTGAATACGACACGCAGCTTTCGCCCGACGACGTGCTGAGCGCCATTTCGGGCAACGAGCTGATGCAGATGGTGCAGCAGCTCACGCCGCAGTATCGCACGGTGTTCAACCTTTACGCCATCGAAGGGTTCTCGCATCAAGAGATTAGCAAGATGCTGAACATATCGGAAGGCACATCGAAATCGAACCTGTCGCGCGCGCGATGTATGTTGCAAGAGAAGGTGGAAGCCCTTTACGGCAGCCGCCGGAAGAATGTGTAATTATTTGTTAGTTGATTGATTATGACTACGAACAACATCGACAAGATTTTTAAGAGCGGCCTTGAGAACCACTCTGCGGAAGTGCCTGAATTGGTTTGGGAAAATGTTGAACAGCAACTCGATGGCCGCTCATCGAACCGCCGCGTTTGGCTTGTTGCCGCATCGGTCGCACTGCTGCTAGGCGTGGGTGCCGCATGGCTCTCAACCGGTGGCTCTCAACCCGAGCCACAGACCGCAGGAGCCACAGTTGACACCACTATGGCGCCACAGCCCGCACCTGCCCAAATCGATTATGCCCCAAACTATGCCGACAGCGCGGTGTATGTGGGGGAATAAGACTTGGAGCCTATTTTCGAAAACCTTCGCATATCGGTATAAAAACCGACTTAGCTATGAGGATTTTTGCTGAAAACATTTACTTTTGCGGCCGTTAACATAATTTTTGCAATTAAACTGATACAATATGGGACGCGCGTTTGAATATCGCAGAGCAGCCAAAGAGAAACGTTGGGGACACATGTCAAGAATGTTCCCGAAATTGGCGAAACAAATTACAGCAGCAGCAAAAGAGGGCGGAATGGACCCTGATATGAACCCAAAACTGAGGACCGCCATTCAAAACGCCAAGAGTGAAAATATGCCGAAAGACAACATCGATGCCGCCATCAAACGTGCAGCAGGCAAGGATGTTGACGCATACACCGAGGTGAACTATGAAGGCAAAGGGCCTCACGGAGTACTGGTTTTTGTTGAATGCATGACCGACAACACAACTCGTACGGTGGCAAATGTGAAATCGTACTTCAACAAGCACGATGGCGGACTTGTTCCGACAGGCTCACTCGAGTTCATGTTCTCGCGCAAGGCTGTGGTTGAGTTTGAAAAAAAGCCCGACCTCAACCTCGAAGACCTTGAGCTTGAGCTGATTGACGCCGGTTTGGAGAGTTTTGATGTTGACGAGAACACCGTTTTCGCATACGCTGACTATACCGAGTTCGGCAATCTCACACAAGCTATCGAGAAAGCTGGCATCGAGGTTAAGAAAGCCACTCTGCAACGTTTTCCACAAAATCCGGTTGAGTTCACTGAGGAGCAGATTGCCGACATCGACAAACTAATTGAGAAACTTGAAGATGACGATGACGTTCAGGCTGTCTACACCAATATCGCCTAACGAAATACGCTATTAAATACAAGCCGTTCCGCACAACCGTGGAACGGCTTTTTTTATGCCTCCACTTTTTTTTGCATTTTTTAAAACGCTTAGTGTAAAAACATTCACAATTAATTCATAACTTTAAGCATCAAATTTGATGGGGCGCTCACTACCACGCCCAACTACAATTATTAAAGGTATGCATGCGATGAACACTGAAGGCAAGACACCTGAAGAAGTCTTTTTTGGGGGCTTCAACTACAAACTGTCGTCGTTTTTTCACGATGACTACACCGAGATTGACAGCATTGAGACGCCTGCCACTTTCATGATTGTGTACGAAAAAAAACTTGCACAGAAGGAATTTGATTTGTTCGACCGCCTGCAATTCCGCATTTTCTACGACAAGGAAATCATCACGGGCTCTAATCCGATAAACGTCAAATTGCTAAGCGACAGTTATTCAGCCGAATTGGTGATGAATCTTGCCAAAATGATTTCGGACATTTTCGGGTTAGATGACTCAGGCACGTGCGAAAAGGCCGACATCAGCTTCTACTCGGCCGATGAGTATGACCTGTTCTGGACCATTGGCGACGGCGAAAGCTTCATCAGCATTGAGCATGACCCCAAAGAAGGCCTCACTCTCAACATATTGTTCTACAATAATTTGATTGGACAAAGCGTGGGCGATTTGCTTATGCCCGAAAAAGCGTAATTTATTTGGTGTTGGGTGTTAGGTATTAGGTGCTAGTTTTTGCTACCTTTGCGGCTCGTTAAAACAAGCAGTTTTGGCCGAATACGAATATCATAGGTTAGCAAACGGAATCCGCGTAATCCACAGTCAGTCAGGCACACCCGTGGCTCACATGGGCGTGGTGATTAACACCGGCTCACGCGATGAGCTCGAAAATGAGCACGGCATTGCCCATATGATTGAGCACGTGATTTTCAAAGGCACGCGCAAACGTAAGGCTTACAACGTGATAAGCTGCCTTGAGAACGTGGGCGGCGAGATTGACGCCTACACCACCAAAGAGGAAACCTGCGTTTACGGCACTTTCCTGAAGGAATATTACGGCCGCGCAATGGAGCTGTTCTCCGACATCATCTTCAACTCAACCTTCCCCGACCACGAATGTGAGAAAGAGAAGGAAGTGATTGTGGATGAGATAAATTCGTACAAGGACACGCCGGGCGACCTTATCTTCGACGATTTTGAGGACCTGATTTTCAGCGGACACACCATCGGGCGCAACATTCTGGGCACTCCCGAATCGATTGCCAACTACAACCACACTGATATTCTGCGATTTATCGGCCGCACCTACAACACCGACCAGATTGCCATCTGCTCTGTGGGGCCGGTCGATTTCAAGACCATTGTGCGGCTTGCCGAGCGCCACTTTGGCCCAATTCCTGAAAAGAAACGTGATTTCAAGCGGATACCCGTAAATCCGTACACGCCGCATCTGCTTGAGGTTGAGCTCGACACGCACCAGTCGCACTGCATTTTCGGCTGCCGCGCCTACCCCACCGACCACCAGAACCGTCTGGCTTTCGAGTTGATAAACAACACCTTGGGCGGTCCCGGAATGAACTGCCGCCTCAACCTGGCTTTGCGCGAGAAACACGGCTACACCTACAACATCGAGTCGTTCTACACACCATACACCGACACCGGCACGTTCGGCATCTATTTTGGCACCGACTACGAGAAAACCGACCGCTGCCTGACCATCATCCGCCGCGAGCTGCGCCGCCTGCGCGAGGAGCGAATGGGCACTCTGCAACTCGACCGCGCCAAGAAGCAGATGATTGGCCAGCTGGCTATCAGCACTGAGAATTACTCGGGCCTGATGCTCAACCTGGGCCGCAGCTGCCTGCTCTTCGACACCATCGACCCGCTGAGCGAGATTTGCGATAAGATAAACCGCTTCACCAGCAGCGACATTCTGGAAGTGGCCAACGAGATGCTCGATGACAAGAATTTCTCGACGCTGATTTTTAAATAGAGATTTAAACACGTAGAGACGCGATTAATTGCGTCTCTACATCCACATTATCAATATTTACCCAATTTTCAATTCACAGCCACACGTTTCACCGTGCCACCTGTTTTTACAATGTAAATGCCAGGGTTGTTGATGGTTATTTCAGAACGGATGCGATCCATCGCGTCCCTACAAATCAATTTGCCCATAGAATCATAAATGCGGATTTCATCAGTAGCATTCTCAACTACAATGGTGTTGCCGTTAGCATAAATGCTGATTGCACTGGCAGCTGATTGGGAGATGGCAGTCGGCATAGTTGCGCCCCAAACAACCGGGCAATTAAATAGATTCCAATATTCATCCCAACCTTCTGGTTTCGACTTTGATTCACAATAAATAGTAAGACCGCTGCAATCACGGAACGCAAGGGAGCCAATAGAAGTTACAGAGTTTGGAATAGTTACCGATGTAAGGCCGCTGCAACCATCAAATGCATAGTTGCCAATCGAAGTTACAGAGTTTGGTATGGTTACCGATGTAAGACCACTGCAACCAGCGAACGCATAGTCGTCAATCGTAGTTACAGAATTTGGTATGGTTACCGATGTAAGACCGCTGCAACCAGAGAACAAAGAGTAGCCAATCGTAGTTACAGAGTTTGGTATGGTTACCGATGTAAGACCTGTGCAATAAGAGAATGTAAAGTCGCCAATCGAAGTTACTGAGTTTGGAATGGCTACTGATGTAAGGACGCTACAACCAGAGAACGCATCGTCGCCAATCGTAGTTACAGAGTTTGATATGGTTACTGATGTAAGGCCGCTGCAACCAGAGAACGCTTTACTGCCAATCGTAGTTACAGAGTTAGGTATAGTTACCGATGTAAGACCGCTGCAACCATGGAACGCATTGGTATAGATAAACTTACAATTTTCGTTTATCGCACACGAAGTGATTCCCGTTGATTTTAGTTTAATTAGCCATAAATAGGGATTTTCGGCATTGCCTAAATAATATGCATTGTCATACTCATTGTAAACAAGATTATCGCAACCATCGAACGCATTCTCGCCAATCGAAGTTACAGAGTTAGGTATAGTTACCGATGTAAGACCGCTGCAACGACGGAATGATTCTTCGATGCTTGTAACCGAATCTCCAATGTTAATTGTCTCGATTGAACTTAACCCTTCAAATTGAATTGTTACAGCATTTGTGTTATATGACACAGTTTTTAAACTGCTGCAACCATCGAACGCATTCTTGCCAATCGAAGTTACAGAGTTTGGTATGGTTACCGACATAAGGCTGCTGCAATCTTCAAACGCATAGTTGCCAATCGAAGTTACAGAGTTGGGTATAGTTACCGATGTAAGACCGCTGCAACAACGGAACGCACTCTCGCCAATTGAAGTTACAGACTTTGGTATGGTTACCGATGTAAGACCACTGCAAGCATTGAACACATAGTCGTCAATCGAAGTTACAGAGTTTGGTATGGTTACCGATGTAAGACCACCGCAACCTTCGAACGCATTCTCGCCAATGGAAGTTACAGAGTTGGGTATGGTTACCGATGTAAGGCCGTCGCAACACTTGAACGCACCCTTACCAATGGAAGTCACAGAGTTTGAAATGGTTACCGATGTAAGACCGCTGCAATTCCAGAACGCAAAGGCATCAATGGAAGTTACAGTATATGTTACGCTTTCTTTTTCGATTGATTCTGGAATAACAAAATCTCCTGTAGGTTCTGGTGAACCTTGACTAAATGAAACATAATGGTTTTCCTCATCGATAACCGTGTATTCTAAGTCATCAATCCAAAAAGTTGTTTGTGCCCACACCTGCCCAGCAAACATTGTGGCGAATAGAAAAGTGAAAATGCGTTTCATCTTCAATTATTAGTTAGTTATCCGTGTAAAAAATATATCAGCAAATATAGGCTTTTATTAAGCGAAAAGCACGTACTGAGGCCTAAATTTGTGTCACATTATTACACTTATCAGAAAAGCGGCAATTCCAACTGTGTGTCAAGCAAGCGGAATGAGCGGCGGTGATAAGGCGTAATGCCATATTGGGCAATGGCGGCGCGGTGGTCGGCAGTGGGGTAGCCCTTGTTTTTGGCCCAGTTATATTGTGGAAATTCGCGGTCAATCTGCACCATAAAGTCATCGCGGAAGGTTTTGGCCAGCACCGAGGCCGCCGCAATCGACAGATATTTGCCATCGCCCTTCACAATTGTCTGATACTTAACATCATTGTATGGTTTGAAGCGATTACCATCGACAATGATGAACTCGGGCCGCACAGCAAGCTGGTCGAGGGCCAGATGCATCGATTTTATGGATGCGTTCAGAATGTTTATCTCGTCGATTTGCGGGGCGTCGAGTTTTGCAACGGCGTAAGCCACGGCCTCGCGCATAATGACATCGCGCAGCTGATAGCGCTGCTTCTCAGTCAGTTGCTTGGAGTCGTTAAGCTTATCGTTGCTGAAATCGGGCGGCAGAATGACGGCGGCCGCAAACACGGGACCGGCAAGGCATCCGCGCCCGGCTTCGTCGCAGCCGGCCTCGTTGGCCAATCCGCTGAAGTTGAGCTCAAGCATTAGTAGAAACGGCGTTTCTGGAACCAATAGTCGATGAAGGTCACATTCAGACCAAACTGAATTACATGGTCGCGTATGAGAAGATTATCGAGCGTGCCCTGTTGTTTGTACATGCAATATGTGTTGAATCGTATTGCGCGTATGCGGAATTCCACACCCAGCGACGTCCTATACGATTTGAGTACATATCGGTCGATTTTTGTGGTTCCTGATTCATATCCTGCTCCGGCACGGAAAACCAAATAGAATTTTCGGCCCAAGCGTTCGGGAATATACTCGGCACCCAAACTGAAAGACTTACTATCCATCAGTTTCGACCGGAAATCGGATACTTTCAGTTTCGACAAGGGATTGTAATTAAAATCGCCAGCAAATGTGAACCGTCCTGTGCTATATGACAATCCAACGCCAGCGGTCGCCGGAAGTATGATACGGCGGTCGCCGTCATCATCGTCGTAATAGACTGTGTCGATAACGCCAACCCGATAGAATGTGTTAGTTGCCAATTCAACGCGATCGCATTCCAAGATTCCTGGCGTACTGATAATCATACCAGCTGTAAGATTCTTATTTTTAGATAGCTGAAAATTTTGTTGTATACCAAAGTCAAGTTTGCCTCCGACATAATAGTCAGAATTCTCAATATAAATTGAAAACTCGTCGGCAGATGATATGGCCATTGACTGGCGTTCAGTTTTTGGACCAAAAAGCAATGTGGCATTCATGCCTATTGATGTGTTTTTTAAAACATTGACACCAAATCCGGCATATACACGTGTTAATCCGCCAATTCCCTCTACATACGACATATACATTTCCTGCCCTCCGCCCGACACATACTCGCGCGACTCAATTGTGTAACCGACACTTGTGTATGGCGATATGCCAAACGATATGCCAAGATTTTGGTTCGGGGCCATCGTGATTGAAAAATAAGATATGTTGCCGTTGAGTTTGTCACCCCATGTCAAATGCGACTTAATAAGTTCATAGTCAACATGCAAGCCGATATCCATCAATACCATTGTTGAATCGATTGAGGCATACGAGGCCGGATTGATATTGTTCACGTTGTTAGCCGAACGCAAAGCGATACCCGTGCCACCCATCGATACATTACGCCCGAAACCAGGTTGCTCATAAAGGCCGATTCCGTATTTCGAATAAGGCGATATGGTGTTGTTTTGCGCCGCAGCTTCTCCAACCGCCACAAGCATCAACAGCACTATGATTCTAATTGAGCGACACATAATCAATAAGTTACATAATAAATCTGTAGTTGTACATTCTCGGCATACTGTGAGTTGTCGTCAACCACCAGCCGCTTGAACATTGATGCGTTTTCAATGTCTGAAGGCAGAACAATTAGCGCCATCACATTGTCGATGTTTTCTATTTTTTGTGTTATAAACCGTCTCACAAATCTAAGCACCGAGAACACATAGTAAGGTTGCTGCCCATCGGATGTATAGTAAAGTGGCGATTGAACAGAGCTCCCGCTCAAGTCGGTCAGATTCGATAAAAGATCATTCGATTCATCGGTCAAAGCCAAATAAAGCATCGACGGAAGCCTGTTATTTTCATCGAACGAAAACTCCTTCGGTTTAATAATCAGATGTGCATCAATTACTTTCATATATTCCGAAGCGGCGTTCAAACTCGATAGTGTCGGAAAATCAATCCGCAAAGCCAGTCCACTGCCCGTCTGTATGTACGAAACGTGGTTGCTCTCTGTAGAATAAACTCGGTCGCCATCGATATCAAGATTTTCAAATGGCGTCCCCGAACGATCGTTTTCAAAATGAACGTATCTGTATGGATTTGAATCTTTTACCACAAACGACATATACGAGCCGTCCTCGTCATCGCCCGATTCACGGTAATAGAGTCTGATTTCAAATTGTGTGGCATCCTCAACGAATTTCGACGCAGGAAAAGCCGTGCTAGTTGTTACGAAATCGAGTCCCCACGTGCAGCTTGTGGTTTGCGGCACGATGCATATGCCATTAAAATACTGCTCAAAATAGTCGTGTCGGTCCATTGCATCGTCACCATTGATAATCATATCGAACCAAATCTGTCCAAGACTGTCTGACATACGCGCCCACGACGCCACCCCTCGATGAGGATTAGGCTCCAGTCTGACTGTTGCAAGTTCGTTGTCGCTGCGCTTAAGTTTCTGATGGTTGAACATGTTTTGCTGTTCCGCCAAATAGTGAGGCTTTATCTCCTCCTTCACCTCGTAAATCTTAATTTCTTTTGGCAACAATGTGTCGCCAACCCATCCGCCAGACGGACGAAAACAAATCACGAGGCTATCATATTCAGCATCCTCACGGATATTCGTCTTTTCAGCAAATTGTATGGGCAGATAAGTTTCCGGCAGCACATTCCCCGCATTTGCATCTTGGCAAAACCCTACAAATATGTTGCTACCGATACCAGTTGTTGTAGGGAAACTGTCGAGTCTGATGGTGGACAATTTCAGCGAGAACGAATCGACGTAACCGAGCACCGCTCTGCTGTCGGTGAAGACGTCGCCCACAACGCGCGAGTCGCCGTCGGGGTCGCACGTGCAGAAAATTGCAGCAACAACGCCAATCAACAATAAAATGCGAATCTTCATATTTTCCAAAAACGGATAGTATCCAATTAAATGCGCCAGCGTCGGTTGCGGAATTGCGCACCTACACAAGACGCGGCAAAATAACTACATAAATCTAACAAACGCGAATTTTTTGAGAATATTTCGCGAACAGCTAGTTGAACTTAAAACTTCATAACTTATAACTTAAAACTTTTTCAACTCCTGATAGAGCCGCTGCACGGGAAGCCCCATCACATTGAAGTACGAGCCCTCGATACGCTCAACGCCCACGTAGCCAATCCACTCCTGAATGCCGTACGAGCCAGCCTTGTCGAAAGGTTTGAAGGTATCGACATAATAAGTTATCTCACTATCGTCGAGCGGACGGAAAAACACGTCGGTGGCAACGCTGAACACGCTTTTTTTCTGATTGGTTTTTAGGCAGACGCCCGTGAAAACCGTGTGCTTGCGCCCCGAAAGCTGCCGAAGCATAGCAATGGCTCCGCTCCTGTCCTTTGGCTTGCCAAGCACCATATCGTCAATCCAGACGATGGTGTCGGCGGTGATGAGCAGCTGATTGTCAGCCAGTTCGCCATCGAAAGCCGATGCTTTCAGATTGGCCAGATGCTCCACAATCTGCGCGCCTTTGAGCGTGGGCGGATAGGTTTCGGCGGTGTTGCGCAGCATAATCGAGAATTCGGGCACAATCTCCTTCAGAAGCGCCTGCCGACGCGGCGATTTCGACGCTAAAACAACCTTGTATCTATCTGTTATAAAATCCATTATCGTTGATTATCAAAATATTTCAGTTCGAATGTGTGATTGACGCACGCGGGCAGTTCGTGCGCGTTATGAGTCACAAACACAAGCGTTTTGCCAGGCTGGCTGCAAAAATCGTTGACAATGCCAATGCAACGCTGCAGATTTCGGTTGTCGAGTCCGTGGAAAGGCTCGTCAAGTATCAGAACCTCAGGATTTTTCACCAGCGTGCGGGCAAAAAGCACAAGCCGCTGCTCGGCCGATGAAATCTTCAGGAACGACCGTCCTTCGAGATGGCTGATGCCGACAACCTGCATCACATAACGCGCCGTCAGCTCCTGCTCGGGGCTGCACTTGCGGTAAAGTCCGATGCTGTCGAAAAATCCCGACTCCACAATCTTCATACAATCAACAGGTTCGCGGTAATAAAGGTGCATTTCGGACGACGTGAACCCGATGCGTTTTTTGATGTCCCAGATGCTCTCGCCCGTGCCGCGCTGGCGCCCGAACAGAGCAATATCCTTGGCGTAGGCCTGCGGATTGTCGGCAAAAATGTAACTCAGCAGCGTCGATTTGCCCGTGCCGTTAAGCCCTTGCAGCGCCCATTTCTCGCCGCGCTTTATTGTCCAGTTAAGATGCTGCTGCACAATGTGTTTGCCGTAAGAAATCTCGATGTCGCGCATCTCAACAACCGTTTCGCTCTGCGATGGTTCGATGGTCGGAATGCGGCTCCAGTCGATGGCTGGCACCGATGGCTGCGTTTCGGGTTGCGGCTTAAACTCCGACACTGGCCCGCAATAAGCTATCCGACAACCGTTTAACTGCAGAATATGCGTTGTGCACGACGGAATGCGGTCGGCCGTTGGGCTGATGAACATTATCTGCACGCCAGTCTGCGGCAACCCCGACAGCAACTCATCGACTTGCGGTACCATCTTGATATCCAGACCGTTGAACGGATTATCAAAAATCAGCATTCGCGGCTTTTCCAACAGCGCTTTCGCGATAATCATTCGGCGCATCTCACCGCTCGAAAGGTGAATAATGCGGCGGTTGAGCAGCGATTGAATGTTCAGCGAACGGAACAGCGGATTGCCGTTAAGTTCCTCAATCTGCGCAGTTTTGAACATCTCCGACAAAAACGGGCACTCCTCAACCTCGGTACTGTGGAACCGCTGCTGATAGTACATCTGCTTGAAATCGTCGGCCGAATAAGCCGATTTGAAATTCACTGTCTTAATAAATTTGTCGGGCCAAAGCGTCTGATATTCCGACGTGCGCATCGCCTCAAGAAAATGATAGACAATCTCGCCCTCGTCGGCAAAAAATTTTCCGCGCAAGATGTTTGCCATCGTTGTCTTGCCGCTGGCGTTGTCACCCACAATGGTCCACACTTCGCCCTCGCGAATCTCCCAATTGATTGGTTCTGGAAAAATCGCATCATCGATGCGCGGACGGTAGTTTTTTATAGTAATGAACATTGGTTCTGGTGTTGGTTGTAGAGACGCGGCGCGCCACGTCTCTACGGTTATACGATTCAATCATTCTGTCATTCAATCCTTCACGCATTCAATCCTTCAATCCTTCCTACCATTCTATCGGCGTCATTCCGTGCTCAGCCAGATACTGGTTGGCGCGGCTGAAATGGTGGTTGCCGAAGAATCCGCGCGAAGCCGACAGCGGCGACGGGTGAACCGATTCGAGCACCAGATTGTTGCTGCGGTCGACCATTGCGGCTTTCTGCTGGGCGTACGAGCCCCACAAAATGTAAACAATGTTCTTCCGTTCTTTGGCAACAGCGCTGATGACAGCGTCGGTGAACGTTTCCCAGCCGCGCTTTTGGTGCGAGCCTGCCAAATTTGCCCGAACGGTAAGCGTAGCGTTGAGCAGCAGGACTCCCTGCTTAGCCCAGCGCGTCAAATCGCCCGATGCGGGTATTGGTGAGCCAATGTCGTCGTGTATCTCCTTGAAAATGTTGCGCAACGACGGCGGATAAGCCACTCCGTCCTGCACCGAGAAGCACAAACCGTGAGCCTGCCCCGGACCGTGATATGGGTCCTGACCAATTATCACAACCTTCACATCGTCGAACGGGCAAAGGTTGAAAGCGTTGAAAATCAGTTTTCCTGGCGGATAAACGACATTAGTGCGGTACTCATCGCGCACAAAATCGGTCAGCGTCTTGAAGTATGGCTTGTCGAACTCGCCCTGCAAGCGCTCTTTCCACGATTGCTCTATGCTTACTTCCATTTTGTTCAGTTTTTGGCAAAAATAGGTTTTTAGGCTATGCGCACAAACAACAAAAAAGGCCTTGAGAAAACTCAAGACCTTTTTGTTATGATACTCGACTGTTATTCTTCCTTGTAAACTGGCTTGAAAGACCTTATTCCTGCAACTGTACCACGATCACGCCAAACAAGGGTGTCTTTGGTGGCATAGTGGACATTGTCTTTAGCAAAATCGAGAGTGTAGTCAAGAATCAACTCATCGCGGTCTTTGTTACCCCAAGCTTTGATGGCAGTCCCCTTCGAGTAGCGGCCTGTACCTTTTGCTGTACAACCAGCAGTGTTAGACTCAATAGTACAATTCCCATTATCATCGAAAGTAAGAATAAGTTGGCAGGGGCTGTTTTTGCCGGCGACTTCTGTAGTAGCTATTGGCAAAAGGATTTTATTCCTTGCAACAGTTTTGGTGCTAACAACCTCATCACGTTCGATAAACTCATTACGACGGTTTTCTGTAACTTTTGCGTATCCGGTTGGTATGGTACCTTCAAATTGCGTTTTATCAAAAGTATCAACGCCACGGCGCAGATATGTTGCTGTATACTCATTGATATAGTTTACACAGAACAATGTGAAATCGCCTGGAGTAACTTTCCATTTGTCAATTTCATGACGAGATGGGGTTGAGCCTTCAAAAACAGGCGTTCCGCGAACTATTTGGTCAACACCTGAGAATTTATCACCCATAACAACAGGAATAACATAGTTGTTGGTGATAGACAATGAGTCGGCGAAGAACTTGTCGTTAAGCTGAATCTCGATACCGCCACGGTAACCGCCTGCATAGTCAAGCTCTTCTCCGCTAACAGTATAATAATCCTTCGGCATTGGTTTAACCTTTGTACCATCCTCAAAATAGAGGCCATCAGTAAGTGACTCGTCAATTTTAACCTCAATTTTGGCGTTCAGACCAGAATATGAACCGCCGCAAGTTGCGTAAATAGTAAAGCGGCCTTCGTTGTCGCTGGTGTTGTCGTAAGTTTCAATGTTACCAAGCACCAGCGTGCGAATCGGATATTGATATGCAAAATAAGCTGATGTTCCGCCATCGTAATCGGGGAATGACTTATCGGCATTTTTGCATGCTGTGAAAGACAATGCTAAAACGCCCAACGAGAAGACAGATATTAATCTATTCATTTTCATCTCCTTATATTTTAAAAATTGTTATTGACTAATTTGACCAGCCATCATTTTGAATAAGAGCGGACCATTTCAGAATCTCAGCCTCCGGAATCGGACAGCAGTACATATAATTATCATACACACGCTTTTCCACCTCGAAATATTCGTATGTTTTGTCTCCTTCACTGCCTGTGATTCTGACGCCCATTACCGGTTCGGTAAGATTTGCCTTCCACCGGCGCAGATCCCAGAAACGATGGTTCTCAAAGCAAAGCTCGATGCGGCGCTCGTTGCGGATGAGCTCTCGCATTTTGTTTTTGTCCGTTTTTATCGACTCAAGATACTCATCGCCTTCAATGCCGCCACGCTGGCGAATGGCCTTTACAACATCATACGCGCTGTAGCCGTGTCCGTTGTCGGCGGTTGGTCCCCAAGCCTCATTTGCGGCCTCGGCGTAATCAAGGAAAATCTCAGTATAACGTATACGGGCCATATAATGGAACTGCTTGGTTTCGGCACCTTTCTTCAGGCTGGTTTCCTCGCGCAAGTGTTTGCGCAGATAATAGCCAGTCTTAGTCGATTTCACCTCTTTGTTCAAACCATCTTCAGTTTCTGAATCCACCGCAGTGCTGATAACCGTTTTCAGGCCTGTTTGTCCGTCGACCGGTCCGAATGCGGCACCATCGTAAACAATATACAATCCAAGACGTGGGTCGCGATTGCTATACGGATCGTTGGCATTATACCCACTCGCTCCATCAGCGATAGGATAGCCGTTTTTCATCGGGAATGCGTCAACAAGGTTCTGACTTGGATTTACTGTGCCATTACCATACAGCGATGGCGGATAGTACGATGTCTCCAATCCGTTGTTCTCACCACGGTCACCGCGCCATAGAATCTCTTTCGGGCACGCACCAGCCACGGCTTCATTGTCAATTTCATCAGAGTTGGCATACCACGTGTTACCGTGCGGGTCCATGCCTGCCACACCGCCAATGCGGTCGAGCACAACTGCGGCTTTTTCCGCTGCAAAATTCCAATCTTTGTCCGATGCACCCTGATTGGCCGGGCTTGCTGCAAACAGTGCCACCTGTGCCTCAATGGCCTCTATGATACGATTCGACAATCGGCCACGCATTGCATTGCCATATACACGGTTATATGTGCCTGCGTTTACAACGCCCATGTCCTTGTATTTCTGAGGTATCTCACTGTTTTTGATATCATCGTTGTCCAGAACCAATCGTTTTTTAGCCTCATCAAAATCACTGTAAATCTGATCAATGCACTCCTGGAAGCTTGCTCGTGCCACATTAAAATTATCACCAGCCGTTTCAGAGTGAGTCAGATTGGGTACACCTGTCACTACGCCATTTGCGGGACCTGCGTGACGGCGCAGCATATCGAAAAGATGAATCGCGCGCAGAGCGTAAGCCTCACCGGTGAAACGCTCGTCAAGCAATTGGTTATCAAGAGCAGTGTATGACCAGACTGCCTTTCCTGCTGCTTGCTCAAAGAAAAGGTTAATGTATTGGAGCGTCTGGCGGTCATATATATATCTGCCGAATGGATCTATATACGATGTCCATCCTCCGACTGCCGCCTTGCGATAATTGTTGCCTTCATCGTTAGTCACTGCATCATCGGTCGCAACATCATATTCGGTGCCGTTGATGTACGGAAGACGTGCATACCCCGCAATCATCAACCCCATAGCATTACTGTTCACCACCAACAGGGTTTCAAGATCTTTGTTGTTTTCTATTTGTGGCTCAAACACATCATCGCAAGCCGAGAAAAGAACCAGCAACGATGTCAGTTTTATAAGATTATTCATTTTCATAACCAAATCATTTTTTAGTGATTAGAAATTAGCTTTCACTCCAATGTTGAAGAAACGCGACTGCGGTTCGCTGCCAACATTCATTTCCATATGTTCACGTTCTTTCGCTATGGTAAGCAGATCGGAACCACTCACGTATGCGGTCAAGCCCTTGATGAACAAATCGCCAAACACATCACTTGGAACCTCATAGCTGATTTGTATTTTGTCCAACCTGAACGAGTTGTTTTTGTACAGCCAGAAGTCAGAAATACGGTTGTTGTTGCTGCCTGCCGTTGTTGTAAGAGCGGGATACTTGGCGTTTGTGTTTTCCGGAGTCCAAGTGTCACGCGCAATGACTGAATATTTCGAGTCCTTGTTCAGCCAATAGTACGAGCTGTTCTTTGCGCCGTACGATCCGCTCCGCGCCGTACCCAGAGCGTGGAATGTGAAGTTTTTGTATTTGACAACCAGATTCAAACCCATTGTCAGCGGAGAGCCATAGCTACCCCATTTGCCAAGGTACACCTTGTCAAGGTCTGTGATTTTACCGTCGCCGTTCTGGTCTTTATATTTGAGGTCGCCCGGACGAACAACCTCGTCAAAGGTTTGTTGTGGTGAATTGTCAATCTCTTCCTGGCTTTGGAACATACCTAAGCACTCAAGTCCCCAGATGGCGTCATCTGGTTTTCCTTCCGTACGCTGATAATCTTCAATTTGGGTTTCCTCGTAAATTGTACGTTCGGTGGTGTAATAAGTTCCAAGAACACCGAATGTAATGTCGAAATCGTTGACTTTTTTGTTGAAATTAGCCGCAAAATCGAAACCTGTACGTTTAATCTCATTGTTATTCAGGTATGGCAAAAATTCAGCCATATGGTTTGGCCAATCGCTTTTATTGCCAATGATGTACCCCGACATTTTATTGGTAAAGTACGTAAACTCAAGATTGACGAATTTGTCAAACATCGACGCCTTAACGCTGGCCGTCAACTCCTTACGTTTAATCATGCCAAGCTTTATGTTCTCTCCACGGCTTGGTCCTATTGATGTTGCGTTTGATCCATCGTTCCATGTGAATCCCCAACCATTTCCTGACCATACACCATCATACATATAATAGCTGGTAATGTCGGCATCCTCGTTTAGAACGCCAGCCGATGCGGAAACCAACAGATTATCGATGAACGAAACACCATCCATAAACGACTCATTGCTCAATCGCCAGCCCAAAGTGCCGGTTGGCGAGAAAACAGCGCGGTGTCCTTCGGCGAGTTTTGCCGAATATGGCTCGGCGGCGCTGAACTGAGCATAATAGCGCTTGTCGAAATTATAGCTGAAATCGAATCCAAGGTTGACGTTTGTAATGGCGTGATATTCGCCCGAGCGGAATTGCTGGTAGCAGTTGCCCAATACCATAGCAGAAACGTTATGACTCCCGAACTTGCGGTTGTACTCAAAAGCGGCATTTCCCGATAAAGTTCGGTTGTCCGTACTGTTTGAAATAGACTGCTGTCCGTTGTTTAGATCATTACCTTCCTTTGTCAGTTTGGTGATAGTCTCGGTCTTAGAACTCCAAGTTGGGATAAACACTGCATATTCAGGATTGAACTCCTGTGTGTAACTAGTCTGGAAATCCATTCCTAACGATGCTTTCAAAGCAAGACCTTCAATCAGCTTGCTCAAATCGAAACGCATACCGGCATCGAACTGGAACTGACGGCTAGTCCATTTTGTCTTACCGCCTGCATGAATCTGTGCGAACACATTGTTTACGTCAGCCCTGTTGGCTGCGGCAAGGAATTTTCCGTCAAATATATTGGATGTAGTACCAATTAGTGCCTTTGCGTTAGGATCCGATATCATGTCAACAGGAATAAGCAACGCCGTGTTAGTCTTCAAGTTAGGCTTTATGTTCGGGCGTATTGTCGAAGCGTCTGACCAATAATTGCCCTTGCGGCTATTGACGTCATAGAACGTTGCGTTTGCATTAATGTAGGCACTTATATATTTGTTCAAATTCATATCAACATTACCGCGCACGCTTAAACGATTTGTGCGGTTGTGTTTTGCCTCACCTATCTTCAGGTAGTCGCCATAAGTATAGGCGTTGATGTTGACATAGTAACGGGCGTTTTGGCTTCCGCCTGAGAATTCCAACACTGCATCATCGAAGTTATAGACTTTTTTTATGTACTCCGACGAGTAGAAATCAATATCGGGATAGTGGTATGGGTTGATTCCCGACTCGTATTTTTCTATCTGCTCATCAGTGTATATAATCTTGGCATCCGCACCATTGTCATTCATATTGGCCTGGTTGTAATAGCGCATATACTCGGCTGCGCCCAGGTATTCAGGAAGCTTTTTAGCCACATTGAAACCCACATTAAAGCGTCCGTCTATCTTCAATTTCTCATTCAACTGACCACGCTTAGTAGTGATAAGCAATACGCCTTTGGCGGCTCGGCTGCCATAAAGCGCAACAGCGTTTGCACCCTTAAGAAATGATATCTGTGCAATTTCCGACGGCATGATATTATTAGCCTCACGCGGCATACCGTCGATAAGAACCAGATAATCATCCATACCCCACATATTAGAGCCGTTCCAGCCATTTGCCATCGACACCATGTTTGACAAGCTGTAAGTTGTGTAGTTGCTTTCCAGCATTTCCTCTACATTCACCACCGAAATGCCTGTCAGCAAATCGTCTTGCGCCACTTTCCTGAATGCGGTGTTCACCATGTAAACCGAATCATCAGACACGGCTACTGTGTCGATACCTGCTTGCGCAAACAAGCCGCAAGGCAAGGATATCAAAGTGGCGCATATCAATATTCTATTATGTATATATTTCATATTCTTACATTTAATATTCAACATTGACTAAAACTGTTACCATCCGGGGTTTTGAGCAAATTCTGGATAGATATATACATCATCATCGGGGAATGGGAACCAATAGTGCTGCGTTCCGAAATTACGGGTGAGTATGACACTTCTTGTGTAACCTACAACTTCCGCGTCACGCGGATCGTTGTTCTCATCATCGTACCAACTTTGCGGATGAACACGCTTGAACTCTGTTGCATACTTGGTATTGTATGGAGGCTCGGTCAAAAGCAGCCAACGCTGCAAATCATTGAAACGGAATCCCTCAAACGAAAGTTCCACTGCACGCTCCCGGCGTACTTCATCCAGGAATTTGTTTCTGTCAGCCACATATTTTGCAGCCACATGCCCGGCACCGCAACGGTCACGTATGGTATTGATGGCATCTGCGGCTGTTTTGCCAAAATTAGAAGCCTTGTAGCTTGCTCCGCCAACTGCCGCGCATGCCTCTGAATACATCAAGTAAATGTCAGCCAAACGCATATATGACAAATTGGTGTGCAACTGGCCATCCCATTCATATGTTTTATCAACTACGTTGCAAGTGTGCGGAACCAGTTTCTGGATGAAATAACCTGTCTGGCTGCCAGTTGCCACTGAGCGCATATTTCCACCCGTAAAAAGCTCACAATGAACATATGGCTGTCTTTCCGCGCTTGCTGCCTTGATTAGATATTTGAATCCATCGAACACAATATCGTGATAGAATCGCGGGTCACGGTTTTTGAACGGGTGTGTCGGATCGAAACCCGACTCAGGATCGTCGATTGACAGTCCGTTCTCCATTCCATACATCTCGACAAGGTTGCCTGTCGGCTGATGGATAACGTTGTCATGCTCAACTATACCTCCCTTAGGGCCGAACACTTTGGACGTGTTCCAGTTGCTGTTGTTCGCATTTGGGCCGTTTTGATCGACACATCCCGACAAACCTCGCATAATAGCTTCTGTTGAGCCTGGTAGTTTCCAACTTTGCTTGGTAGTGTAGAACAAATCGGAATAACTTGTCTTTGCGCCTTTTGCCTTTACGTGATCATAAACTTTGCTGTAATTAAACTCAACAAGTGCGTATTGCGTTTCTCCGTTCTCAACCATACTTAGCAATTCGCCAAATGACTCGGCGGCACGTTGGCAATAAGTCTTATCGTAGTCGTATGTTTTAGCGCCGCCAAGCTCTCCCTTGTCGTTGTTAGCCATAAGTGGAGAACCTGCCCAAAGCAGACATTTGCCAAGATACCCAAGTGCGGTAATCTTGTTTACGCGCAACTCGTTTTTGCCTCCGGTGCCATAGTCCGTACCCGCCGATATGTTGTCCCAATTTATTGGAAGCAAGTCGGCTGCCCTGCGGAAATCGCGCGCACAGCTATCTGCGCAGTCCTGGAACGACAGACGCGGCAGTTTCTCAATATTTGATGGGTCAAGAGTCTTGCTGATGTATGGCAGTCCGCCAAAATACTCCATCAGCTCAAAATGCCACCAAGCACGGAAGAAGTATGCCTGGCCAAGAATAAGATCCCGTTCTTCTTCTGTTCCCATCATTTTGTCGATATTATCAATAGCCATATTGCATTTGCGGATGCAATACCATGAATGAGGCCAAAGTGAATGGGTTTTGCCTGCATTGCAGTTCACCCCTGAAAAAGCAGGATCGCTTCCGTCGCGGTACAGCCAGTTACCCGTCGTGCGCCAAGCTCGAAAGTTGCCCAAATCAACCTGATGTGTCATTCGGTTGTCAGCCTCAGGGTTGAAAATCTCATCATCACCCCAGTTCCACGACGGACACCAGTTGCACTTCTCCTTGTCCGGAATACAATTATATATCTCCTCAATAAAACCCTGATAGTTTTTGAAGTCTTTGAAAGCGTCATCCGCCGATACGCTTGTTCCCGGTTCTCTGTCGAGATAATCTTTGCACGAAGTTAAATTGGCGCAGAGTGCGAATCCCAACAAACCTATAAAAATGAATGAATTATATATTTTTTTCATCGCCGTAAGTATTATAGTGTGAGTTTAAGACCAAAATTTAAACGCTTAACTGTCGGATAGGCTCCCAACCAGCCTCCGCCGCCCAAGTTGGCCTCGCGGTCGTCTGGCATACGGGTCCATAACCAAAGGTTGTTGCCATTTACAAAGAGTTTCAGATAATTAAGGCCTATCTTCTTAATCCAGCCATCGTTCCATGAGTAGGCAAGCTCCACATTCTTCAAGCGGATATATGATCCGTCGAACTGATATTGGGTACCATACCCCTCACTGCTTGATGAGGCTGTAGCCCAATGGTAGATTGTGTATTCGGCATTAGGATTATCCTTTGTCCATGTCGATCCGAAATCGTAAACTGTGTTCAGCTTATTGCCGAAGCTTGTCAACCCGACATCGCGGGTGACATTGGTTACACCATAGAATTGGGCGAAGCAGCTGAATCCCTTCCACTCAAAGCCCACAATTGCGTTGTAGGTGTTCTCTGGTGTCGATGTGTATTGATATGGGGCGCTGTCCTTGCTGTCAATCACACGGTCGCCGTTGAAATCGACAATATAGTAACTGCCCGGCATGCGGAAACGGTCATCAGTCGCGAATGCAGGACTACCGTAAAGCTCATCAATATTGTTGATGAATCCCGCATCGATATGCGAACGCGTCTGGCCGATTGCGTATCCTTCAGACTTTTGGTAGTTAGGCATAAGCTGCGGGTCGTCGCGCGATATGATTTTGTTTTCGTTATGAGTCATGCTGAAATTACCCCAAACACGGGTATCTCGGTTAAACTGCTTGTTGATACGAAGTTCAATTTCATAACCGCGAGCCTTGACCTCTCCCAAGTTCGACACCGGCACGTCCATGCCGAAATACGACGGAGTTGCACGATCAGAGCCCTTAACTAATATATCGTAGCGTTTATCGCGGAAAATCTCAACGCTACCGGCCAGCAAGCCTTGAATCAACGAGTAATCGATACCAAAGTTGAACTTGCGCACCGACTCCCAATGCACATCCTTGTTGCCGAGCTTGCTCACACGATACCATTGGAAAGGACTATAGTCAGTACCTGAAAGCACCATTCTTGACGAATTTGCAACACTCCCCTCCGAACCGCCAACACTCCATTCGTCCATATACAGGAATGCGTCGGAATTATCGCTACCAGTCACTCCTAGTGATGCGCGGACTTTCAGCATATCAATATAGTGGTTATCCTTCAGGAATGCGAAGAAATTCTCTTCAGATATTGTCCATCCCAGCGCACCAGAGCCAAACATTGCAAAACGATTGTTCTCGGCAAATTTCTCTGAGCCGTTGTACGAGCCGTTAAGCTCCACATTGTAACGGTTGTTCCATCCGTAGGTGACACGAGCCGCCCAGTCCTCACGGTACGATGGAATTTGGGTGCCTGTGGCCTCCTGATTGCGCGAGAACAATGCCATTGCTGTTATTTTATGCAAATCGAAATCGCGCACCCAGTTCAGTTGCAACTGATAATATAACTTGCGGAATGTGGCCCAGTTGTTCATGCCTCCTGCGTCATTGCTCCATTTTCTATCCTTGTCGTCCATCCAGTCAAGGCCGGTCTTAGGATCAATCGTCTGGCGCACGTTAACAATTCCGGTTTTGGGGTCAATCCATTTTTCCTTGACGTCATTATAATCATCACGGACACCACGGCCAGACTCTTCAAATTTGTTATCAAGCGACACATTACCACGGAAACTCAATCCTTTTGTAACGAAATCAAGATTCTGCTCCAGAATAAAGTCTGTGGTAATAGTGTTGGTAGTGGTTTTAGCCATACCGCTGATTGCAAGGTTCTTCGCCGAGTTTGTTACGTTCGACGCATTCGGATAATATCCCCACGAGTCATCATCGTACTTTGGCAGGAACACATCTGGAGCAATATTATAAGCTCCGGCCCAGCGCTGGCCTTCCTGCCACTCGCTGCCTGCAAACGCGCGCGGAGCTTTCTTAATACCGATCGAACCATACAGATTGATTCGGAATGTGGTTGTTCTTGTCAGCGAGAAATCGAGGTTGCTACGCGCATTCACACGTTGGTAGCTATAGCCCGACTTATAGCCACGGTCGTTGTCAAAGACACGCATAAGGTCGCTTTCATACACATAATCAGCCGATGTATAGTATTTAACAAAATTTGAGCCTCCACTGATACTCATATTGGCGTTGTATGAAATGGCCTGGTCCTTGAACAATTCGTCTTGCCAGTCGACATTCGGGTAACGCTCCTTATTCAAGGTCTGCCTCTCCTCACCATTCTCTATCACCGTGGTCGGTCCATTCGGATCGCGGTATTTTTCAATCTCACTTTGCGGAGTAATATAAGCCCACGACTCTGTTGGTGTAATGGACAACTCTTGCTCAATTGTTTTATTACGAGCCACTAAAGCATCATAAGAGTCAAGCTTGTTTGGCAACTTCGACACGCGCTTAACCGTTGTTGTAAATCCAGCGTCGATGCGGGCCTTGCCTTCCTCACCACGTTTGGTTGTAATAAGGATAACACCATTGGCTCCACGCACACCGTAAACAGCTGTCGCCGATGCGTCTTTCAAAACTGATATTGACTCCACCGATGAAATATCAACGCTTTTCATCGCTCGCTCTATGCCATCAACCAGTACAAGCGGCTCATCACCGTTCCAAGAGCTTGTACCACGGATCTGAATTTTAGCATCGTCCTCACCCGGCTGGCCAGTGCCCTGCGAAGTGATAACGCCCGGCAGGTTACCTGTCAGAGCAGCGCCAAGGTTGCTCACACCTGCGGCACGCTGCAGTGTGGCGCCCGATGTCTGTGCAATAGCTCCCACCACCGAGGCTTTTTTCTGCTGGCCGTATCCGACAACAACAACCTCATCCAAGCCAACCACATCGGGTTGCAAGGCTATGTTGTATGGTCCCGCGCCATTAACAGCTATCTCCTGATTGGCATAGCCGATGTAGGTGATAACCAACACGTCTTTGTCAGCGGCTTGCAGTGAGAATACTCCATCGCCATTTGTAATTGTTCCAACCGTCGTACCCTTAATTACAACGTTCACTCCCGGAACAGGCATTTGCGTTTCATCCACTATCTTACCCGAAACCTGGTGTTTCTGAGCAAGAACACTGAATGACAGCAACATCATTGGTAGTATCATAACTGCCAATTTCCATAGTCCATGTTTCCTCATTTCCTAAATGTTTGATTATTAATATTGTAATAGTCGCTTTTTCTCTCTTTACTGTTACCCCAATTTTTGGACTCGGGTTTTTCCGAGGCCACTCCCAATTTTTTCGCTTCAAATATGTTAAAGATTATTCACTATTCGAATAAACACTGACACTTTTTATTCCAATCAATCAAAACACTGGTTTGCTTTTTCATATCCGTTTCGCAAATCGCAATATAACAATTATTTACAACAGCGCCTAAACCATTATCTGCTCATTTAAAACTACACAAAAATAAAAGTATTTTTTACTTTTCTTAAAAAATATGTCGGAACTATGCAAAAAAAGGCCTTGAGCATTGCCCAAGGCCTTTTAAATTATTGTCTACCAGCAATTATTCCTTATACACTGGCTTAAATGTGCGAATCGACGGTGCACTGCCGCGGTCACGCCATACAAGTGTGTCCTTGGTTGCGTAGTGCACGTTATCTTGTTTGAAATCGATAGTGTAGTCAAGATAAAGCACATCGCGATCTACGTTGCCCCAAGCTTTAGGAGCTCCGTTTTTAACGTACTTGCCTGTACCCGATGCGGTGCACAAGTCCTCGTTGTTCGACTTAACGGTGCAATTGTCGCCGTCGAATGTAAGAACCAGCTCGCAAGGAGTGTTCACGTTAGCCACTTCAGTGCTCGATATGGGCAGAAGAACTTCGTTTCTCGACAACGATGATGTGTATACAACTTCATCCTTCTCAACGAATTGCGCATGACGGGCCGAGACAATCTTGCTATAGCCAAGACTGGTTCGTTCGATAATCGGTGTAACTTCATATGCACTGTTATCTACTGCGCCATCATCAATCTTTGAAAAGAAGTTATTGTTTTCAACGTCGTCGCAATTGACATTTGTGATATACTCAACACCATTAATGATAAAGCTGACATCGTCGAAATAATAATCATTGGCACCCTCAATCTCATTCAAGTTGAATGCGATTGAATGACCTCCGGCCTGGTTCGAAGCGAATTTACCCGACACCTTAACCGGTGTCCAGTTAGTAGTGAAATTCACTTCACCCAAATTGGCTCTGTACTCACTGGGAGCGTTATGGATTTGAGTTGATGACTTTGCCTCTACAGTCGCTTTAACCTTCATTGTCAAAGTATACTCCTCATCTGCGGCAAAGACATGGTCAACGTTAATCCAGAACTGGTTGTCCCAAGCGTTCGCTTTCTTAGCTGTGGCATTTACTACAATGCATGATTCGTTGCCTACAACCTTGTCTTCGAACTTCAATTTGTCGAAATTGTCGACACCACGGCGGAGGTATGTCGCTGTGTGCTCATTAAGGAAGTTCACGCAGAACAATACGTAGTCCTTCGGCTGTGGATCCCATTTTGTGGGATCAGTGCGCATCGGTGATGTGCCATCAACAACTGGTGTGCCGCGGTTAATTTTGTCCACTCCCGAGAAGTCGCCCATAACCACAGGAATCACATAGGAATTCTTTACCGAAAGTGGGTCGTTGAAGAACTTTTCGTTCAATTTAACCTCAACACCACCTCTGAAACCTCCACCATAGTCGAGCTCCTCACCACTCAACTCGTAATAATCTTTCGGCATTGGTTTAACCTCAGTGCCGTCTTCAAAATACAAGTTTTTGGTCAGCGACTCATCAACGCTGACTTTAACCTTTGCGTTAATGCCCGAATAAGAGCCACCGCATGTTCCGTAAATGGTAAAACGGCCTTCGTTGTCGCTTGTGTTGTCGTATGTCTCAACATTACCCAATATCAAGGTGCGTATCGGATATTGGTATGCGAAATATGCTGACGTTCCGCCTTCAAAGTCAGGGAATTTCTGTTCTGCGCTCTCGCAAGCCGCAAAACCCGCTGCCAAAACACCGGCGCCCAGCATTAATTTAATATTACTCATTCTCATAGTTTTTATCTTTTAAATAGATTAATACCATCCATCGTTTTGCAACAGATTTGACCATTTGATAATTTCAGACTCCGGCAGCGGGCCATAATACATATAATCCCGATAAGCTCTCACCTCGTTGGCTACATCAACAACGGTATATGTCTTCTTGCCGTTTTCTGTTTTAATCTGCATTGCCTTGATCGGCTCATTCAAATTAGCCTTCCAGCGGCGGAGATCCCAGAAACGGTGGCCTTCGAAGCAAAGCTCAATACGGCGCTCGTTGCGAATGAGCTCGCGCATCTTCTCTTTGTCTGACTTGATAGATTCAAGGTATTCGTCGTTGACAATACCGCCGCGCTGACGGATTGCCTTGATAACATCATATGCGCTATACCCTGATGGCGATGCTGTTGTTGGGCCATAAGCCTCATTGGCAGCCTCGGCAAATGCCAGATAAATCTCTGTGTAACGGATTCTGGCGTTGTACTTGTCCTTGCCGGCCATACCTTTCTTGGCATCACCACGGCGAACAACCTCGGCTTTCTCGTTGATATACTTGCGAACAAGGTAACCTGTTCTGTTCGGTGTTTCGGTTGAAATGTCCAAGCCGTCGTTGTTGCTCGAATTGTCAATAGTTGTATTTATCACATCGTCATACGGACCGAATACCGAGCCGTCGTGAACGATGTACAAATCGAGGCGCGGATCGCGGTTGGCATACGGATCCTGGCTATTGTAACCACTGCCAGCCACATTGATGGGATAACCGTTAGCCATGGGGAAGGCGTCGACAAGGTTCTGTGTCGGGTTAACTCGCTGCTTGCCATCCAAAGATACTGGATACAACTCCTGCTCCCAAGCAACACCATGGTTGATGTTCTCTCGCCAAAGAATCTCGGGCGGGTTGCCGTTGCTCTTGGCCAACTCTATCTCCATTGTATTGCGATACCACGTGTTGCCATCTTTAGCCAAGCCCGCAACACCATTGTTGTGATCCAAAACTTTTGCCGCACGCTCAGCTGCCTCTTTCCAATCCACACCCGACTGGTCGCTATAGGCCGGACTAGCGGCAAACAATGCAACCTGAGCAGCCAATGCATCGACAATGCGACCTGAGATTCGGCCAACCTTTTCGTTGCCGAAAACCAGGTTGTACAAGCTGACGTTGTCAATTTTACCAACATATTTCTGCGGCAGTTCCGACCGTTTGATATCACCATAATCATATGGCAGACGCTTGCTGGCCTCCTCGAAATCAGAGAATATCTGTTTAACACATTCTTCGAAAGTGGCTCGGCTGATATTGAAGTTATCAGTAGCCTGCTCCGGTTTTGTCAGGTTGGGAACGCCAAGCAGTGTTCCATTGGCCATTCCGGCGTATGTGCGCAGGAAATAAAACATCTGGAAACCACGCAAAGCGTATGCCTCACCGGTCAGCATTTCGTTGAACATTTCATTAGTAACCTTATTATCAGTATAGTAGAAACTTCCTGCCTGATCAAGGTACATGTTAATGTAATACAAGTTTTTGCGAGTATCAGTCCACCTGTCAAACGGATTGTCACCCGCTTTTGCAGTCCAACCGCCATTGGCCATTATGTAATAACGATTCTCAAATTTATTAGTCACTGCATCGTCTGTAGCCACATCGGTCATTGAACTAAGCAGTTCATCCTTATTGGGATTATTGTAATCTGAAGCATACACTCTTGTAACATACGGCATGTTGTTATATCCATTCAACATCAAGCCTTGTGAAGCATCACCCTTTATCATAAAGGTGTCAAAGTCCTTTTTGTTTTCGAGCATCGGCTCAAAAGCATCTTCGCAGGCGACAAATGCCGATGTAAGGACCGTCAAACTTATTATGCTCTTAATTTTCATATCTAAATATTTTTTTAATCAAACATTAAAAAGTTGCTTTCACACCTATGTTAAAGAATCGGGTTTTAGGCTCCGCATCAAATACTGTCTCCATTGCTTTGCTTTCCTTCGAAATGGTCAGCAAATCTTTTCCGCTCACAAATGCGGAGAGACCTTTAACAAACGAATCACCCAGCAACTCTGCCGGCAAGTCATAAGTCAACTGTATCTTGCTAATCACAAATTTATTGTTTTTGTACATCCAGAAGTCTGA
The DNA here is from genome assembly GCA_946186925.1 of uncultured Bacteroidota bacterium. Taxonomy (GTDB): domain Bacteria; phylum Bacteroidota; class Bacteroidia; order Bacteroidales; family SZUA-534; genus RUG13583. The sequence goes on along the minus strand of CAMHPA010000008.1, from coordinate 48,395 downwards.
TTCAACATAGTTGTTAGCGCCACTGGCTGTTGTAAGTGCCGGATATTTGGCATACGGATTTTCAGCTGTCCAGGTGTCCTTAACTATTTCAGAATATTTGTCATTGCCCTTCGGCTGGTAGTAGGCGTTATTCTTTCTAGCATAAGATCCGGCCTTTGCTGTTCCTAAGGCAAAGAATGTGAAATTCTTGTACTTGGCGGTCAGATTGACACCCATAACAAATGGCGAGCCGAATTTTCCCTCTTTTCCCAAATACACTTGGTCGTTCTTGTCAATTGTGCCATCGCCGACACCGCCTTCGCTCAAATCCTTATACTTAATGTCGCCAGCTCTGAGTGTACCAGTAGCCACGCTTTGATTTGCGTCAGCTGCTTCGTTAGCTGTCATAAAGTACCCATCGTTCTTATAGCCGAAGATGGCGTCAATCGGGTGTCCCTCCTTATCAAGCTGCGGCTGATCATCCAATAAATCGGTCTGCTCTTTCTTTATGACTTTAGTGTCATAGTAGGTTCCTGCTAAACCGAGTGACAATGCAACTTCACCAACATTTTTATTTACGTTCACAGCGAAATCAAAACCAACACGTCCGTTGATATCGTTATTCATAGGTGCGTTCAAACCGTTCAAGTGGCTTGGCCATTGTTTGGTTTCCCTGATCAGATAGCCTTCCATGCGGTTTTTGAAGAACGTGAAATCAGCTGTCACAAATTGATCCAGTAACGATGTATGCAACGCTACGGTGAACTCTTTGCGCTTAATCATTTCAAGGTTTTCGTTCGCACCGCCGGTTGCCTGCGACATGCTGGCCGATCTTGTGTCACCCCAGTTGTAGCTGCCACTTGTGCCCCATGTGCCCAAATAGAGATAATACTCAGTAAAATTATTTCCATTCCACACACCCACATCGATATCCTCACTCAGTTGGGCCACCGATGCCGAAAGCAACAAGTCGTCGAAAATTGAACCGTCTAAGAATGTTCCTTTAGCGAAATTCCTGCCTATGGTCAATGTTGGGGCGAACTCATTACGATGGTTCGGCGCCAATTTTGAAGAGTGCACCAATGCCGATGAGAAATGAACATAGTATTTATGGTCGTAATTATAATTCAAATCGAAGCCCATATTGACGTTGTTCGTCTTGTGATATGTACCCTCTTTAGTCTGTTGGAATCCGTTTCCGATAACCTTTGCCGACACATTATGCGAGCCGAAGCTCCTGTCGTAGTCGAACTGGAACGACAATGCCATTGTGCGTGACTCCTTTGTTCCCCATAATTCCTTCTTACCAGTCACCTCATCAACGCTGATTTGTTTCAAACCGATAATCTTCTCATCATCTGACCATTTTGGTTCGAATACAGCATATTTAGGATTGAAACGGACATTGTACGATGCGCGGAAATCCATACCGAAGTTTGTCTTCAACGACAGACCTTCCAGCACTTTTCTGAGGTCGAAATTAAGGCCGCCATCGAACTGGAACTGACGTTTGGTGGTAGTGATTTCGCCACCGGCATAGATCTGTCCCATCGGGGTTCTGCCCTCTTTTGAGTCGCCGCAGCTGTAATAATCACTTGCGCCGCCCAGGAAATATCCGTCGAAAATATTATCGGTGTTACCCACCAATTCCAAAGCATACTCTGCGTCAGGTGAAATCAGGCTGAGTGGCAGCAGCTGTGCTCCTTTTTTCGGGAAGTTAGGGCGTTGCGTGGCCGCTACTTTCCAATAGGTCATGTTGTCTTCCGGCTTATTGCTGTATTGGCAATGCTTCTCGTCCTGGAAAGATGCGTTGGCATCAACGTGTCCGCTGATGTAATCGTTGAAATCGATATCAACATTGCCACGGAAGCTGATACGGTTTGTACGGTTCTTTTTAGCATCGCCAACCTTAACAAAGTCGCCGGCCGTCTGTGCGTTGATGTTACCATATAAGCGGGCGCGGTTGTTACCACCCGACAATTCAAGCACCATCTCGTCCTTGCCCCTCACTTTGCTGATATATTCTGACGAATAATAGTCCATATCGACGTAATGATAAGGGTTGATGCCGCTTGCATACTTTTCAATATCCTCGTCGCTGTAAGTGTGTTTTTTCTTGCCATCGTTGTCGCATGCCATATTATAATATGTCATGTATTCAGCAGAGTTCAAGAACTTAGGCAGGCGTTTGATCACATCAAAACCAGCATTGGCTCTGAAATCGATTTGCAGTTTTTCTCTAGCCTGTCCACGCTTTGTTGTGATAAGGATAGCGCCTTTGGCCGCACGGCTGCCATAAAGAACAACAGCATTCGCACCTTTCAGAAATGTTATTTGGGCAATCTCGCTAGGTTTGACATTATCTTTGTCACGAGGAATACCATCAATAAACACCAGATATCCCTGGAAGTTATCTTCATCCATTCCCCAGATTGATTTTCCATTCCAACCACCAATGAGGCTTTCCATGTCATCGAGAGCACCAGTGGTGTAATTCTTGTTGAGCAACTCCTCAACATTAACGACAGAAACACCTCCCAACAAATCGTTTTGGCCAATGCTTCCAAATGCTGTGTGCACCATGTAAACAGAATCGACTGCTTCGGGTGCAAATTGATCATCCGTTTGTGCGTTCAACATGAACGGCATGGATGCCAACGCAGCACATATTGCGATTTTATTATGTATATATTTCATTTTATTACAATTAACATTTTACTCATTAATGTTACCAACCAGGATTCTGTGCAAATCCTTCATACAAGTACACATCCTGATCGGGGAATGGGAACCAATAATGCTTCGTACCAAAGCTACGAGTTATTATCGGCTCCAAGTGATATCCGTTGACTTTCGCATCTTTCGGATCCTCGTCATTCTTGAACTGATAGAACTCATCTGCCTCACCACGGGTAAACTCGCAAGAGAACTTCGTGTTGTAAGGATATTCAGTGAGCAACAGCCAACGCTGCAGGTCATTGAAGCGGAATCCTTCGAATGACAGCTCTACAGCGCGTTCGCGGCGAACCTCATCCATAAACAGTTTTGAATCGGTAACATACTTCGAATTCATGTTCTCACCGCTACCGCCAACCGGTCCGGCATGGCAGCGCGCACGCACAACATTGATTGCATCTTCGGCAGTCTTATCAAACGCTTTTGATTTCTGTTTGGCTCCGCCGATTGCCGCACAAGCCTCTGCATACATCAGATAAACATCGGCCAGACGCATATAGTTCAAAACAGCGTGGAATCCGTCGCCCCAGCCATCCTGATACCATTTGTCAACCTCATTGCATTGGTGAGGAACAAGTTTTTGGATGAAATAGCCTGTACGGCTGCCATCGGCCACCGGACGCATATTGCCGCCTGTGAACAACTCACAGTAGCGATAATCCTCCTTGTCGCTTGTGGCGCCATTCAGATATTGGAAACCATCGAAAACAATGTCGTGATAGAATCGCGGGTCACGGTCTTTCCACGGGTGTGTGGGATCGAAACCATTGGCGAAGTTGCCGTTCTCATCTCTAATAGGAAGACCATTGGCCATACCGTACATTTCAACCAAGTTGGCTGTAGGCTGGTGAATAATCTTGTCGTGAGCGACAATGTTCGCCATTTTGGGACCGAACACTTTTGCTGTAGCCCAGTTCGAGCAGTTTCCGTTATTATTTGAAGGAGTACGCATGATAGCCTCGTTTCCTCCAGGGTTTTTGAGTTTCTGATTGTATGTGTAGAACAAATCAGAGTAGCACCATACCGGATCGTAACCCGGGGTTACGTTTGATGGATCCTTTTGATGGTTGTAAATATCCTTGTAGTCGAAATTGGCCAATTGGTATTGTTGGTTGGCTTCTGTCTCAACAATATGAAGAGCCTTACCCAAAGACTCTGCGGCTGAATCGCAAAGCGCCTTGTTGTACTCATAAGTAACTCCGCTAGCCAAGGCACCAAGTTGGGCGCCATGCTCCATAAGCGGGCTTGCCGCCCAAAGTTCGCATTTGCCTTTGTAGCACAGGGCGACAATCTTGTTGGCACGAATCTGGTTCTTTTCGTCCTGGCCTTTCACCTCTGTGCTGTCCCAGCATACAGGCAGCAATTCGGCAGCGCGACGGAAGTCGTCAGCACATCTTGCGGCACACTCTTGGAAACTAAGACGCGGCAACTGAGGAATGTTGTTTGGATCGAGCAAAGTGTCGACATACGGCAGACCGCCGAACCACTCCATCATCTCGAAATGCCACCAAGCACGATAGAAATAGCACTGACCGAGAATTCGCTCTTTTTCAGCCTTCGTGCCAATGGTCATGTCATCAATATGCGCAATGCCCATATTCACTTTGCGGATGCAATACCACGCATTGCCCCACAACGACAAGTTTTTAGGATCGTTGGCGTTGGGCGAACTGTTCGATACCTTAAGCCAGTTTCCGAGGTCGGCTGTAGGCTGGTACCATTTACGGTAGTTTCCGAGGTCGATCTGGTGGGTCAGACGGTCGTCGCCCTGAGGATTGAATATCTCATCATCGCCCCAGTTCCACGACGGACACCAACTACATTTCTCCTTATCAGGAATAGCATTGATAACCTCCTCGATAAATCCTTGAAAGTTATCGAAATTCTCGAAAGCGTCCTTGCTCGACACCATTGTGTTCGGCTCTCTGTCGAGATAGTCTTCGCAAGAGGAAAACGCAAACGAGAGCATTCCAAACAGACCTATATAAACGATTGATTTATTTATCCTTTTCATCTGCTTAAGTTTTTAGAGTGATAATTTAAGACCTAAATTGAAACGCTTAACCGTTGGATATGCTCCCAGATAACCACCGGCGCCGAAGTTAGCCTCACGGTCATCAGGCATATTGGTCCACAACCACAAGTTGTTACCATTGACAAATATTTTAAGGTACGAAAGACCCAAGTTCTTAATCCAACCATCGCGCCATGAGTATGCCAACTCAACATTTTTCAGACGGAGATAAGCGCCGTCGAACAAATATTGGGTGCCGTATTCAGTAAACTGCTCACCATTCTTACTGGTAGGTGCGGTGCTCCAACGATACGGGGTGATATCGGCATTCGGATTGTTTTTCGTCCAGATGTCGCCCATGTCGTAAACAGCATTCAGTTTCATGCCGAAACTCTGAAGCACTACGTCGCGAGTCACGTTGCGCACGCCATAGAATTGTGCGAAGCAGCTGAAACCTTTCCACTCAAATCCTAAAGTGGCGCTGTAAGTGTTTTGAGGTGTACCCGAGAAACCATAAGGAGCACGGTCTTTACTGTCAATCACACCGTCACCGTTAAAATCAATAATGTAGTAGCTACCCGGCAAACGGTAACTATCATTTGCCTCAAATGACGGACTACCATACAATTCATCGATGTTATTAATGAAGCCGGCATCAATATGTGACCTGTACTGGCCGATAGCATAGCCTTCGTTCTTCTGATAATCAGGCGTCAGTTTCGGGTCATCACGGTCGATAATCTTATTCTCGTTGTGGGTTATATTGAAGTTACCCCAAAGGCGGGTGTTGCGATTGAACTGCTTGTTTACGCGAAGCTCAATCTCATAACCTTTTGCGTGAACCTCACCCATGTTTGTTACCGGAACGCTGGTACCGAAATATGAAGGTATGGCACGATCTTTACCATCAATCAAGATGTCATAGCGTTTGTCGCGGAAAATCTCGATACTACCGGCAAACAAGCCTTGCAACAACGAGTAATCAATACCGAAATTGAACTTGCGCACTGTCTCCCAGTGAACATCGGGGTTACCCAACTTAGTTTGACGATACCATGTATATGTACTCTCCTGACCTCCGTCTATGGTAGTTTTGGTTTTGCCGCCATACTCCCACTCATCCATATACAAGTACGAGCCGGCGTTATCGCTACCAATCTCACCCAACGATGCACGGAGTTTCAACATATCAATATAGTGGTTTTCCTTGAGGAACAGCATGAACTGCTCTTCAGATAGCATCCAGCCGATGGCGCCCGAATGGAAGAATGCGAAACGGTTTGCCTTGGCGAATTTCTCCGATCCGTTGTATGCGCCGTTGTACTCCAGGAAGTAACGTCCGGCATAGTTGTAAGTGGTACGGAACGCCCAGTCCTCACGATAACTTGGAATACTATTACCATTCGACTGTTTGTTGCGCGAGAACAAGCCCATTGCTGTAATGCTGTGTGCGTCGATATCGCGCGCCCAGTTCAACTGTGCCTGATAGTACATTCTTCTGAACACACCTCCCATCGAGCCATTACCTGTGCTCCATGTACGGTCTTCAACAAAATCGAAACCTGACACTTTATCCAAATCTTTCGAATTAGTCACCCTTCCGGTCGCCGGGTCAATCCATTTTTCCTGAGCATCGCGGCCTGAGTCGTTAATACCACGGCCTGACTCAGAGAATTGGTTATCCATAGACAGATTGCCTCTTGCGCTCAAGCCCTTCAATAAGAAATCGAGGCGCTGCTCCAAGACGAAGTCTGTTGTAATGGTGTTTTGCATAGATTTCTTAACGCCAGCCAAAGCTGTTGTTTTCAGTGAGTTTCGGGCGTTGTTCTGGTCGGCAGGATAGAAGCCCCACGATCCGTCGGCATATTTGGGTACAAACACATCAGGGCCGATGTTGTACGCACCTGCCCAACGCTGAGCCTCCTCCCACTGGTTACCGGCATTCTCACTTGGCGCCTTCTTAATTGCAAGCGAACCTGCAATATTCATTTTAAACACGGTGGTTGGTGTTAAGTTAAAGTCCAAGTTACTACGCGCATTCACACGCTGGTATCCGTAACCCGAATTATATCCGCGCTTGTTATCGGGGATTTTCATCAAGTCGCTCTCATATACATAGTCGGCCGATCCGTAATATCTTACGACTTTAGTACCACCACTTACGCTCAGGTTGGCATTGTAAGAAAGAGCGTTATGTTTGAACAGCTCATCCTGCCAATCGATGTTAGGATAACGTTCCGACAACAAATTGCCGTACTCATCAACAGCTCCTGGCTCAGGACGGTATTTCTCGATAGTCTCCTGCGGTGTGATGTATTCCCACGACTCTTTGTCAGTCACAGGCAACTCCATCTCAATTGTTTTGTTACGTGCCATCAAAGCATCGTACGAATCCAGTTTGTTAGGCAACTTCGAAACGTTCTTCAATGTTGTTGTGAATCCGGCGTCGATGCGAGCCTTGCCCTCCTCACCACGTTTGGTTGTAATAAGGATGACACCGTTGGCGCCTTTCACACCATAAATGGCCGTTGCCGATGCGTCTTTCAGAACCGAGATGCTCTCAACTGAAGTGACGTCGACTGAGCTCATCTTACGCTCGATACCGTCAACCAGCACCAACGGATCGCTGTCGTTCCATGTGCTTGTACCACGAATTCTGATTTTCTGTTTGGCTGTAGTTTTAGCTTCCTCATCATCCACATCCAGCTCTGATCCAGGCTCACCGGTACTTTCCAATGTAATGACGCCAGGCAAGTTACCAGTCAAGGCGGAGCCGATGTTTGTCACACCAGCTGCACGTTGCAGAGTTGCACCCGTTGTTTGTGCGATTGCACCCACAACCGAGGCCTTCTTCTGCTGGCCGTAACCCACAATCACAACCTCGCTCAAGCCCACCACGTCTTGTATCAAAGAGAGGTTAATCGGGGCAGTGCCATTAACTTTAACTTCTTCTGTATTATAACCAATGTAGGTTATAACCAACACATCACCATCAGCGGCCTGCATGCTGAAAGTTCCGTCGCCTCCTGTAATTGTACCAGTCGTTGTACCTTTAATAACAACGTTGACACCAGGAATAGGCATTTGCTCTTCATCCAAGATCTTACCCGTGACTTGATGTTTTTGGGCAAAAACACTGAATGACAGCAACATCATTGGCAGTATCGCAACCGCCAATCTCCATAGTCGATGTTTACTCATTTTTTAATAAAGTTTGGTTATTAAATGTTTATAGTCGCTTTCCGCCGCACAGCCCCAGCAATGCGGCTTTTTTTAACGTCCCAAAGATGAAAAAAGTTTGTTTTGCACTAGGTCGCGGGCTGACACATATTATTTAGTAAATGTTACAATTATTCCTGAACTGTATCATTTCAAGTTTCGTCCATGTAACATCAAATACGATCAAATATTTGACAATCAAACCGAACAATATGTAACATAAAAGCCCAAACAATGGTAAAAAACCATCATTTGGGCAATCAACAAAAGCGCAAAATCTATCGACAAAACGCCGTTCAATCGGCTCCCGGCAAATTGCTATTCTCGCGTTCCCCTTTGTTTTTCTCCATATATTCGCTTGGCGTCAATCCGTACAGATCTTTAAAAGCGACAGAAAAATGTGATGTGCTGGAGAAACCGACTATTTCGGCAATCTCAGAAACGCTGTGATGCTTCTCTGCAAGCAATGTGGCGGCCTGTTGTAAACGCACGTTGCGTATAAAGTCGCGCGCTGACTGGTTGGTTATCTCACGCAGCTTACGGTGAAGATGCACACGGCTGATACCCACGGTGTTTGCAATCATTTCAACACTCAAATCCTGATTCCCGATATTTTTGTTTATCATGGCCATAACCCGTCGCATAAGCCGGTCGTCGGGCGAACTGACTTCAAGTTTCTTCACATTAGCCCCCTGCGTCTGATTGCCTTGGAAGGTATTCTTCAACGTGGCGCGGCTCCGCAAAAGGTTCTGGATTGTGTGCCTCAAAACCTCAATATTGAATGGTTTGGTAAGATAAGCGTCCGCACCCACGTCAAGCCCCTCTATCTTATCGTTCTCGGCCGTGAGTGAAGTGAGCAGAATTACCGGCAGATGATTGACTGTGATGTTCTGCTTTATTTTTTGGCATAATGTCTTGCCATCCATTATAGGCATCATCACATCGCTGACGACAATATCGGGGGCGCTGCGCAAGACAATGTCGAGTGCGTCGGCACCGTTGGCGCAATCCTTGACATGAAAATCGGCCGACAGCTCCTCCACTATATACTTACGTATCTCATCGTCGTCCTCAACTACCAGTACACGATACTTTGTTTTCGACCGTTTTGACGCATCCACACCATTATCAACAAACTGGGTTCCAATTAGTTGCATATCGTCAACTTTATTTTCCGCCCCGCCTGCGCTCACTGCCAGCATCTCCTCTTTGGTCAAATGCTTTGAGCCCAGCGGCAATCTGACAGTAAAATGGCATCCGGCCTTACCAACATTGTTAGCTGCCTCTATTGTTCCGTGGTGCAACTCAACCAGTGATTTTGTAAGATGCAGTCCGACACCTGTTCCCGACACCAGCTTCGCGCCCTGCGACTGATAGAATCGTTCGAATATACGATTCAGATCGTCGGGATTGATGCCCGAACCACTGTCCTCAACGTCAATCACGACATAGCCTTCTGCATTAGCCTTGTCGGCCGATCTGCCCTGCTCCACCGCCATTTTAACAATTACCGACCCGTCACGCGGTGTATATTTGAATGCGTTGGAGAGAATATTCACAATTATCTTGTCGAAATTTCCGGCGTCGACCCAAGCCTTTATCGTTGACTTGTCTGGTTCAAATTTCAGGTTTATTCCTTGCAAATCGGCCTGATACTCAAAGTTAGCGCAAGCGTCTCGCACCAATTTCACTATATCCGTTTCTGTGAAATAGAGTCGCATCTGACCTTTGTCAATCTTCCTTATGTCCATCAGTTGGTTTATGAGACCGAGAATACGCTCAGCATTGCGCCGAATAGTATTGTAGGTGCGCTGACGCTCAGGATCGGAATCGGAGCAGATCAGTTTTTGCAATGGTCCGATAATCAACGACATTGGCGTGCGAATTTCATGCGATATGTTTATGAAAAACTGCAATTTGGCCTCGTTGATATCCTCGGCGTGCTTATGCTCCATCACCTTCATCCTCAATTCGTGGTTGCGACGCATATGCCGCCAAAGCAATACAATCGACGCCACTATTATCAGCACATAAATAATATATGCCACATCAGTTGCATACCAGGGTGCCGCAATGTGAATCATCAACCGGCGGGTTTTCGAGAACGAATTGGCATCGACAGCCTTGACGCAGAACTCATATTTGCCGGGTTTCATGTTGCTGAACGATACCTTGTTGGCCCCGTGATACAGATATACCCAACCCTCGCCATCCATATTATACAAATAACTGATTCGCTCCGGATTAGCGAATTCCATAGCAGTGAACTCAATGCTGAACGAATTGTCGGAATGCGACAAGCAGACTTTCTCCGCCTTTGATATGTCATCGTCGATAATGGGCCGCCCACCCGACAGCATACCTTTGGCTACCGCCTTGTTGTTTATGTAGAAATTAGTCAGTCTGATGCATGGTATTGAATAGTGTTTCTTGATTTTCTGCGGCTGGAAACAAATGAATCCGTTTATGCCGCCAAAAAAGAGCATTCCATCAGCATTGACACTCGATGCCGACTTGCTGAACTCATTGCATTGCAGCCCATCGGAAGCGTAATAGTTTGAGAACGAATAATTCTGTCTGTCGAGGCAGGATATTCCACTATTGGTACTTATCCATAAATTTCCGTCGCGATCACTCTCGATTGACGAAATTGAATTGCTTGGCAATCCGTTGGCAATGGTGTATTTATCAAAATCCTGCGTTCGCGGATCGAAGCAAAACAAGCCGTTGGCAGTGCCTATCCATATCCGATGGTCATCATCCTCATGAAGATCATACACAACCTCGCCGTTAAGCAGACTGTTGCAACCCAAAACTGATATAAAATCATCAGTATCAATATCAAGGCAGCCGAAACCACCATATCCCCCGAAATACAACTTATTATCAATCAACAGCAATGCGTTGATCCACGAATGTGGAAGCTGGTTGGCCGAAGCCGAATAACCAACTTCACTTGGAACAGCACGGTACATTTTCTGCTCAAGAGTGCGAGTGTTGATTCGGCAAAGACCGAAGCCGGAAACAGAAAACCACAAATTATGCTTCTGATCCTCAACCATGCAGTACACACTAGTTGCCTGACCGACATTGTCGAAGCCCTCAAAATGTACTGGGGCACACCGGCCAGTGGCCGCATCCAACCGAAACAGCCCACCCAGATACGAGCCGAACCAGACATTGCGCTGCGAGTCGCGATATATACAAAGCGTTGTGCGCGGCATTGCTCCAGACGATAATTGCGGTTCATAGTGTTTTTTCAGCGAGAAATCACAGTTCAGCAGATATATGCCGTCGTTGTCGGTTCCAACCCAAATATTGTCGCCATCACAAGTGACAGACATCACACAGCTTGATCCGATGGTGTTTGCCACTGACGACATGCTTCCGACAAAAACAAACTCGTTTTCAGCTGCAGGCTCCATCACCACACCTTGCTGGAAGCATCCAAGCCACAAATTGTTACGATTGTCGCGCATTATAGAATGCACCTTCAGTTTCTGGCTGTTCAATCCGGGCAGACTCATATTATAATCAGTCAACTCGCCCGTCAATGTATTGAAACGTTTGAGACCGTCGCCATCAGTACCGAGCATAAGCTCGTCCGGACCGTCGGCACATATATCCATAATAGCGCTACGCAACCGCTGGTACGGAACCACCACTTGCGACAGTCCCGTATTCACGTCATATTTAAGGAGATTGCCATACGAAGTGCCCATATAAACCGTGCCATCAGCAGCCTCGAACAATGAGAAACACGACTCATTGCTATCAAAAGTGTGATTCCTGATAATACTGCGGCCACGGTCGAGAACAAAAACTCCGCGGTCAAGTGTTGCAACCCACAGATTTCTATGACTATCAACCATCAGCTTGTCGATGTAGAAGCAATTGGGCAGCAGCTCCGAATCCTGAACCAGCGACAGACTACCGTTGTGCGTTTTGAGCACAAATATTCCATGCCCGGAGGTTCCCACCATAACCAAGCTGTCGTTTCCGCTCACAATGCACGACACATTGACACCCTGAGTGAACCGCATTCCCTCAATATAAACAGGGATGTTTGTGAACTGGCGAGTCGCATGGTCATACAGCTGCAAACCTGACAGTGTCCCGACCAAAAATTGGCCATCACGAATTTCATAGACTATCTTCACATAACTGTTTTGTAACGCTGTTGTGTCAGTTTCGTCCTTTTTGAATGTAACAAAATCGGCTCCGTCGAACCTTGTAAGACCATCTTCGGTAGCTATCCACACAACACCGTCGCTGTCTTGAATCACTTGATTCACCATGCTCGACGGCAGTTCATGACCCGACGAAAACACCAGGCAGCCATTAGCTTTAACATCTGCAATACAGCATGATACAACTGCCAATAAAGTCACAAAAAACGTTCTCATACTTCATATAAAATTATGGTATGCCGCACAAACTCGACATTCAACCGCGAACTGGCCTGTTTTGTGCAATTGTGATGCCAAATTCAGCCAAAACAGCCATGAAACAGACTGCAGTTCTTTGTTTTAAGCCACTTTTGTGCCCACATCATTCAATGTCGCCCCAAAAATAAATATAAATAGTACAATTAAAAAATTTTATTTGTCTAAATTACAAAAAAATAACATAGAAATATGTTATGTTTTTAAAAAATATTGTAACAGCGGGAATAAAAGATGTTACAAAAACAAAAAAAATTGAAACACGTTTATACCACGTAGTTTATGGGCAATTCGGAAATTCGTAATTCGAAAAATCAAGCGGATTGCTACGCGCAAATAACATAGAAAACATAAGTAAACTGGCGGATTCCAAGAGTTCGTCAGATGGTGACTAATCTATTTAATAATTAACAAAAACTTTTGTATGATGAAAAAGCATCTATTATGGAAAAACGCAGTGCTCGCACTGTCGATGATGCTGCTATCCGTCGGAGCTTTTGCCCAACAACATGAAGTTAAGGGTACGGTTATCGACGAGGAGCAAAATCCCATTCCGGGAGCAAACGTGGTTATTAAAGGAACCACAACTGGTACTATTACCTCTGGTAATGGTGAATTTAAAATGAACGCCGCTGACGGTGATGTTCTGCAGATTACCTATGTAGGATACGTTACAGAGGAAATCACAGTCAATGGCAACGGTCCTTACAACGTAAACCTTGTTCCTGACTTGGTAGGTTTGGACGAGATTGTGGTTGTAGGTTATGGTACGCAAAAGAAGAGCGACCTTACTGGTGCTGTAGCATCAGTAAGAGGCGAGGATTTGGCAAACCGCGCCACCTCTGATGCCGCACAGGCACTGCAAGGTAAAGCCGCTGGTGTTCAAATCATCACTTCATCAGGTGCTCCGGGCGCCGGCGCCGAAATCCGCGTCCGCGGTGTATCTTCGAACTCTGGTAGCCTTGGCCCTCTTATGATTGTTGACGGTTTGAAGGTTGACAACATCCAGTACCTCGATCCTGAAATGATTGAGTCTATTGAGGTGTTGAAAGACGCAGCATCGGCAGCCATCTATGGTGCACAGGCTGGTAACGGTGTCGTTCTTATTACCACTAAAAAAGGTAAAAACGGTGGTAACGACGGTACCATTTTCTACAACGGCCAATGGCAACGCAGCAGCCTCTCGCGCGAGCTGAAGGTTATGAACGCCGAGCAATACATTGACTTTGGTAACAAAATGGGCTTCCTGAAAAAAGGTTGGGAAGAAACAACCAATTATGACGGTGCCGACATTAAGTGGAGCGATGAGGTCTTTGAGCCGACATGGAGCCAGCGCCACACCGTAGGTTTCCAAGGCGGAAACGAGCGTGGCAGCTACTTTGCAGCCATCAACCACGTTAACATGAACGGTATATTCAAAGGCGATAGAGATGTCTACAAACGTTTGTCATTCCAGGTGAACGCCGACTACAAAATCAAAAAATGGCTGACCGTTGGTACAAACAACTCAATTGAGAAATGGCGTACAGAATCTATCAGCCAGCAATCAGACAACGGTTCAGCACTGTTGGCCGCTATCACCAGCGACCCATTGTTCGGCCCGTATGTTGATCCTGACAAACTTGACGAGCAACTTACCGGTGACCAAAAAGCCGCCATTGAAAGCGGTCTGGCAGAAGGTGAAGATGGCTACAAAGCCGTGCTTGGCGATGGTGAGAGATACTATCGCATATCACCCATCAGTGGTCAGACTCAGTCATCGAACCCATTCATCCAACGCGACCGCAGCCAAGGCTACCGTCAGGGTATCACCGTTCGTGGCCAGGCCTCGTTGAACTTCAAACCTATTGATGGTTTTGTATTCACATCGCGCTTGGGCTACCGCTTGGGCTTTAGCAACACTCACAACTACGAGGTTCCGTTTGTTGCCAACGAGTTCGTTTACAGAAACGAATATTTAATTAGATCTGAAGCCAGCACCAACTTCTACTATCAATGGGAGAACTTCATCAACTACGACAAGACTTTTGCCGACGTACATAACATTGGTGTCATGGCTGGTATGTCGTGGGAATCTACCCACTCTGACAATGCTTGGGGCCAAGCCACAGGCAAGGACATCTTGAAAGGCTATGCCGAGAACTTCCGCTATCTGGATTTCTTGAAATCGGGTGACGATGTTTTGAAATCGACTGGCGGCGTTGAAAACGACACCAAGAGCCTTTCATACTTCGGCCGTCTGACTTACAGCTTCGACAACCGTTACAGCTTGCAAGCCAATTTCCGTGCTGACGCATATGACTCTTCGAAACTTGGAAAAGACAATCGCTGGGGTAAATTCCCATCGTTCTCTGCTGGTTGGACACTCAGCAACGAAAGCTTTATTGCCGACAACATCAGCACTGACATTCTCTCATTCCTGAAACTGAGAGCATCGTGGGGACGCAACGGTAACATCAACGTACTCCGCAACTACCCGTATGCAGCTGTTATCAACAGCAACAACGACTGGTATCAATACGATTCTGATTTTGCATTGTACTATGGTTCACAACCGAACGGCCTTGCCAACCCGTCACTTGTATGGGAGGAGTCAGAGCAGATTGACCTTGGTATGGACGCACGCTTCCTCAACGGCCGACTCACTCTTGGTGTTGACTGGTACAAGAAGACAACCAATGGTTTGTTGATTTCTATCACCCCGCTGCTTGAAACAGGTGTTAGCTCGACAATGGCCAACGCTGGCGAGGTTTTGAACCGTGGTCTTGAGATTGAGCTTGGTTGGAAAGACAAAATTGGTGATTTCAACTACTCTATCAACGCCAACATGGCAACACTCCACAACGAACTTACATACCTTGACCCGACCGTTGACAAACTTCCTGGTACAAGTCTTCAAGGTTCGAGCATCACAACAGAGTGCGTTGTTGGCCAGCCACTGTGGCACTTCCTCGGCTTCAAGATCGACGGTCTTGACGAAGAGGGTTATCCAATATTCAGTGATCTCAATGGTGACGGCAAATTTGAGCCAAACGAGAGCGATATGACCGACCTTGGATGCGGTCTGCCGAAACTCAACTATGGTATCACCATCAATATGGATTACAAAGGCTTTGACTTGGTAGTGTTCGGCACTGGCGTAAGCGGTAACAAAATCCTGCCTCAGGCTTGGCGTACTGACCGTCCGTATTGCAACAACTACAGCTACTTCTACGAGAATGCATATGATCCGGAGACAAACCCTGGCGGAAAATTCCCGATCATAAGCAAAAAAGGATGGCAGAAGAACACCTTCAGCTCAGACCTGAGTATGTTCAGCGGTGCATTCTTCAAAATCAAACAAATACAATTGGGTTACTCGCTGCCTAAAGATCTGTTGAGCAAGGTTTACATCAGCCGTCTGCGTGTATTCGCGTCGCTTGAGAACTATTTCACCTTCACCAAATACCCTGGTCTTGATCCAGAGGCTTCAAATGCCAACGTAAACGGCGTAACAAGCTCACTTGGCATCGATATGGGTACTTATCCGACAGCAAAACAAGTAATCTTTGGTGTTAACCTTACCTTCTAAAAATTAAAGAGTTATGAAAAAGAGTAAATATTTATTATTAGTTGCAGCAGGAGCACTTGCTCTTACTACTGGTTGCGACCAAGATGAATTGGATATTCCCCAAAAAGGTGTCATATCGTTTGAGGATTTCTATAAAACCGACAAAGATGCTGAGAGTGCAATAACAATTGTTTATGCCACAACTCAGAAATACTTCTCACACTGGACTCACCAATACAATTACGGACCATACTTTGCATTGACAAACTGGATGGGCGATGACATTTGGTTGGGCGGTTCAGGTACCGACGACTGCGTTGAGCAGCGCCAGATGCACCAATTTGTACATGGCTATGACAATATTGACATAGAAGATGCCTATTATGTGTTGTACGCTTCGATTTTGAAGTGCAACTATGTGATAAACAACTTTACCACAGAGCGTTTGGGTGAGCTTAGCCCGGTACAAAAGAAATGCGTAGCCGAGGCTCGTGCAATGCGCGCATTCGACCATATGCTCCTTGGCATCTACTGGGGTACCCCTCCGATTGTTGAGACCGTGCTCACTCCGTCTGACCGTCCGGCAAACTCTGAATCGCAAGCTGCGGTTATGGAATGGGTTGCCAAAGAATGCGACCTGGCTGCCGCTGATCTTGAGTGGCGTAAGGGTGCCGACGACTACGAAGGTGCCGTCAGAATAACCAAAGGTTTTGCTCTTGCAGTGAAAGGCAAGGCATTGCTTTGGAAGGGAGACTATGCTGGCGCAAAAGCTGCCCTGAAATCTGTTATTGACAATGGCAACTACGAGCTTGTTCCTTCTGAGAAGATGATTACCATCGGCCACGCTGACGGCAAAGGCTCATCAGAGGCTGTGCTTGAATTCAACTACGACGGTACAAACCTTACTGGTCAATATGAGCGTACAGAGCGTGGTGGCTGGAACGACCACAGCACATTCACCTGGCGTGGTGACTACGTGAACAACGCTTCACTCAAAGACTCCAGCATCTTTGCTGGTGGCTGGGGCTGGCTGAATCCATCTGGTCCGTTTGCCGAGGCTCTTATCGCCAACGACGGTCTGGAATCGGCACGTCGCAAAGCTTGGATTAAAACATACGACGAGATGCTTTATGACTTGAAATGGGCAAGTGACGGTGACAAATTTGCTCCTGGCAAAACCGACGCCAAGGCAAAAGACAAAAAGCGTGGCTTATCGCACGATATCTATGCAAACGCAGGTTACTTCACCTACAAAATCAATGCTCACCCAAGCCAAGGCGACCAATTGGACGACGGCCACCTGAACCGCAACGCCAGCATTATGCGTTATGCCGAGGTACTGCTTATGTATGCTGAGGCTTGCGCACAACTTGGCGAGACCAGCGGTGACGGTTTGAAAGCACTGAACGATGTTCAGAACCGCGCACAATCAAAGACCGTTTCTTCAACTCTGTCACTTGAAGCTGTACAGAACGAGAAAGAGTTTGAGTTGTGGCTCGAGGGCTGCCGCTTTGCCGACCTTGTTCGCTGGGGCAAAACAGAGACTCTGGAAAAACAAGACGCCTATCTGCCAACATTTGCCGACCTTATCAATGGTCCTATTGGCGAGTACACAGAAGGTACAAGCGAACATAAAGGTGTGATTGTGGAGAAAATCGGAAACCAAGAGGCTGACCTTTGGGTTCAAACCTACGGCAGCTCGTTAGGATTCAAGAAAGGCAAACACGAGTTGCTTCCTTTCCCGAAACGCGCTATGTCACTCAACAACGCTCTTGTACAAAATCCGGGTTGGTAAACAAGACAATAGAGTTTATATAATTCTATTTATGATAAGAGATGCCTGACTATTCGGGCATCTCTTTTTTTATATGGAGGCGGGCTGACTTCGCACATTGGCTGGCAACTTGCAAAGCTTCCTATTGGGCCACATGGAACTAATGGATAGAATTTGCTGATGAAGGGGACGAGTTTGCCCGAAATATTACCAACAGCACAAATTCTTACTCAAAAACACTCTTTTTTGTTGCAAAAAATACAAGGCCAGGGCATCACTATTAAAATAATGTGTATATTTGCTTCGTGTTATTAACTAAAAATTTTTCGAGTATGAAAAAGACTTTACTTTCAATGTTGGCTGTTGCCGTAATGTGCGGCATGGCCTCTAATGCAAAGGCAGAGATTGATAATCCTGCTGGCGCAAAAGCAGGTGAAATCTACCGCTGGGAATCAAACAACCCGGGTGAGTACGAGCAGAAATGTAATGTGGAAGATGGTATTATCGGTCTTTTCACTTACGCTGCTGACGGTGCTGACTGGGATTCTCAGTTCTTCATTGTATTTGCTGACGCTAATGTTCCTTCTGGTACTGAAGTAGAAATCTCATTCCAGTACAGAAAATCAGAGGACAGCGGTGTTGTTAAATTCAACGCACAAGGTCACGCTGATCCTCACTCATACGTTAACAACGATGGTTGGGACGCTCTTGAGTGCACCACTGACTGGCAGGATTTCTCAAAAACCATTACCACTTCTGGTGAGATCCGTACTCTTGCACTGAACTGCTCAATGGGTCGTGAGGATGGTACTCTCTACCTGCGTAACATTAAGGTTACTGCAAACTTTGAGGATGTAATTGACATGGAGTCAGACGCTGATGAGGCAAATATTGGTGAGAGACCAAGTGTTACTCCTCCCGCACCAGCTGAATATGCTGCTCCTGAGAACGTCCTGACATGGGATCAACTTGGTGGCAACAACGAGAACAAGGGTATTTTCCGTGGCAAAGACGGCCGTTTTGATGGCGCCATCTTCGAAGCTACAACTGTAAAATACGGTGACGACGACGTATATGGCTTCTGCATTGATACAGCTAAATCACACAACGCATGGGACGCTCAGTTCTTTGTAATGTTTGAGTCAGTATCTCCATCAGCACAGAAAGCTTTGGTTCTGTCACTTGAGTTCTCTACCAACTATGCTGGTACTGGTGCATTCAATGTACACAATGGTAACAACAAAAACGCTAAATGGGGCTTCGCTACTCCTGATTCAGCTCAATGGACCAAATTCACCGATACTCTCTACGTAGAGAATGGTGTTGTAGGTGATTCACTGACTTGCTGGGAGTTCCACATTGGTGCTCAGAAAGCTGGTATCCAACACACTGCTAACTACAACGTATTCTTCAGAAACGTTAAACTTGAGGTTGACCCTGCTGGTGTAGAGAAACCGCAAGAGCAACAAGGTGGTGGTGAACAAGGTGGTGTATCAGTTAACGAGGCTGCTGCTATCGACGTATACGTAGCTGGTGACGTTCTCTTCGCTTCTGAGGCTGTTAACGTTCTTATCTACAACATCAACGGTGTAGCTGTTAAGTCTGCTAAGAACGTTACTTCACTCAACGTATCTGACCTGAGAAGTGGCTTGTACATTGCTAAGGTTGGTAACAAGACCGTTAAGTTTGTGAAATAATTAACAAGTAAATTTTAATAGTTTAACTGTTAATAACACATTGGCCCTGCAGACGACGTCTGCAGGGCTTTTTTTGTTTATAGGCTGAAGCTTGTTGCACGGAACGGACATACAGGGCTTGCTCGTTTGGCGAGCTGAAGCTCGCTTCGCAGGACAGACAAAAAAACTTAACTTGCGAGATGAAGCTCGCTATGCTAAACGGACAAGTGCCAAACACGACTCACGGAATGATGATTGAGGCGCGGAACGGACATAATATGCGGGTGACGAGGGCTTTCTAAAAAACTAATGAAACAACTATTTCCTTTTAATGGAACGAATACTAATTTTGCTTTAAAATAATAACACTCACTTAAACATTAGAAATATGAAAAAATTAGGACTTACACTTGCAGCCGGACTGCTGAGCATAGCCGGTTTTGCACAAATGGGTGGCGGTTTCGGTGGCTTTGGCGGAAACCAGAACAGCACCGACACAATGCGCTACTCGCAAAAATTCCTCAACATCAACTATGCAGGCGACAATGAGGTTTACCACAACCTCGACATCTATCTGCCGAAAGAAGAAAAGGCAAGCTATCCGGTGGTTATCCACATCTACGGAAGCGCATGGTTCAGCAATAACTCGAAGGGCGCTGCCGACCTTAACACCATCTGTGCCGCCCTACTCGATGCCGGCTATGCCGTTGTAACGCCCAACCACCGTTCGAGCAGCGATGCCAAATATCCGGCACAGATAAACGATATTAAGGCTGTTATCCGCTTTGTACGCGGCAATGCCGAGAAATACAAATTCGACACAAGTTTCATTGCCACATCGGGCTTTTCATCGGGTGGGCACTTGGCCTCACTTGCAGCCACCACGCGCAACGAGAAGGTTGCCGATGTCGATGGCTACGAGGTTGACCTTGAGGGCAACGTGGGGCAGTTCACCAACTTCAGCAGCAGTGTTGATGCTGCCTGCGACTGGTCGGGCCCTGTGGATTTGATGCACATGGACTGCGGTGAAGCAATGAAAATGCCGACATCGCCGGAGGAAGTGGTTCTGGGTGTGCCAATGGCAGGCAACGAGAACCGATACAAGGCTTTGAGCGCGCCAACATTCATTGATCCTTCAGACCCGCCTATCATTGTTTGCCACGGCAAAAAGGACAATGTGGTGCCATTCTGCCAGGGTGAATCGTTCTACAACGCGCTGAAAGCTAAAGGTGTGAAGACAGACTTCATACCGGTTGAAGACGGCGGACACGGATTCAATATGTACTCGAAAGAAAATCTGGCCAAAGTGGTCAACTTCCTGAACGAAGCACGTGCAGCGAAGAAATAACACTTAAAAAAATCAAAAGAAAAGGAACGGCCCCGACAAAAAAAATCGGGGCCGTTTCTATTGCTATGAGGAATGGCTGTAAGGCGAGCAGAAGCTTGCTGATGTGAACGGACGACAATACGCAGACTTGGTTTGGTGAACTGAAGCGCGCTACACAAGACTGACAAGATTTGGATGCAAATGAGGCTATGCAGGCGATGATTACTATTGGCAGTTTGAATTAGGAGGCAATATTCAAAGAGATAAATATTTTGATAGATTTGTGTACAAATCATTTACGCGCGAATATGAGAAAACTCGCAGTTTTACTGACAATTATACTTGTGGCAGTGAGTCACTCACCTGCCGCGACCGACAGCACCACACGCGTTTTGGTGTTTGACATGAACGAGGATGTTAGTCCTTCACTTTGGGTAAAAACGCAGAAAGCCTTTGATTTGGCCTACCACGACAGCGCCGACCTGATTCTTATTCGGATGAACACCTACGGCGGCACGGTGGTGGATGCCGACTCAATCCGCACACGGATACTGAACTGCACAATTCCGGTGGTGGCGTTTATCGACAACAACGCGGCATCGGCTGGGGCGCTGATAGCCATTGCCTGCGACAAAATCTATATGCGGAAGAGCGCAAGCATTGGCGCGGCAACAGTGGTGAACCAAAGCGGCGAGGCAATGCCCGACAAGTACCAAAGCTATATGCGCGGCATTATGCGGGCCACAGCCGAAGCGCAGGGCTGCGACACGCTGATTAACGGCCGCGACACCACTTACAAATGGCATAGAAACCCGCAGATTGCCGAAGCCATGGTGGACCAAGACATCAGCATCAATGGGTTGATTGACGCAGGTAAGGTACTGACTTTCACTGCCACCGAAGCCACAAAACATGGTTTCTGTGATGGATTGGCTGAAAGCATCGGCGAAGTGCTCGAACTTGAAAACCACCCCAACGCTGTCATAACCGAATACCGCCCCACCAGACTTGACAAAACTCTGGGCTGGCTGATGAACCCCGCTCTGCAAGGTTTGCTCATTATGGCCATAATAGGCGGCATATATTTTGAGATGCAATCGCCAGGAATCGGCTTCCCATCAGTAATCGCTGTGGCTGCCGCGATACTCTACTTTGCACCACTCTACATTGAAGGACTTGCGGCGCATTGGGAGATAGCTCTATTTGTTTTGGGCATCATTCTGATAATCATCGAACTATTCGCATTTCCAGGATTTGGAGTCTGCGGTATTTCGGGAATTGTTCTGGCTGTGACCGGACTCACAATGGCTATGGTCGGGAATCTCGACGGCGACGTGCCAACCATCAGCCCCGACGATGTGCTGAAATCACTCCTATTGGTAATCATATCATCATCGGTATCAATAGGTTTGTGCCTTTGGATAAGCTCAAAATTCTACACCGCCACACTTTTTGGCAACCGCCTGTCGCTGACCGCGACACAACAAACCGACGAAGGGTTCGTTGCGGTCAGCCCTGATTTGAAGCAGTTTATCGGGCAGACGGCCTTTGCCGAAACTGTGTTGCGGCCATCGGGCAAAATAATTATAGATAAACACGTTATCGATGCAAAATCGGTTTACGGATTCATTGAGAAAGGCACCAAAGTTGAGATTGTAGGCTGCGAGGCCGGGCAACTGTACGTCAAACCAACATCGAACTGAAAAATGGAACAAACATTTGAAACATCGTCAAACCGTTCAATATCAATCGGTCAGGCACTCGCCATTTTGGGTGTCATCCTTGCTCTGACCATACCTGCATCGCTTGTTACCGGCGCGCTGCTGATTGCCGCACCGGCCTTCAAATCGTGGATAGCAATGCTTGGCTACATTCTGCAATTTGCCGGCGCACTTGCCGTGGTATATTTTATTTGGAATCTGAAAGTTACTGATTTTGGGAAAGTCAAGCCGGCAATATTTCCTATTGCCTTGATAATGACTTTCGCACTATCGATAATCAGCGAATCGCTATGCTCGCTGATACCAATGCCCGATTTTGTGGCACGCCTTTTCAACGAAGCTGTTTCACTCGATTTTGCCGGTTATCTGACAGTTGGCATTGCCGCGCCAGTGCTCGAAGAGCTCGTGTTCCGCGGCATCATTCTAGCAGCATTACTGCGCCGGTACGAGCCCCGCAAGGCCATCATCTGGTCGGCGGTGATTTTCGGCATAGCGCACCTGAACCCATGGCAATTCATTGCCGCATTCATTGTGGGATGCGCCATTGGCTGGCTGTTCTGGCGCACGCGCAGTATCTGGATTGGCATTTTTATGCATTGGGCCAATAATACGGCCGGATTCCTTATCGGCTACTACGCAGGTGACATGAATGTTTCGGTAACAGATTATTTCGGTGGTCCAATGAATCACGCTATCGTTTTGATTATTTGCGCGATAGTCACTATAGGATGTGTTAAGGTTGCTCAACAGATTCCTGTTGCCGAGCCAACAGAACCGACAATGCCCGAAGGTCATCTATTGTCGTAAAATTTTGATAATCACAGGTTTACTGTTGAAAATAGCAATTTTTGCAAAATAGATTCCCGGTTGCCACATTTTCGCGACAGCGCCAAATTCGGCCTTATTCTCGCCTTGTGCACACCATTGGTTGCATATGCAAGCCTGATGCCGCCCATGAAGGTCAAACAAATCAACACGTGCTACGCCATCAGCAGGCTGCTGCCAGACAATAGCGGCATTATCGGTTACCGGATTAGGCCGACAGACTGCAAAAACTGCTTTCTCAGGCACTTCTTCAACATCAACACGGAAACTGTCGTCACCAATGCTAAAATCGTCGTGAGACGGGCTAAAAGCGCCATTTTCAGCACCCGGTGTGCCATGTAAATCGTTAGCATGCCACAACCGACGGGCAGCATTGTCGGAAAACGGATCGGTCAATGCAAGTGTATAGCCATTGCCGTCGGCATCGGGCCACGTTTTGCTATTATATTCCACTTCGTCGACCAAATTACCAGCCGAATCAAGCAACTGAAGTTTGCCGCTTGAGCTTAATCGGAACTCAAAATTGCCGATCACATTCTGCAAGTTAGGGTTCAAACCGACCAACTTGCTGCGATTGGCGCACGCAACCAAATAGCCGTATGGCGGGATGATGGTCCCAACAGGAATTGTAAATGCTTCGGCAAGATTTTCACCGACAAGTTTCCAGCCCGAAATATTGATGGCGGCATCCGTTGTGTTGTAAAGTTCAACCCAGTCCTTTGTATCAAAATCATCGGCTGATTTGTAGTTTATTTCATTGATAACAATATTGTTACAATCATTATTAGTAGATTCGAAAACTGCAGTATAGCGAGATGCTCTAGTCAGTGTAACCTTAATGCCGGCATGGGTGTCAACCGTTTGGTTGTCGGCATCAACCCAACGCACAAACTTATAGCCCGGCTTTGCCACGGCCCTCAACGACACCGGCACGTTCGAAAAATACGTTCCGTTCCACGGAAATCTTCTCAATGTCAACGAGTTAAGTTGGATATACCCAGCCTTACTATCGTTGGCATCGAGTGTAATTCTAACATCTCTGCCTGCCGAAAGGTGGTCACGAATATGGTCGCGCAGGTAATATGGCCGCTCTTCGGCAAAAGTGCGCATACGGTCAATATTGTCCGTCCAATTGCCAATGTTGTGCCAACGGTTTATGTGATAACTGATCTCATCTGAAATATTCTCAGCCAGACTATCTATCAAAAAATCAACCACATCATATCGGAATTCATTATTCAGACGATCGGCAAAACGATTGATGAAATCGCGCTTAAAATCGTCGTTTGCCACAAGTTTTTTCAGGAAAAAAGCCGGACCTGAATTATCATTCAGGCACGAACCCAGTTTGTCTTCATCGTAGCCATTGGAATAAAGTCCAAAACCAAAATCAGTGTCGTAGGCAATCCAGCGCCAGCGCCCCACATCAGTATTCGGGTACCAGAATTTACAGTTATTGCCTGGCCAGTCGCCGTTATTGCAATATATCTCAAGTACCATATACTCAATGAATTCATCGATGTCGATTTGACTTGTAACATATTCATAATCAGCCATATTCTGCATTGAATGAGAATTCATATAGTTTCTAATCTCGTTGAAATGCATTGCTGAGCCATGAACAACAGAACCTCCGTTTTCCAATATGTCAACACTATCCGCATCAACCCAATTGAAATTGTTAGCCACATAATGCTCATTAATCTTCTCGCGTATGTTCTGAATACCCCAATACTCACCGTTAAGATAGACAACTGAGGGTTGATATGCCTGAATATCAATATTATTATTGCGAACCAGGTTTGTAATTAACGCATCGCGAAACATTGTGCTGTACCAATCGTTGCCCGAATTGCGGAGTACAAAAGACTTAAAACTTGATATATGCTTATCGCTAAACAGTTCACAATCAAATCTGTTTGTACCATAAGATTTACGCGCATGAAATGCTAACGATTTTTGTGCATGAGCACGACTCCAGGCGCCCGCGATTTTTACGCCCGCATCCTGATTGATCCGTTCGACACCATCAGTCCAGAAAAGTTCAACATGCATTGGTCTTTCCCAGTCTTTATGATAATTGGCTCCATAGTGAGGGTCGGCCGATTCGGCATCAGGGCCCTCGACGTAAATACCATAATTATAATCATATAAATTGTACGGATCGGTCACTAACGAAAAAACAGGCAGTGAAATTGTATGGTCGGGGTAGATGAATGAGCGCGTAGTCGGCTGACCAGGCAAAAAATTATCGCTATATGAAATGGCGCGTACAACTGTTGTTTTTGAAATTGGTATTCCGTCTTTATAAAGCGTTGATTGTGTTGTTGGAACGCTGCCATCGGTGGTGTAATAGATTGGTGTTCCGGCGGCCGAAGTCAATGTCAGCGTTTGCTTTGCTGTTTGCAAACCACCTGCAATAGAGAATGTTATTTCGTTAGTTCGTGCCGTTACGTATGTTTTCGTGGTGTTTGCCGCACCAGGCGTTGGTTCAGCAAAAAACACCCAGTTGCCGTTGCCATCGGGTGAAAGACCGCGCGACACATCATTGGGCACAACCACGCTATCTATTTGGCATACAATCTTCTCCGACGGATTCACAAGAAAAAGTGGCTCGCCGTCGGCTGAAAGGCTAAAATTTGTGTGAAAGTGCTTTGTATTGTTCTGTAGCTGCAAATCAAGCAAATTGCTTAGCGCTTTATTCTCGTTGACCGTTGAACCTGCTGTCAGAAACGGATAAAGCAACAAATCGCTTGAGGTTTCACTTATGTTATGAATCTGGATGGCAAGTACATTCTCTCCTTCTACCAGACAGTCAATGTGTTTCGACAAATCGAAGTGCGCTAACGCACTGCCATTTGCAAGCAACGGATTGACATAAGAGGGAGTTACAGCATCGTACGAAGTGAGATCGCCAACTTCATCCAAATTCTCACGCGCCACTTCGTGCCCGTTTATGTAAACCACAAAACCATCGTCATAATCCAAATTAAGGTGGAGCTCTTTTATCGCCTTCAAATCGCTGATTGTAAATTTCTTGCGTACAAAAACCGAGATAGTTCCTTCGGGCACTTTTGTGGCGGCATACGAGGTGCCATATCCGAAACCGCCCTTCCCCACTAACCACTTCGAATCGTCGTAATCAGCTTTGTACCAACTTTTTGAAACACTCGATGAGCCAATAGCATATGAGAAATTATCAGTTGCTTCAATAAGCGGATTATAGAAGACAGTATCACCCTCAATACATTCGTAAAGATCTTTGCCAGATGCATATACAAGCAGATACGCGCCTGATTTCATAGTATATGACGGGAATGTCCATTTTTTAAGATTTGATGCCTTGTCAGACAAATGCCAACCTTCCAGATTGACATCGGAAGACGATGCATTATAAAGTTCAATCCAATCAGAATCATCGCCATATTCATCTAGGAATGAGGTTGATGACGAGCAATATTCGTTGATGACCACTTGCGCATTAGTAGCATTATTCGCCAATGTGGCGACCAGAACCATTATATATTTCAATATCTTCATAACAATCGGTTTCTACGGCGACAAAAGAAGTATGTTTCCCAAATAATTGGAGTTTAACTGATTATTTCCCCGTTATATGCAAAATCGGCAGCCAGCATTGCTGCCAACTGCCGATTGTATATGTTTGGCGAACACATTATTGCTTCATAATCTTTATTATAACTGGTGGTTGTCCGCCAATGGTAATTTTAGCGAAATACAATCCGGCAGACCAGTTCGATGCCATTTCGGTAATATCAACCGTATGCCGGCCATCAGCAAACACATCGTCACATATTCTGCTCATTGTAAATCCATTAGCAGAATACAATTCAATAACGACATTGGCTTCAGCTGATTGTTCCCAAACAATTGCAGCTTCAGTTCGGAACGGATTCGGGTAGCATGTCACCTGTGCACTGGCAATAGGTTCTTCAACAATGTCAACTGTGAAACTGTAATCAGCAATGGTGAAATTGCTGTGCGAAGGATTGAACGTACCGTTTTGCGCACCTGGCGTTCCGTGCATATCACTGTCGCTCCACAACTTATAGTTGGCGTTGTCGGCAAATGGGTCGGTCAGGGCTAATGTGCGGCCCGTACCATCAGCGTCGCCCCACGATTTTCCATACTCAACCTCATCAATAAGGCTACCCTCAGAATCAAACAACTGTACTTTAGTCGTTTTCCCAAGACCGAATACAAAATCACCAACCACATTCACCAAGCCCGGATTCTGTTTTATCAGCTTGTTCTGATTCGAGCTGACAACCAAATAACCATAAGGCGGAATTATCGTTCCCGAGGGGATCAAAAAGGCCTCTGCCGGATTCTCGGCGCTGATTTTCCAGCCCGAAATATTGATAGCAGCCGAAGTGGTGTTGTACAACTCAATCCAATCCTTTGTATCAAAATCATCAGCAGATTTGTAATTTATTTCATTGATTACCACATTATTGAAGTCAGAATTATCAGATTCGAAAATTGCTGTATACTTCGATGCCGCAGCAAGTTTGACGCTAATTCCCTCGTATTCACCTACGTTATTGCCATCGGCATCTTCCCAATGCGAGAACTTATAACCCGGACGGGCCACGGCACGAATCGAGACCGGCACATTTCCAAAATATGAGCCGCTCCAGGGAAATTTCTTCAGTGTGAGCGAGTTAATCTGAACATATCCGGCTTTTGCGTCGTTTGTATTGATTGTGATCTTGACATCGGCGCCGACATTGAAATGTCTACGCAGGTGCTCACGTATGTTTTTCGGACGTTTTTGAGCAAACTCTTTCATTCCATGACCATCGTTGAGCCCTTTGCCCCAACGTGAGTTATGAAATTCAATTTCTGTCGATATGTTATCAAACAAGCTATCAATCAAATAATTGATATTTTTCTGCAAAAACTCGTTATTCATGCGGTCGGCAAAGCGGTTGGCAAGGTCGTCTTTGAACTTTTTGTTCTTTGCCAGATTGCGGAACAGCACATTAGCCCATTTGTTTCCGTGCTGGTCTTTCTCACTAAGACAGGTTGCCAGTTTGTCGTCGCCCGACTGGTCGCCCCAGATTGAGAAGCACTGATCAGTGTCATACAGCATCCAGCGCCAGCGGCCGCCGTTTTTCTTCGACTTCCAAATCTTGACGTTATTGTGCGGCCAGTCATTGTTTGAGCCGAATATCTCCGACACCATATATTCCATATACTCATCCATATCGATGAGTGTGGAGACGTACTGATAGCAACCCGCATCGGCCATATTGTGTGACTCAACATAGCTGATCAGCGCGTTATAGTCGTCCATATCGCCTTCCGAGGCCGACAGACTCTTTGTTACATCGCTTGCCACAATAATGTCCACCTTGTCGTGATCGACGTGAGGATAGTGCTCTTCAATATAATGCTCGTTCAGTTTTTCGCGAATATTCAGAATGCCGTAATATTCTCCGTTCAGGAACACTACTGTTGGCTGGTATGCCTGAATATCGATGTTGGTACCGGCGACAAGGTGTGTAATCATAGCGTCACGGAAATGAGTGCCGCCAAAGTCGTTGCCCGAATCGCGCAAAGTGAATGCCTTGAACCTTGTCAGATCTAGCTCGTCGAACAACTTTGCGTCAAAATATTTCTTTCCATACGAGCTGCGCGCGTGAATGGCGAGCGACTTCTGGTCGTTCATCCGGCTATAGGCGCCAGCTACCTGCATTCCGGCATCCTGGTCAAGAATTTTGACACCATCCTTGTATATCTCAACGTGAACAGGCTCTTCCCAGTCTTCATAATAGTTTGCACGGCGTGGTGTTGCGTTCAAATCGGCATTCGGGCCTTCGACAAGAATACCGGTATTGTAATCCCATAGATTGTCAGGATCGGTTGTTAGTGAAACCACGGGCAAATCGAATGTTGATGAGTGGTTGAGTGTTTTGTTCGGATCAACCTTAGTGGTTTGCTGGCCACCACCCCAGCCGCCCCAGCCGCCCCACGACTGCTCGGTTGTGATGGGTTTGCCCTGCTTGTCACGATTAACCCAGCGCAGTCTCTTGCCAAAAATGTAGCTTTGAGTTGCCGGCTGAGCGGGCAGCATATCGTCGTTGAACGTGATGGCCCGGATAATTGTTGTCGTGTCAACGGTTATCGGCCCGGTGTATTTCTTCGATTTCGAGGTAGGAACACTGCAATCGAGCGTATAATATATTGGCGAGTTTCCGCTTGTCGATAGCGTGATTGTCACTTTCGATGTTTTCACACCGCCCTCGGGCGATATTGTAACTTGCGGTGTCTCTGCCGATTCGAACGCTTTGGTTGTGTTTGCCGCCCCCGGAGTTGGTTGTGCAAAAAACACCCATTTGCCATTGCCATCGGGACTCAAACCTCGGCTTATATCATTCGGAACTACAAGCGTATCAGCCTGATGGACTATCTTTCCGGAAGCATCGCTCAGGTAAAACGCCTCACCTTCCGACGAGATGTTGAAATTTGTGTGCAGAAATTTGCCGTCGGCAACTTCTTTCAAATCCTTACTCGACGCAAAAACTTTCAAATAACCGCCAGCCTTAATCGTGACTGCCGGGAATGTCCATTTGGCAAGATTATCGGCCTTATCTGACAAGTGCCAGCCTTCAAGATTAACATCTGCCGACGAAGTGTTCAACAACTCAATCCAGTCGTTGCTATCGCCATACTCGTCCCTGAACTTTGTCGAATTGGAGCAATATTCATTGATTACAATTTGTGCGTTGGCTGCCATTGCGGTCAAAACCGAAATGGCGAGCAGTTGAATTTTTTTCATTATTACGTAGTTTTCTAAAACGCGCAAATGTAACACTTAAATAGAACTGGCAAGACTTTTTGCTTCTGAAATGTCGGTTAAAAGCACGGAACAATCGGTGAAAATCAACAAAAAAAACATCGGCAGCCAGCCATTTGGCCAACTGCCGACGCAAATAAAAGTATCAATTACTTTTGTTACTGCTTGACAATCCGCACGTTAACCGGTGCTTGTCCGCCAATGCTGATTCGGGCGACATACATTCCCGGTATGCAGTTGCCGATGGCGCGGCTAATGTCGATTTGTTGCTGACCTTGAGCGAACCACTCGTCGCAAATTAGCGCCACGCGGTTGCCAAAAGCACTGAACAGCTCAATCCGGACGTCGGCGCCAGTGGTTTGCTGCCATACAAGCGTCGCCTCGCTGCTAACAGGGTTCGGGTAGCACACGGCCGACGCATTGGCCGCCAGAGCCTCGGTTATGTCAACAAAAATCTTCTCGTTGGTGCCGAAATCGCTGTGCGACGGGCTAAAAGTGCCGTTCTGCGCGCCAGGAGTGCCGTGAATGTCGTTGGCGCTCCACAACTTATAGTTGGTGTTGTCGGCAAACGGGTCGGCAAGCGCAATGGTTTTGCCAGTTCCGTTGGCGTCGCCCCACGATTTCGCATACTCAACCTCATCAATCAGATGGCCTTCGGAATCAAACAGTTGCACTTTATCCTCCTTGCCCAATCCGAAAGTGAAATCGCCCACATAGTTTGTTACTCCGGGATTGAATTTGAGCAGTTTGTTCTGGTTGGCGCAAACAACCAGATAGCCGTAAGCATCAATGGTTGTTCCGGCCGGAATTGTGAAGGCCTCGTCAGCCTCTCCGTCGAGCAGTTTCCAACCCGAAACGTTGATAGCGGCCGCTGTAGTGTTGTAAAGCTCAATCCAGTCTTTGGTGTCGAAATCGTCGGCCGACTTGTAATTTATCTCGTTTATAACCACGCTGTTAAATGCGGCATTTGCATCTTTTTCAAAAACAGCGCTAATGGTTGCATCGTTGTCCAAGGTGACCTCAATGCCGGCGCTGGTGCTTGCAGGCAGTCCGCCACCGAACTCCCAGCGCACAAACTTGTAGCCCGGCCGCGCCACTGCACGCAGCTCCACCGGGACATTGGTGAAATAGCTTCCCTTCCAAGGGTATTCCTTCAGTGTCAGCGAGTTGAGCTCGACATAACCAGCCTTGCTGTCGTTGGAGTTAAGCGTTACCTCAACATCGTCGCCAACATCGAAACTCTTGCGCAGATGCTCACGCATATTGGCGGGACGCGACTTGGCAAAGTCCTTCATTATGCTGCCATCATCGCCACTGTTCCAAAGATAGTCGTGATAAGGCAATTCGTTTCTGATATTATTGAACAAACTGTCAATCAAATGGTTGATATTCTCAGGCAGAAACTCTCGGTTCATTCTATCGGCAAAACGGTTGACCAGTTTGTTGCGGAACGTGGTGTTTTTCACCAAATTGCGCAACAAGACATTTGACCAAGTATCACCGTTCTTGCCTTTTTCCGTCAGGCATTTTTCCAACTTGTCGTAAGTGACCAAGTCAACATCGCGCCCCCAAATGTTATATGACTGGTCGGTGTCGTAGAGCATCCAGCGCCAGCGGCCGCCGTTCTTCTTCGACTTCCACATCTTCACATTGTTGTGCGGCCAGTCGTCGTTGCCGCCATAAATTTCCGAAACCAGATACTCAACATACTCATCCACATCAATTTGTGCGGCCACCTTCTGATAGTTGGCATCATCGGTCAAATCGTGCGACTGGATGAAATCCATCATCGCATTGTAATCGGTCAAATCGCCTTCTGATGCTGTCACTCCATTGCCTTTTCCTGCCAAAAGGTCCACATTGTCGTGGTCAACGTGCGGATAGTGGCTCTCAATGTAATACTCATTCAGCTTTTCGCGCATATTCAAAATGCCCCAAAACTCACCGTTAAGATAGACAATGGCCGGCTGATATGCCTGAATATCAATGTTATTCGCAGCAACAAGATGCGTAATCATCGCATCGCGGTAGAAAGTGCTGTTTGCGTCGTTGCCCGAATCGCGCAGAACGAACGATTTGAAACGGGTAATATCGAGCTCGTCGAACAATTTAGCTTCAAAATACTTCTTTCCGTAGGCATTGCGCGCGTGCAGAGAAAACGATTTCTGATTATTGCTCTGGCTCCAGGCGCCTGCAATTTGTATGCCAGCATCCTGGTCGAGCCGTTTCGAGCCATCGGTCCAATAAAGCTCTACGTGAACCGGACGCTCCCAATCCTGATGGAAATTGGCGCCATAATAAGGCTCATCGTATTCGGCATTCGGTCCGGCCACGTAAATACCTACATTCCAATCCCACAGATTATCCGGATTGGTTGTAAGAGAGACTACCGGCAGGGTGAAATTCGGCGAATGCTCCAAAACAAGATGGGGACCGTAGTGCACTGTTGTGTCGTGAGTTATTTCACTTATATCGCCTCCATTGCGCAAAAACTCAATTGCTTCCTCTTCCGTTATACCTGCATTTAATGCCGCATTTTGATACGTTATTGTTGTGTCAACAATGTGGCCGTCCCACAAATCACGTCTGAGCACGTGCAGCCTTTTCGGGAAAATGTAAGTCTGAGTCGAAGGCTGGCCGGGCATCAAATTGCCGTTGAAAGTTGTGGCGCGGATGACCGTTGTCGAGTCAACTGCGATTGGGCCGGTGTAGAGCAGCGATTTGTCGGTTGGTTCGGTGCAGTCGAGCGTGTAATATATAGGTGTGTTGCCCTCGGTTGAGAGTGTTACGGTCAGCGCCGATGATTGGAAACCGCCTTCGGGCGAAAATTTCACGCTTGTGGTTGCCGATGTGGCGAAGGCTTTGGTAGTGTTGGCCTTGCCTGGCGTTGGTTCGGCAAAAAACACCCAGTTGCCTGTGCCATCGGGACTCAAACCTCGGCTGGCATTGCACGGAACCGGCACAGAATCAGTCTGATGAGCAATCGTGCCGGCAGCGTTTGCCAAGTAAACAGCCTCGCCGTCCGACGAGATGTTGAAGTTGGTGTGCAGATACTTTTTCCCGGCCGCGATGGTAGTCAAATCTTTGCCCGAAGCCATAACCAGCAGATAGCCGTTGGCCGCGATTTTCACCGGGGGGAAGGTCCATTTGGCAAGATTTTCCTTGTTATCCGACAAGTGCCAGCCCTTCAAATCAACTTCGGCATCCGATGTGTTGTAAAGCTCAATCCAATCGGATTCTTCGTTGTAATCATCTAAAAACGTGGATGTTGTCGAGCTGTACTCGTTAATCACAATTTGTGCGTTGGTGTTTGCACAAAAAAGCAGTGTTGCGGCGATTGCCGCAAAGTGTAATGGTTTGTTCATATTAATTATGTGTTAGTATGTAATGCCAAAAACGTACATTTTACATACATATAGACACACATTTTGCAGTTATGTTACAAACGAAAAATAACTTTTTAAAAAAATTACGATTAATCAACCCATGCGAGTGCCCGAATCAACCTTTGTTGACGTGGCGGCGGAGTTTGCGCATATTGTTCAGGAAAGTCTTGCGCACTAGTGGATCCTGTGCCCACTGCGGATACTTAGCCGGCTGAGTTGACTGTGTGGTAAACCGCACATCAACAGTGTTTTCGCTCACCGGTACTATTTCCCATTGAGCACTGAACGTGTCAAGACGTTCAACACCTTTTTTCTTAGCCACCAAGCCACCTTGTTGTTTGATATTCAAAATTATACGATCATTCTCTCTGGTTACCTCATACTTTGTTACAATATCCTGCTTTCCGACGGGCCATGGCGCATCAAGCAGAGTGTAGACAAACCATTCGGCGTCGCTAATGCGGCTAATAATATGGCAATCCTCAACATTGCTCATCCAGATATCAGTTTTTTGAACATCAGATAGGATTGAGAGGATATCCTCAGGTGAACATTTGAGAATCATCTTTCCGGAACGCTCACGGGCACGCTGCTTGTCGACCGACACCCAACGCTCAAACACTTTAATGTTGCAATCTTTGTCTTCGGTCACCAATGCCCACTCGCTGTCTTTCTCCGATTCAGAATCAGCAGCAAAAGTGAAATTTGCAATAAAAATACTGATTAGCAAAAAGATGTATTTAAAAACAATTGTCAGTGTCCTCATATTCTTCTCAAAAGCGCGGCAAATCTAACATATAATTTGACATTTGCCTCATCACAAAAAGTTTTTTTGCAAAAAAAGAACATCATATTCATGTGCATCACACCGCCAACTCATCTGCATAAATTCAAAAAGATAGTTTACCTTTGCAAATCAAACAAAGACTATGGATTTAATAGAGAAACTGAAGGACAAGGCGTTTTGGAAACGCAATCTTATCCGTATTGGCAAATTTGTCGGATTCTATCTGATTGTGTTTATTGTACTTGCGACATTTCTACGCATTTACACCCATCACGGGCATACAATCTCAGTGCCCGATTTCAAAGGTTTGAAACTGAGTCGTGCGCATCAAATTGCGAAACACGAGAATTTACAGTTGCAAATAATCGACTCCACATTCATCGATTATATGCCGAAAGGCTGCATTGTTGACCAGAACCCGCGTCCGGGCACGCACGTAAAAAAGGACCGCACAATTTTCATCACCACAAATGCGTTTAGAAGAGCGCAAGTTTCAGTGCCGAAAGTAGCCGGTTTGTCGTACCGACAGGGCAAGGCAACACTTGAAATGCACGGTCTGCATGTAGGGACGCTCATTTACCGCCCCGACTTTGCTAAAAACAATATTTTGAAGCAGATGTACAACGGAGAGGAGATTGCGGAAGGAACACTCATCGACAAGGGCTCGAGAATTGATCTTGTTCTGGGCGACGGCCACGGCAATAACGCCACTCCCCTGCCTGACTTGAATGGAATGACGCAATTTGAAGCCGTAAACGAACTTAACAACGCCTACTTGAACGTGGGCAAAGTGACGATTGAGAACGCAGCAACCGCATCCGACTCACTGAATGCGCGGGTATACAAACAAGAGCCTGCGTACTATGGACCGGGGGCACGCGCCACTCTGGGAGGACACATCGACATCTGGCTCAAAGCCGACTCAAGAACCGAAACCGAAATTGGTGAATCAATCAATCTGGATGAATAGAATCATTGCCATAGCCGCGCTCATTTGGGGCGCAACACCATTAGCGGCACAGGAATATCTCTCAATGCCTGTAGTGCCTGTCCGCCACCAAACTGTCAGACAGCAGGCTGTTTCAACTACCACTCTGCAACTGCCGTTTATCGACGATTTCAGCTACGACCAAGCCGAACCCGACCAGCAGCTTTGGACCGACCGCGGCGTGTGGATCAACAACTCGTTCAGCGTCAATCCGTACTCGGTTGGTGTGGCCACATTTGACGCCATCGACTCTGACGGGCGGCACTACGAACACGCTTCGAGCCAGCCGTATATTGCTGATTTTCTTACATCGAACCCCATCGACCTCACACAAGCCGACAGCACAACAACATACTTGAGCTTCTACTATCAGCCACAGGGCAATGGCAACGCACCCGAAAGCTGCGACTCACTTGTTCTGCAGATTACGTCGGGCAACGGCGTGTGGAACACACTATGGGCCGCCAGCGGAACCGATTATGACACTTTCCGCAAAAACGTGCTTCACCTGCGGCCAAATCAACCTGATACTTTGAGTTTTGCGCTTGTGATGCTGCCTATTTCGAAAGCGGAATACTTCACAGACAAATTCCAGTTCAGGTTCTTCAACTACGCCAGTCTGGCGGGCAGTTTCAACCCGTCGGCAACCATCAACTGCGACCACTGGAACATTGATTTTGTATATTTGAATGACGGGCGCACGGCCTCCGACACAACATTTTACGACATTGCGCTGGTGGAACCGGCCGCCACAGTGCTGAAAAACTACACAGCAGTTCCTTGGACGCACTACGAAACGGCCATCAAGACCGAAAACACACGCCTCAACGTCCACCTGCGCAACCACTGGCAGCGCACAATGAAGGCTGAAGTGCGCATCCGCATCAAAGATGTTGACAATAACGTTTATCTAAAAGACTCAATTACAATGGGTACGGCCAACTACGATGCAGAATACAACACAAAACTAGTATATGCCTACGATGACAATCCGATTGTGTACGACGGCCGAGAGAATGCAACCTATCTATTTGAATGTGAGATTTATACCGATAAAGACGAGCTGATAGGCTGCAACAATCGCAGCTACACATACCAGCATTTTGGCAACTATTACGCCTACGATGACGGTACGGCCGAAAACGCCTACGGTGTTGACGCGGCTTCGGCGCAAGTGGCCTATCTGTACGCACCGTACAAAGCTGATAATATGCTTGGTTTGAGCATATGCTTCCTACCGACAAACCCTGTTGAGGCCGCCGCTGACGCTTTCGCAATATGCGCTTGGGAAAACAACAATGGCAAACCAGGTAAAATGATTGCAAATAAAGAAGTTATCCGCCCCGTTTTTGGCGAAGGCCAGAATCAGTTCATGCAATTCGAGTTTGACGAACCGATACCGGTCGACAAGAGCGTTTTTGTGGGCTGGCAACAATCGTCGAATTTGCGGCTCAACGTGGGCTGGGACGTTAATCGCTTCAGCCAGAGCAAGATATTCTACAACACCAACGGCGAGTGGCTGCCAACCAGCTTTACCGGCTCGCTGATGCTGCATCCGATTTTCGGCACTACAACCACCGAAGTTTTTGAGGCAGAATCACTTAACAATATTTATGTTTACCCGAATCCGGTCAACGATATTCTGCACATTGCAGGTGCCGACGACAGATGCCGCGCGACCATTTACTCGCCAACCGGCCAGGCTCTGATTCGC
Source organism: uncultured Bacteroidota bacterium (assembly GCA_946186925.1). Lineage (GTDB taxonomy): Bacteria > Bacteroidota > Bacteroidia > Bacteroidales > SZUA-534 > RUG13583. The sequence goes on along the minus strand of CAMHPA010000008.1, from coordinate 11,431 downwards.
GAAAGCGGAGATAAAATCAGCGTATCGAACCTTCAACCAGGCATTTACATTATAAAAATTGAACTCAATGGCCAATCATCAACTCAAAAAATCGTAAAACAATGAGCGACGAGGATTTTGATGATATTGACGGGCTATACGAGGCCGCAGAAGAAGGCGAGAAAAACGGGCAACTCTATGAACACTTCCGTTTTGAGGTGGACAAAGGGCAAGGAATGCTACGCATCGACAAATTTCTGCAAAGCAAAATTGAGAACGCGTCGCGCACGAAAATCCAAGCCGCAGCCGATGCCAACTGCATTTTAGTGAACGGTGTGCCGGTAAAGTCGAACTATCGCGTCAAGCCCGATGATGTGATTCAGATTATGATGACTCATCCGCCACGCGAAATTGAGATTGTGGCCGAAGACATTCCATTAAACATTGTGTATGAAGACGATAGCTTTGTCATTGTGAACAAACCGGCCGGAATGGTGGTACACCCAAGTTATGGGCACTACACCGGAACACTCATCAACGCATTGGCTTTCAGATATAAAAACCTACCCATTTTTAACAGTGGCGACGCACGTCCCGGACTTGTGCACCGAATTGACAAAAACACTTCGGGACTGCTGGTGGTGGCCAAAACCGAGCAAGCTAAAGCCAATATTTCCAGACAGTTTTTCTATCACTCGTCGCACCGACGCTATGTGGCTTTGGTTTGGGGCGACCTGCGCGACGACGAGGGGACGATTGTTGGCAAAATCGGCCGCAACGTGCGCAACCGCCAGATTATGGATGTTTTTCCAACCGACTCGCCCATAGGCAAGCATGCCGTAACGCATTACCGCGTGCTCGAGCGCTTTGGTTATGTGACGCTGATAGAGTGCCGCCTTGAGACGGGCCGCACGCACCAAATCCGCATTCACATGAAATTCATCGGACACCCGCTTTTCAACGACCCTGAATATGGTGGACGCGAAATTCGCTGCGGCACCACATTCGCAAAATACAGCCAGTTTGTCGAAAATTGCTTTTCGTTGTTGCCTGGCCAGGCTCTGCACGCCAAAGAGCTAGGCTTCGACCATCCAGTCACCGGCAAGCGGATGATGTTCGACTCTGAGCTGCCCGAAAACTTTGCAACGCTGATTGAAAGATGGCGAACTTACACAAATTCAAAGGATTAGCAATGTCTGAGGTTGCAAAACCCGAACTTCTGCTGCCCGTAGGCAATATTGAGAGCCTTTATGCCGCATTTGAGGGTGGCGCCGATGCCATATATTTAGGACTTAAAGCTTTCAATGCGCGCGGACGCGCTGCAAACTTTACAAACTCGCAACTTACCGCCATTTGCCAACTTGCCGCACAAAAACATGTAAAAATATACGTCACACTCAACACTGTCATAAAAAACAACGAACTCCCCTATTTGCTTGACACACTACAATTCTTGTCAGAGCAACGGATTGCGGGAGTCATTATTCAGGATTGGGGTGTTTTCAGTTTGATGCGGCGGTATTTTCCGAAACTTGTGGCGCACGCAAGCACGCAGATGGCCAATCACAACTCAGTTGGCGCCAACCACTGCCAACACATTGGTTTTAAGCGCGTTGTACTTGCCCGCGAACTCACTTTCAATGAGCTGAAGCTGATACAGCAACGCACCAAAATCGAGACTGAAGTGTTCGTTCATGGTGCATTATGTTACTCAATATCAGGACTTTGTCAATTCAGCAGTTATTTAGGTGGCGCAGGAGCCAACCGCGGACTCTGCACCCAGCCATGCCGCCGGTTCTACAACTGCGCCGGACAAAAGCGCACGTTCTTCAGCATGAAGGATAACCAGTTGATTTCCAAGATCGGAGAACTCACGCAGATGGGCGTAACATCGTTAAAGGTGGAAGGACGGCTAAAATCGGGCGAGTATGTCTATACCGTGGCGCAAGCCTACCGCGAAGCAATTGATGGCAAACATATTACCGATTCTGTCAACGACTTGAGCCGCCCAAAAACGCAATGGTTTATGGGTCGCAGCATTGCCGAATCAATTGCCGACAACCCAAACACCGGGCTACTGATTGGCAAAGTAACTGATTGCCACGATGGTACAATTATTTTCACCACCAACATCGAGCTCGAAAAAGGCAACCGTCTGCGCGTGCGCACCGATGCCGACACGGACCAGAACGCCTTTGTGCTCGACAATTTTCGCGTTGCTGACGGCCTCTGCACAGCCAAAGGGTTCCGAGGCAATGCCGCCGCCGGCACCGACATCTACCTGACCGCCTACCGCAGTCAGAAATTCGGCACCGAGGTGCCAACCACCAGCCACCATGAGACCCGAATGCCTCTGGCAACAAAAAAAAATATACTTGACAGCATCCGCAAACAGCTGACACTCAAACCCAAATCCGCAACCATTGTCCGCATTGGCAACCTTGACTGGCTGCAATGCGCTGCTCTGCAAAAAGCCGACATAGTGGTAGTGTCGCTGCCAATGCACGAATGGCCGAATCTTTTGGAAACTAGCAAGATAAATAATAGTATTTTGCATAAAATATGGTTCGAATTACCACCATTTATAAGTGAGACACAAATAGAGCGCGTCGAAAAAATGTGCGCCGGATTAACACAAAAAAAAATTAACCGGTTCGTTTTGAGCCACTTGTCGCAGCAGGCAATGCTGCCACCACATAGCCGTTTTGCAACCAACGAGACGGTTTACGCATACAACGACGCAGCCGTGCTGTGGCTTAAGCAACAAGGCGTCGAGTGGTTTTGCAGCCCAGTCGAGAACGAATATGAGAACCTGCTCACCGGAGCGTGCCGCGAGACTGCAATTCCCGTCTATTTCCGCCCGCGCCTGTTCACTTCGCGAATGCCTGTTACACTGACAAACAACCTATTCGCCGACGAGCGCAAAAACCATTATATCCGCCAGCGCTTGAACGGGCTCACAATCATCCTTCCCGAGCAACCCGTTTGCATCACTCAGTATGCCAACAAATTACGCGCAAAGGGATTCTGTCGATTCCTTATCGACCTAACATTTGAGCCAGCCGACAACAACCATCTCGCCCATATAATAAAACTTCCTGCCACCTCGGAAGGCATACAGGGTACTTCGACGTTCAACTTTAAGAAGGGACTGAAATAAAAAAAATTAAATTAGATGTACACTTATTGCTCAGTATTTTAAATTTTTATAAATTTGTATTTAGAAAAATCAATTTTTTACCCATTTTATCGGAAAAGGATTTATTGATAATTGTATTTCATTAAATATCAACACATTGCTATTTTGCATTATATCTAAAAACATTCAAACAAACTCTACTTTTTTCACGTTTGCGAACATTGCGGTGAAAAGTAATAAGCCTTAACTTTATTTTTTTTCATAACAACCATTAATTAATCTACAAAAAAAGCATGAGAATCAAAAATTTACTTCTAGCAATTGCCGTCACCGTGGCCACAATGACAGCCATGGCGCAAACCGACGGCTTCAATTACCAAGCCGTGGTGCGTAACACTCAGGGCGAGCTTGTGAGCAACTCCAGTGTGAGCCTTCGCATAACGCTCACCGACCAGACCGGTGCACAGGTTATGTACCAAGAGACGCATACCGCCACCACCAACGCATTTGGTGTTTTGTCGGTGACAGTGGGCGCGGGCGTGCCAGCCAGCAACCAGACAATAGACAGCGTCGACTGGGCCAGCGGCAACGTGTGGATGCGTGTTGAGATGGACGCCAACGGCGGCACCAGCTACACCGACATGGGGCTGACCAAGCTGCAGTCGGTTCCGTACGCATATTTTGCGGCAAACAGCAACGGTATACGCGGCGACCAGGGACCCAAAGGCGATAAAGGTGACAAAGGTGACAAAGGCGAGGTTGGTCCGAAAGGCGACAAGGGCGACAAGGGCGATAAAGGTGACAAAGGCGTAACCGGAGCCCAAGGCCCAAAGGGTGACAAAGGCGACAAGGGTGACGCCGGCACAGGCCTCACCAACCGAGGTGGATGGAATGCCGAAACAACATACAGCATCGGAGACTACGTTTTCGCGCCAAGCAAAGATAACGACAATATAAACTCGATGTGGATAGCGCAGAACACCGTAACATCAGCCACACAGCCCAAAAACGACCCCACCAACTGGGTTGAGTTTACAGCACCCGCCGGCGCCGACGGCCCGGAAGGCATCGGCATTGCCAACGTTTCTGAAAACGACGGTTTTGTGACTTTCACCATGACCGATAATTCAATGAATACATTCTACCTTAAAGGAGACCGTGGCGACCAGGGCCGCGACGGAATGCAGGTGAAAGGCAGCAAAGGTCAGACCTTGGTGCACAACGGCACCACATGGGTTGCCACCGACCAGCTGTCGCTCAACAAACTCGACGTGAAGCCTTCGACCACCACCGAAGATGCACTGTTTGAGGTGAAAGACAAAGACGGAAACGCTGTTTTTGCCGTCTACCCCGACGGCGTACACGTATACGTTGACGCCGACGACACAAAGGCTGCCCGCCGCTCAGGTTTCGTTGTAACCGGCCGCTCGACCACCAAAGATGGTGAGGAGCAGGATTACTTCGCCATCAACGCCGACGGAACCAAAGTCTTTGTTGACGATCATGCCACAAAGGCCGCCCGCCGTTCAGGCTTTGTAGTGACCGGCCGCTCTGACTCCAAAGATGGTGAGAACACTAATTTCCTCACCATCAACAATGAAGGAACCAAATTCTTTATTGATGATGAGCTTGAGAACGATAAAGCAGCCCGTCGTAGCGGTTTCGTAGTCACCGGCCGCTCTGGCTCCAAAGACGACAACACCAACTATCTGAAAGTGGCCACCGACGGTACAATCGTTAATTTCGACGACAATAATGATTCAAAAGCCGCTCGCCGCAGCGGTTTTGTGGTTACCGGCCGTTCAGCCACCAAAGGTGATGCAGCCGAATACCTCACCATCAACACCGACAGCACCCGCTTCTATATTGACGGTGCAGGTAGCACCAAAGGATTTGCCGTCAGTGAACATGACGGAGCAAGCGCCAAAGAAGGCGCAGTGGCTGGCGGTTTTGCCGTTACCGGCCGCAATGGTTCGAAAGGCACAGCAAGCAACCTTTTCAATATCGATCTATCAACTGATGCCAAAGTGATAAACAACGAGAACCGCATCTACTGGTATCCCGAAAAGAACGCTTTTATGGCTGGAAACCTGAAAGTTGAGCATCCCGACAGCGTTGGCACCAACTCGTTCAGCGCAGGCTATCAGAACAAGGCTATTGGCGAATATTCGCAAGCTATGGGCTATCAATCGGTTGCCAAAGGCAATTATACCACAGCCATTGGCCGCGAGGCCAAAGCCCTTTCCAATAACGCCTATGCCTTCGGTAATAAGGCGCAAGCCTCAGGCGAAAATGCTGTGGCCATCGGCGATACAGCTATAGCATCTGGAAAGAACGCCTACGCTTTGGGCATGAATAGCTCGGCCTCGGGTGAGGGCAGCTATGCCTTTGGCGAAGGCGCAATAGCAAGCGGTGCAGGCAGTTTCGCCATGGGTATAGCAGGTACAGATTGGGGAGGAAATTTGCATAATCCCCCAACAGCATCCGGTAAATATTCCTACGCCATAGGTCCTGGAGCCGTGGCAAAATTTGATAACTCAATAGCAATCGGTTTTGGGTGTACGGCAGAAAAAGAAAATTGCCTGGCACTTGGACTTGGTTGTAATGCTTCAGGAGGAAATGCTGTTGCCTTGGGGTATGCTAATACGGCTTCTGGAAATTGGTCCACCGCTTTGGGACGTTACTCTCTAGCAGAAGGTATTTATTCCATAGCCATGGGATTCAATGCACGGGCAAAATCACATTATGAAGTTGTAATTGGCACTTATAACACAGACTATGAAGTGAGCGCATCGGCTAATAACGTTAACCATCCCGATGGCAATCTTAGGGCTTTTACTGTAGCCAACGGATACGAATCATGGTATGGTAGTTGTACAATAACCAGAAGCGATGCTATGGTAATTCTGAAAAACGGCAATACAACAATATACGGCACATTAACAGCAAATAATGTTTCCGCATCGTCCGATTTCCGTCTGAAAAAAGATATTCAGCCACTTGATGGCGCATTGGATAAGGTGCTGAAGTTGCGCGGAGTTTCGTTCTACTGGAAGAGCAAGGATGAGATGGCCGCCGCAAAAGGCAAAGATGTCAACAATATGAGTTACGGCTATAGCAAGGATAAGCAGATTGGCGTCATAGCGCAGGAGATTGAAGAAGTTCTGCCAGAGCTGGTTGTAACAGATAATGAAGGCTTTAAGTCTGTTAAGTACGAAAATCTTACGCCGGTGCTAATTGAGGCCGTAAAAGAGCAGCAGAGCATAATTGATGCGCAGAATAAAAAGATTGAGAATCAGCAATCGAAAATAGAAAGCCTTGAAGCTCAAATGGATGAAATGAAAAAAATGATTGAAGATTTGCTGAAGAAATAAGGCGATATAAAATATTTGTTTGGTTTTGTAGAGACGCGCCATGGCACGTCTCTACGTGTTTTATGCGGGCGGGAATTGTATGAAAATTTGGAAACAAAATTTTACAAAAATATTCCCCGCAAGGGACAAATGTCGGTAGAAATTGTTGTAATTCATTGGTTTCTACGCCGTAGGCGTTGCATATAAACGTGTGTATGTGGGGTTTGTTATGCAACCCCTGACGGGGTTGTTATGGGTGGCGGATTTGTTTTTCTACCGATATGTATGTCCTACGGACATTTTTAAACGGTTTGTTTCCTAACCAAACGAATCCGAATGAAATCCAACAAATTCGGTTTAGTTTGGTTAGAGAAAAATCTGTGCCAATCAGTGCTTTCTGTGTAATCTGTGCGAGACTCATCCGCATGCGGGAAAAAATCGGCAAAAATCGGTTAGCGCTCAATGACGCATAGTTTAGATAAATTCGGGTTACAAGAAGTACCCACCTATTGCTCGACCATTTAGATTTTATCTATATTTGCGGCCATGAAACCAAAATTCATCCATAGTGAATATAATTTTTATTGTAAGCGTAATTAATTAAATGTCAATATATTACCTATCCATTCCAGATAATTATTGCTCTAATTCAAAAGAGAATCATCATAAATTACAAGTTTTCAAGCAATTATCATGTATGTGGCATACAGAGCCGCATGCAAAGGCGATTGCTGTGTTTTGTGGGGAAAATGTAAGACGCAAGAAAGAATTTCAAAACATATATTATTAATAATTAACTAAAAAAAACATGAGGATCAAAAATTTACTTCTGGCAATTGCCGTCTCCGTGGCCACAATGACAGCCGTGGCTCAAACCGACGGCTTCAATTATCAGGCCGTGGTGCGTAACGCTCATGGCGAACTTGTAAGCAACTCGAATGTCGGTCTCCGCATAACGCTAACCGACGAGAACGGCGCACAGGTTATGTATCGTGAGACGCAGACCGTCAAAACCAACGCATACGGCGTACTCTCAGTCATTGTTGGTACCGGTCAGGCCGAAGGTCAAAACACTCTCGACAGCGTCGACTGGGCCGGCGGCAACGTGTGGATGCGTGTTGAGCTGGACGCCAACGGCGGCACCAGCTACACCGACATGGGGCTGACCAAACTGCAGGCCGTACCATACGCTTACTTTGCTGCCAACGGCGGACAGAAGGGCGAAAAGGGCGAAAAAGGTGACCAAGGTGTTGAAGGCCCACAGGGACCACAAGGTGAACCCGGCCAACAAGGCCCAAAAGGCGATCAGGGCGTTGAAGGACCACAGGGCCTACAAGGTGAGCCAGGCGCGCAAGGAGCAATCGGCCCGCAAGGCCCAAAGGGTGACAAAGGCGACAAGGGTGATGCCGGAACCGGACTTACCAACCGAGGCGCATGGCAAGCCAACCAATCTTATGTTGTTGGCGATTACGTTTTCGCGCCAAGCAAGAGCAACGCCGACATCAACTCAATGTGGATAGCACAGAATGCTGTGGCATCAGCAACACAACCGAAAGATGACGCCACAAACTGGGTTGAGTTCAGCGCCCCCGCCGGACAAGCAGGCAATGGCATTGCCAATGTTGAAAAAGCCTCTGACGGCTTGGTGACCTTCACCATGGAAAATGGTCAGGCTTACACCTTCAACCTTCAAGGAGAACAAGGTCCTAAAGGCGAACAAGGCCTCAAAGGAGAACAGGGCGCAGACGGACAGCCTGGAATACAGGGAGCGAAAGGCGATAAAGGTGAGCCAGGCCCACAAGGTGCTGCCGGTCCGCAAGGCCCGAAGGGTGACAAAGGCGACAAGGGCGATGCCGGAACCGGACTTACCAACCGCGGCACATGGCAGGCCAACCAAGCCTACGTTGTTGGCGATTATGTTTTCGCTCCAAGCAAGAACAACGCTTCTGTCAACTCAATGTGGATCGCGCAGAAAACTGTGACATCAGCAACACAACCGAAAAACGATGCAACCAACTGGATTGAGTTCAGCGCTCCCGCCGGACAGGATGGCAACGGATTTACCAATATTACCAATAACAACGGCCTTGTGACATTCTCCATGACAAACGGCCAGAAATACACATACAACCTGAAAGGCGAGCAGGGCGAACCCGGCCGCGACGGAATGCAGGTGCAAGGCTCTGAAGGCCAGACTCTCGTTCACAACGGCACCACATGGGTTGCCACCGACCAGCTGTCGCTCAACAAGCTCGACGTGAAGCCAGCAACCACAACCGAAGATGCTCTGTTCGAGGTGAAAGACAAAGACGGAAATGTTGTCTTTGCCGTCTATCCCGATGGCGTGCACGTGTATGTTGACGCTGACGCCACCAAAGCAGCCCGCCGCACCGGTTTCGTAGTAACCGGACGCTCAGGCACAAAAGACGGTGAGGAGCAGGATTACTTTGCCATCAACGCCGACGGAACCAAAGTCTTTGTTGACGATGACGCCTCGAAGGCAGCACGCCGAACAGGCTTTGTTGTAACCGGACGCTCGGGCACAAAAGACGGCGAAAACACCAATTTCCTCACCATCAACGACGAGGGAACAAAAGTCTTTGTTGATGACGATGAGAACAAGGCCGCACGCCGCACGGGCTTTATTGTAACCGGACGCTCGGGCACAAAAGACGGCGAGAACACCAATTTCCTCACCATCAACGACGAGGGAACAAAAGTCTTTGTTGATGACGACGAGAACAAGGCTGCACGCCGCACGGGCTTTGTTGTAACCGGACGCTCGGGCACAAAAGACGGCGAGAACCCTAACTTCCTCACCATCAACGACGAGGGAACAAAAGTCTTTGTTGATGACGACGAGAACAAGGCTGCACGCCGCACGGGCTTTGTTGTAACCGGACGCTCGGGCACAAAAGACGGCGAGAATACTGATTTCATGTCAATCAACGATGAGGGAACAAAAGTGTTTATTGACGATGAGCTTGATAATGGTAAGGCAGCACGCCGAACTGGCTTTGTTGTGACCGGACGCTCGGGCACTAAAGAAGATAACACCAACTACCTGAAAGTGGCCACCGATGGTACGCTCGTCAACTTCGACGACAATAATGATTCAAAGGCAGCACGCCGGACAGGTTTTATCGTAACCGGACGCTCGGGTACTAAAGACGGCGGAGTTGAGCAATATATGACCATCAACACCGACAGCACCCGCTTCTACATTGATGCCGCCAACAGCGCCAAAGGCTTTGCAGTTAGCGGACGCGAAGATGGTGCCAAAGATGGCGACAACTCTGGCAGTTTTGGCGTTAGCGGCCGCGACGGCTCAAAAGCCACTGCAACCAGCAACCTGTTTAATATCGACCTTACCACAAATGCCGAAAAACTCGACAGTGTGAACCGCATCTATTGGTATCCTGCCAAGAATGCCTTTATGGCTGGTAATTTGAAGGTTACCGACAAAAGTGAGGTGGGAACCAACTCATTCAGCGCCGGTTTCCAGAACACAGCCAAAGGCCAGTATTCGCAGGCGTTGGGCTACAAATCGCAGGCATTGGGCGACTATACTACAGCCATTGGCCGCAATGCCATTGCCGGAGATGATAACGCCTACGCTTTCGGTAATTCGGCGCAAGCCAAGGGCAAAGGCAGCTACGCCATAGGCGCGGGAGCCACAGCCTTAGGAATGAGCAGTTTCGCCATTGGCAGCGTGGGGCAGGATTCGTTAGGTAATCCATTGCCGGCGCCACAAACTTTTGGTAATTACAGCATTGCCATTGGCGCAGGAACCCAAGCATGGGGTATGAACACTATGGCAATGGGTGTTGGCAGTGTAGCCACTGGTGCGAATAGTGTTGCAATAGGATATAAAGATACGGCCGAGGTTAATTGTATTGCTATGGGAATTGGTTCGAAAGCTTCAGGTACGAATTCCATTGCCATGGGCTATAATTCAAAAGCTAAAGGTATTATGGCTACTGCCATCGGGTATGGCACATACTCTACAGGCATGGCATCCACCGCTTTGGGATATAGAACAACTGCTTCTGCCAGTTATTCAACCGCTATGGGGGGTAACACGACTGCTTCAGGTCTTTACTCCACTGCCATAGGAAGGAATACAACGGCATCTGGCGGTCAATCCACAGCTATGGGATTTAATACACTAGCTTCAGGCACTGCATCCACCGCTATGGGAAGATTCACAACGGCCATAGCATTGTCGGAAGTTGTTGTCGGACAGCTTAATACCGATTACGGCAGCAATATTGCAGGTGTAACCAATACATGGGTTGTTGACGCCCCATTGTTTGTTGTTGGAAACGGCACAGCCGATAATTCGAAAAGTGATGCCCTGATTATCACCAAAAAAGGTAATATGTTTGTGTATGGCAACATAACCTATTCCGGCTTATGCGGCCAGTCTGATTTGCGTCTGAAAAAAGATGTTGAGACAATCAACGGTGCATTGGATAAAGTGCTGCAGTTGCGTGGCGTAAGTTATTACTGGAAAAGCAAGGAGGAGATGGCTGCCGCCCGTGGCAAAGATGTGGGCAACTTCAGCTATGGCTTTGGCAGCGAGAAACAGATTGGTGTCATTGCGCAGGAGGTGGAGCAGATTATGCCCGAACTTGTTGTCACTGACAACGAGGGTTTCAAAGCTGTTAAATACGAGAACCTCACGCCTGTGCTCATCGAGGCCGTAAAAGAGCAGCAGGCAATAATAGAAAAACAGAATAAAAGAATTGAAGAATTGGAAGCGCAGATGAAAGCAATTTTGGAGAAATTGAAATAATGCGGTGTAGGGCCGCGATTCATCGCGTCCGCACGAAATGTGCGCGTAGGGACGCACCGCGTGCGTCAGCAAAACCAATCCGCGACAAATGTAGAGACGGTGCATGCACCGTCTCTACGTGTTTTATGTGGGCGCGGTTGTTGTAGAGACGCGGCGCGCCAC
>CAMHPA010000007.1 GCA_946186925.1 uncultured Bacteroidota bacterium | reverse complement strand
GGTTTCGCCGAATTGCGCTGCAAAGGAAAATAGGCACTACGAAGCCTTTTTGCGTAGCTGAAAAAATTTTGTGTTTTTTTTCGTAAAAATGCGTCTCTCATCAAAACACATTATGCAACAGTTACCGCACATATAACGCATATTACGCAACTGCTGCCAACCAATAAGATATGTTACACTCCAGCTACAATAACAATTCAAGCCAGTGTCGATTCCGTTGCGGAACGGTAAAAGATTATTAGCGTACTGCTGCGGGTTGTATGAATTATGCAAGAAACAGACAACACACACAGTGTTGTCTGCTCAAAAACACAACGAATATTACGCAACTGCTGTAATCCCATAACTATTATTACGCGACTGTTGCGTGAACAATCAACCTTTATTACACATCGGCTGCGAACTAATAAGATTTGTTATGGCACTGCTACGCGCATAATCACCATTTTACACCAACCAATCCGTCCATCAACGACTGATAAGTGTTATGGATATAGGTCATTGACTCTTTAATATCGCTATGTCCCAACACCTTCATAATAACGAATGGGTTTCCTGTCTTTTCAGCCAGTAATGTGGCGCAAGTGTGGCGTGCTGTGTGTGACGTTGCTTCCTTGTCGATATTCGCCTTTGCCATAATTGTCTTTAAATGACCGTTTACAGTTTGGTCTGATACGTAAGGAAATACTGTTTCAAGGTCGGGATATTCAGCAATATAGCGTTTTATCATTCGTTCAGCCTTGCCCTCAAACAAAAAGTGCAGCGGCAGACTCACGTGGGCTTTAGTTTTTCGCATCACTTTGTCAATCTTCATTCCGTATTTTGCATCTTCTTCAATATCGGAGCGAAGCAAATCTGTGTTGTCACTGATTCGCAACCCGCAATAGCACGAAAACAAAAATTTATCCAGAACCAGTCTGTCGGTTTTGTTGGTCAGTTCCAACGATTCAAGGTGAGCCAACTCTTCCTCCGTCAAAAAGGGTCTTTTGGGTTTCTCTGCTTTTGCTTTCTTATGGTTGGTAAACGGATTGACGGTCATTTTACCCTCGGCACGTGCTCTGTCAGTATAAGTCTTTATTACGGTCAGATACTTGTTTATCGTGTTTTGTTTATGACCTTTTTGGAGCCACACTTCAAATTTGTCGAGAATCTCCCTTGTAAAATCGTTCAACCTTATATCCCTGCCGCAAACTTCCTTGCTAAACTCTGCAAAACGCCTCATCACGTTTTTATACTTTTTGTATGTGTTGTATGTTATTTTGTTTGTGTTGTATTCGGTTTCAATACAAGGCGTGGCATAGCCGACAAACAACTCCATCTCTGGCAATGCCTTGGATGTTTCAAATGCTTCCAACGCGCTTTTATCGAAAGGGACATTCTTATATGCACATTCCATCTCTAAATCACGGTAAGGCTTAACGAAGTCGTCCAGTCGTTTTTGAAGCAAAATGCGGTTTTCGCACTTGTCCGAAATGCACTCTTTCTCAGCATTCCAATAAACAGATTCTACCTCAACGCCTGTTGAACGGTATTTTTGTTCTTTGTTTTCTGGGAAATATAAACGCAATTCCACTCGATTATTTCCCTTTCTGTTGTGTACCAAATTCAATATAACTGCCATAACAACTGCATTTTATAATCTTTTTCTACCGCTATGACCAAAAATCGCAAAACGGTAGAACAAGGTAGAAAAATGGTAGAAAAAATCCAAGTATTTTGACCTTTTTTGATACATTTTGAAAAACCTTACAAAATGCCGAATATTAACCAATTTATTGATTTATAAAGTTATATCCACTTTGAAAGACATAAAAAAAGCGCCCGAAAAAGGCGCTTCGTGGAGCTGCCGGGACTTGAACCCGGGTCCAGACAAGGAAACTATGAGCTTTCTACACGCTTAGCTCTGACTTGGTTTTCGTGCGCCGGCCGGATCAAAGCCACCTACCAACGCCTTATCCTCAAAATCTCGCCCGCATTACGAGGCTAATGCGAGCCAGTCCCGAATTGCTGCACATCAGAATCGGCGAGCCTCAAGACAAGGGCTTCCGCGATGCGTCTTGTCCCAACTCCTTGAGCCGGGATTAGGCCAATCTACTATACTTCGATTAGGCGGCAAGAGCGTAAGAATTTTCGCCAGTTATAGTTTTGTGTCCGGGATTTACGGGCCGGTTTCACTGCTCCCGACGTGCTTACCCACCATTTCATCTTGCTGTCAAATCCAATCAACCCCAAAATGACACCGCAAAATTAAGCAAAAACGACACACATTATTGAACCCGCGTGTCATTTAAAAGATTATATTGCGAAATAATTTGATTGTAAGAATGTTAGACAAAATCAAAGAAGAGAATATTCTTTTCATCGACATCGAAACAGTTGGCCAGCAGCCATCATACGACCAACTTGATGAGCACACAAAAGAGTTGTGGGCCAATAAAATGGCCTGGCAATCAGAAAAAGAGTGCAAATCACCCGAAGAGCTATATGAAAGAGCCGGCATCTGGGCAGAATTCGGAAAAATAGTCTGCATTTCAGCTGGTTTTATCGTGACGGAAGACGGCGAGCGTCATTTCCGTGTAAAATCATTCTGCGGAAGTAACGAGAGAATGATTCTAACGGCATTCTCAGCGCTGCTTAACAAGCATTTCAACAAAGATAAACACATGCTCTGCGCCCACAACGGCAAAGAGTTCGATTTTCCTTACATATGCCGTCGGTTGCTGGTAAATGGTCTGCCTATACCTAAAATTCTCGATTGTGCCGGCAAAAAGCCGTGGGAAATAACAAATCTCGACACCCTGGAGCTTTGGCGTTTCGGCGATTATAAGCACTACACTTCACTCGACCTTTTAGCCAACATTTTTAACCTACCGTCACCAAAAGAAAACATGGACGGTAGCATGGTTGGCCGTACATTTTGGAATGAACATAACATCGACAGCATCAGCGAATATTGTATCAACGATGTTGTCACCATCTGCCAGTTGTTGCTACGCTACAAGGGGCTGCCAATTATTGCCGACACCAACGTTGATGTGATTCCTCCATATATAACTGATGACGATGAAAAATAATTAATGACAACAAAAAAGGCCGCATAAGCGGCCATTTTTGTTGCATATAATTGACAGCATTATTCTGCCTTAGCATCATTGCTTTCAGCTGCAGGAGCATCCTCCTTAACCTCAACTGCGTCAGAAACAACCTCTGTTGCAGCATCAGCTTTCTTCTTCGGCGCACGACGGCGGCGAGAAGTGGCTTTTTGTGTTGTTGCTCCAGACTCCTGAGTGTAGTTGGTATTGAAATCAACCAACTCAATAATACACATTTCTGCACTATCGCCCACACGTGTGCCTGTTTTCAGAATTCTAGTGTATCCACCCGGACGATTTGCCACTTTAGCTGCAACCTCACGGAAAAGCTCGGTAACACCCTCTTTGTTTTGGAGGTAGCTGAACACAACGCGGCGCGAATGTGTTGAGTCAACTTTTGACTTTGTGATTAGAGGCTCAACGTACATCTTCAAGGCTTTTGCCTTGGCAACTGTTGTTGAAATACGTTTGTGCAGAATCAGCGAGTTAGCCATATTCGACAACATGGCATCTCTGTGCCCCTCTTGTCTGCCTAAATGATTAAAACCTTTATTGTGTCTCATCGTTATTAATCTTTCTCAAGTTTATACTTACTGATGTCCATACCAAAGGTAAGGTTCATTGAATCAAGCAAATCTTCCAACTCAGTTAACGATTTTTTACCAAAGTTTCTAAACTTCAACAAATCGTTTTTGTTGTAGGTGCAGAGGTCGCCCAAAGTCTCAACATCGGCTGCCTTGAGGCAGTTGAGTGCTCTAACTGACAAATCCATATCAATGAGCTTAGTCTTGAGCAGCTGGCGCATATGCAGAACCTCCTCATCAAACTCTTCAGTCTGATATTTCTCACCGGCATCGAGAGTAATCTTCTCGTCAGAGAACAGCATAAAGTGATAGATGAGGATTTTTGCAGCCTCGTTCAATGCATCCTTCGGAAGGATGGAACCATCTGTTTTAATTTCCAATACCAACTTTTCGTAGTCAGTCTTTTGTTCAACTCGGTAATTTTCAACCGCATACTTCACATTTCTGATCGGAGTGTGGATTGAATCTATGGCAATAACGCCAAATTCCGCGTCGACAGGCATATTCTCATCTGACGGAATGTATCCGCGCCCTTTGTTGATTGTGATATCCATTTCAAGTTTAACCGATGGATCAAGACGGCAAATGACAAGCTCGGGGTTAAGCACCTCGAATCCGCTCAGAAAACGTGAGATATCACCAGCCGTGAAAGTTTCCTGACCTGAAACTTTGATTGAAACCTTTTCATGGTCAATATCCTCAATCTGCTGCTTGAACCTTACTTGTTTAAGATTCAAGACTATTTCAGTCACATCTTCCATCACACCTGGAATCGTCGAAAATTCGTGGTCAACACCTTCGATTTTCACTGTTGTGATAGCAAAACCCTCAAGTGATGACAACAAAATACGACGCAGGGCGTTGCCAATTGTCTGGCCATAGCCTGGCTCCAATGGGCGGAACTCGAACTTACCAAAATTGGAGTCCTGTTCCAACATTATAACTCTGTCGGGCTTTTGAAAAGCTAAAATTGCCATAACTAATTATTACTTAGAGTAAAGTTCAACAATCAATTGTTCCTCGATGTGCTCAGGGATATCAGCTCTTTCCGGAACATTCAGGAATTTTCCGGCAAGATTTGAGTTATCCCACTCCAACCAAGAGTACTTGCTGTGGTTTGTGCCTGCAAGTGAGTTGGCGATAACTTCGAGTGATTTCGATTTCTCTCTAACACCAACAACTTCGCCTGCCTTTACAAGGTATGACGGAATGTTTACCACCTCACCATTTACAACAATGTGTTTGTGTAACACAAGCTGACGTGCCGCAGCTCTTGTAGGAGCTATACCCAAACGATAAACTACGTTGTCTAATCTTGACTCCAATAATTGTAATAAAACCTCACCGGTAATGCCCTTGCTGCGTTGCGCTTTGACAAACAAATTTGCGAACTGACGTTCCAAAACACCATAGGTGTATTTTGCCTTTTGCTTCTCTTGCAACTGGGTTCCGTATTCCGAAGATTTTTTTCTTTTCTTGTTCAAACCGTGCTGGCCGGGAGGGAAATTCTTGCGATCCAAGTATTTATCAGACCCGTAGATAGGCTCGCCAAATTTTCTGGCAATTTTTGATTTTGGTCCAATGTATCTAGCCATTTTTTTCTATTTTTCAATTAGACTAATTAAACGCGACGTCTCTTAGGCGGACGGCAACCATTGTGCGGAAGCGGGGTCACATCAACAATTTCAGTAACTTCGATTCCAAGATTATGAATAGACCTGATGGCTGATTCACGGCCAGTGCCGGGTCCTTTGACATACACTTTAGCCTTGCGCATACCTGCGTCGAACGCTACTTTTCCACAATCTTCGGCAGCTACCTGTGCGGCATACGGAGTATTTTTCTTAGAACCCCTGAACCCGTTTTTGCCAGCTGATGACCACGAAATTACTTGTCCTTCGCTGTTTGTTATCGAAATAATGATATTGTTAAACGAAGAATGAATGTGAACTTCGCCCGAAGTTTCAACCTTAACGATTCTTTTTTTAGCTGTTTTTGACTTCTGTGCCATAATTAATTACCTATTATTTTGTGGCTTTCTTTTTGTTAGCGACAGTTTTCTTCTTGCCCTTGCGGGTACGAGCGTTGTTACGGGTGTTCTGACCGCGGACGGGCAAGCCCAAACGGTGACGCACACCTCTGTAGCAACCAACATCCATCAGTCGCTTAATGTTCAATTGTATCTCAGAACGCAATTCTCCCTCGAGTTTGTACTCGCCGAGTATCTTGCGCAACGATGCAACTTCTGCATCAGTCCAGTCATCCACCTTGGTATCATAGCTGATTCCAGCTTTGTCGAGAATATTTCTCGCACTGCTACGTCCGATACCGAAAATGTATGTCAGGCCTATTTCTCCTCTTTTGTTTTTTGGTAAATCTACACCAGCAAGACGTGCCATAATTACTTTAAAATTTTGAGTTGCAAACTTATTAAATTATCCTTGACGTTGTTTGAATTTAGGATTTTTTTTGTTAATCACATACAAACGTCCTTTTCGGCGCACGATTTTGCAATCTGCGCTGCGCTTTTTGATTGATGCTCTTACTTTCATCTTTTTACTCTTTTATTTGTACCTGAATGCGATACGTCCCTTAGTCAAATCGTAAGGAGACATCTCAACTTTAACTTTGTCACCTGGCAATATCTTGATGTAATGCATTCGCATCTTGCCCGAGATGTGGGCGGTTATCACCAGCCCGCTCTTCTCTAACTCAACACGGAACATTGCGTTCGACAATGCCTCGATGATTGTACCATCTTGTTCTATTGAAGCCTGTTTGGCCATAATCTTTTTTTTGTTACTGTGTCCTAATCTGTTTGGACCCTTTGGCTTACATGTTAACTAACCGACAATTCCTTTCAGACGTCTCGTGAATCCGCCGCATTAAGGTGCGCACCATTGTCCACAACGAATTCAATAATTAACTTTTCTTCAAAGAGCAATTAGCATTTTGCAGCCTGTGGCTACATGTTAGAACGCCCCTTGATTCGTCCGCTCTTCATCAATCCGTCATAATGACGCATCAACAAGTGGCTTTCGATTTGCTGGAGCGTGTCAAGAACTACACCAACCATAATCAGCAGAGATGTGCCGCCGTAAAAGTAGGCGAAACTGCTCTGTACTCCCGCCATCATGGCAAATGCCGGCATAATGGCCACAAAAGCAAGGAATATTGATCCAGGCAGTGTGATCCTCGACATAACGGTGTCGAGGTACTCAACTGTCTTCTTTCCGGGTTTCACACCTGGAATGAAACCACCATTCTTCTTCATATCATCGGCCATTTGAGTTGGATTGATGATGATAGCCGTATAGAAATATGTGAAGAGAATGATCAAAAGTCCTACTGTCAGGTTGTACCAAAATCCTGTGGGGTTCGAAAGCGCAGAAGCGATTCCAGCCGCTGAATCGGCGTTTGAGAAACCTACAAAGACTATTGGCAAGAACATAATCGCCTGAGCGAAGATGATCGGCATAACACCTGCTGCATTCACCTTGAGGGGAATGTACTGGCGCACACCACCATATTGCTTATTGCCTACAATCCGTTTTGCGTACTGTACTGGAATTTTGCGGGTTCCTTGTACAAGCAGAATGGTGAGCAGGATGACAACACCCAGGGCAATCATTTCAATCAAAAGCATAACCAAGCCGCCTCCCTGTTGCTCGTTCAAACGAGAGATCAACTCCACCCAAATAGCTGAGGGGAAACGGGCAATGATGCCTATCATGATGATCAGTGAAATGCCGTTGCCCAATCCACGATCGGTGATGCGCTCGCCCAACCACATAACGAACATTGTGCCTGCGGTGAGGATGAACATCGACGATACGGTGAAATAGGCGCCTTTAAGAATAAAGGCCGACTCCGGAAGTTGTGAATGAAGGTTTGCCAAATAACCTGGAGCCTGAACAAGCAGAATGATGACGGTAAGGACACGCGTAATCTGGTTGATTTTGCGACGTCCACTCTCACCCTCACGCTGCAGTCTCTGGAAGTATGGCACGGCCATTCCCAAAAGCTGAATTACGATTGATGCGGAGATGTAGGGCATAATACCCAGTGCGAAAATCGACGCGTTTGAGAAGGCACCGCCCGAGAACATATCCAACAAACCCAAAATACCAGTTGCTGTCTGGTTCTTCAGAGCTGCCAGCTGGCTTGGGTCAACACCCGGGAGCACAACCATTGTACCCAATCTATAAACAAGGATGAGCAACAATGTGTTGAGAATCCTCGTCTTCAGATCGTCAATCTTCCAAATATTCTTTATTGTTTCAATTAATCTCTTCATCAACGTAGATATTACAATGTTACAACTTTACCTTTCTGGGCTTCAATAGCTTCAACTGCCGACTTCGAGAATGCATGGGCCTCAACCTCAAGCTGAACGCTCAATTTGCCATTACCCAAAACCTTTACTTTGTCATTTGCCGAAATCAAACCGTTTGCTAACAATGTGTCGACATCGATCTTTGTCAAGCCTTTTGACTCAGCCAATTTCTGTAAATCGCCAACATTGACTGCCTTGAACTCCTTACGATTGATATTCTTAAAACCAAATTTAGGCATACGGCGTTGCAAAGGCATCTGACCTCCCTCAAAGCCTACCTTCTTCGAATAACCTGAACGCGATTTTGCGCCTTTGTGTCCGCGGGTCGACGTTCCGCCCTTGCCCGAACCTGCTCCGCGGCCTATTCTCTTCGAAGATTTTACTGAGCCGGCTGCCGGCTTCAAATTACTTAAATCCATAATAATGTCGTGTTACTTTATTTCTTCAAAAGAAACCAAATGTTTAACTGCATTTATCATACCAAGTATCTCCGGTTTAGCGTCATGCTCAACAACTTGGTTCATTTTATGCAAACCTAAAGCCTCGAGTGTGGCAACTTGGCGCTTGTTGCTGCCAATCTTGCTCTTAATTTGTTTAATACGGTATTTTGCCATGACTATTAACCTTTAAATACTTTTTCCATTGATATTCCGCGCTCGAAAGCAACTTCCTTGGCGTCGCGCATCTGCGAGAGTGCCTCGATGGTCGCTTTCACAACGTTATGAGGGTTCGACGAGCCTTTCGATTTCGCAAGGCAATCTTTCACTCCAACGCTCTCCAATACGGCACGCATGGCACCACCGGCTTTAACACCAGTACCATGTGATGCGGGCGAGATGTAGACTTTCGCTCCGCCGTACACTGCAAGTTGGTCGTGAGGAATTGTACCATTGATGACAGGAACCTTGATAAGGTTCTTCTTGGCATCCTCTACACCTTTGCTGATAGCGGTTGTTACTTCATTGGCTTTACCTAACCCGTAACCAACAACACCGTCTTCGTTGCCAACAACGACAATTGCTGAGAAGGTGAAGGTACGGCCACCCTTGGTTACCTTGGTAACGCGGTTGATGGCGACCAAACGATCTTTCAATTCAAGATCTGTTGTTTTTATTCTTCTAACGTTTGACATAACTTACTAAAATTTAAGTCCACCTTTACGGGCTGCGTCAGCCAAGGCTTTTACTCTACCATGATACAGGAATCCGTTTCTGTCGAAAACAACTTCGCTGATTCCTTTCGACAAGGCAACTTTGGCAATCTCCTCGCCAACTTTCTCTGCCTTTTGTGTCTTTGTCTCTTTCAGGCCGGCAATCTCTTTGATGAGCGACGATGCCGATGCGAGCGTTACGCCCTTAACATCATCGATAATCTGAACCGAAATCTGCTTGTTGCTGCGGAAAACAGTCATGCGCGGTTTCTCTGCTGTGCCACTCACATTCTTGCGGATGCTAGCCTTAATCTTATTGCGTCTTTCTAATTTAAACGATGCCATAATTCCTAATTTTTAGATTATTTACCAGCAGATTTACCAACTTTTCTGCGAATGTTCTCGCCGATGAACTTGATACCCTTGCCCTTATACGGCTCCGGCATACGGAACGAGCGAATCTTAGCGGCAACCTGACCGATAAGTTGCTTGTCGCAGCTCTCAAGTTTCAGAATCGGGTTGCTACGTTTGTCGGTCTTAGCGTCAACCTTGATTTCGGCTGGCAGCTCAAACATAATGCTGTGTGAATAGCCGAGGCTCATCTCGAGCATCTGGCCGTTCGACTCGGCACGGTAACCAACACCAACAAACTCCATCTCTAATTTGAACCCTTCAGAAACTCCCACTACCATGTTATGAATCAAGGCGCGGTACAAACCGTGCATCGACTTGTGGGCGATCTCGTCATCTGGACGCTCCAGTTTGACTGCAGTCGGCTCAACAATGACCTTGATGTCAGGGTTGACCTTCTGTGTCAAAGTTCCCTTGGGCCCTTTTACTACTACCACGTTGTCGCCGTCAACTGTGACGGTCACGCCAGCGGGTATAGCTACAGGTAATTTTCCAATACGTGACATTTTTTATAACTATTAATATATGTAACACAAAACTTCGCCACCGAGGTTCTTTGTGCGAGCCTCTTTGTCCGACATAACACCTTGCGATGTCGAGATTACGGCAATGCCAAGGCCGTTCAAAACGCGCGGCATGTTCTCAACATTGGTGTACTTTCTCAAACCCGGACGGCTGATTCTCTCTAATTTTTTGATGACCGGTTGCTTTGTCTGCAAGTTGTACTTCAAGGCGATTTTGATGATGCCTTTGTCCTTCTCGTCATCGAACTTGTAGTTGAGGATGTAACCGTTATCGTAAAGAATCTTGGTTATGCTCTTCTTCATATTCGACGAAGGTATTTCGACAACCTTGCTTTTGGCCATTTGAGCGTTCCTTATGCGTGTAAGGAAGTCTGCTATTGGATCTGTCATTTTTCTTGAACTTTAATGTTACCAACTTGCTTTTTTAACACCCGGAATCAATCCTTTAAGCGCCATCTCACGGAATTGGATACGGCTGATACCGAATTGACGGATGTAGCCTTTCGGACGGCCGGTGAGAGAGCATCTGTTGTGCATGCGGACTGGCGATGCGTTTTTCGGCAGTTTCTGAAGTGCGATGTAGTCGCCCTCTGCCAGAAGTTTGGCGCGCTTGTCAGCATATTTCTGAACTAATTTAGCCCTTTTCACTTCGCGGGCCTTCATTGACTCTTTTGCCATGGACTAATTCTTTTTAAGGTTTTTAAATGGAATGCCGAACTCTCTCAACAGTGCGTATCCCTCCTCATCGGTCTGGGCCGATGTAACAAACGTGATGTCCATACCCAGCAGGGTGGTAATCTTGTCGATGTCGATTTCGGGGAATATGATTTGCTCTGTGATGCCAAGTGTGTAGTTTCCCTTGCCGTCGAGTTTGCTGTTGACGCCCTTGAAGTCGCGGATGCGGGGCAGTGCTACAACAATCAGTCTCTCGAGGAACTCGTACATACGGTCTTTTCTCAAGGTCACTTTCACGCCAATCGGCATTTTCTTTCTCAACTTGAAGTTTGAAATGTCCTTACGTGACAGGGTCTTCATTGCCTTCTGGCCCGTAATGGCTGTCAACTCCTCTGCAGCGGTGTCAATAATCTTCTTATCGGCGATGGCCTTGCCTACACCTTGGTTGATGACTATCTTCTCAAGTTTTGGAACCTGCATTGGTGTGGTGTAGTTGAACTCTTTTGTCAGAGCCGGAACTATCACCTCTTTATACTTCTTGCGTAATTCTGGTACGTATTCCATTATTTGATCTCCTCTCCAGATTTTTTAGAGTATCTTACTAATTTTCCGTTCTCACCTACTCTGCGTCCGGTGCGTGTCGGGTTGCCGGTAGACGGCTCAACAAGCATCAGGTTCGAGATGTGTACGGGAGCTTCTTGCTTCACAATACCGCCCTGGGTATTCTTTGCGTTAGGCTTGGTGTGTTTCGACACCATATTGATGCCCTCAACTACAGCGCGTTGTTTTTCTACTTGCACGCTAAGGACTTTTCCTCTTTGTCCTTTAGACTCACCAGCGATAACAACAACGGTGTCTCCTTTTTTGATATGCAATTTCGTTGCCATTTTTGTTACCTTTTAATTATAATACTTCTGGTGCAAGAGAAACAATCTTCATGTAATTGTCACGCAGCTCGCGGGCTACGGGACCGAAAATACGGGTTCCCCTGATTTCACCTGCATTGTTGAGTAATACACAGGCGTTGTCGTCGAAGCGGATGTACGAGCCGTCGTTGCGGCGGATTTCCTTAGTGGTGCGTACAACCACAGCCTTGCTGACTGCGCCTTTTTTCACATCACCGCCAGGCAGAGCCGTCTTAACTGCCACAACAATGGTGTCACCGATTGTTGCGTAACGTTTTTTCGACCCGCCCAGAACATTGATGCACAAGACTGTCTTGGCACCACTGTTGTCGGCTACACTTAATCTAGTCTCAGACTGTATCATGACTACTTAGCTTTTTCAATGATTTCAACTAAACGCCAGTTCTTTGTTTTGCTCAAAGGTCTGGTTTCCATTATCCTAACAGTATCACCTATGTTACACTCGTTCTTTTCGTCCTGAGCGTGCAACTTGGTAGTCTTATTGACAAATTTGCCGTAAAGCGGGTGCTTTACCTTCCGTTTGATAGCAACCGTTATGGTCTTCTCCATTTTGTTGCTGACCACAACTCCTATACGTTCCTTTCTCAAATTTCTAGTTTCCATCTGCCAATATTATTTATTTTGATTAATTTCTCTGGCTCTCAACTCAGTCAGCAACCGGGCAATGTCTTTTTTTGTTTCGCCAATCTTATTCGTATTGTCAAGCGGCGACACTGCATGGTTCAGACGCATTTTGGTCAAGGCTTTTTTATTGTTCTCTATCTGCTCTTGGATCTCCAAGGTCGATAATTCTCTAACTTCTGAAGCTTTCATTGCAATTAAATTGTAGATTCAACAAAATCGTTACGAACAATAAATTTGGTCTTAATTGGCAATTTTTGAGCGCCCAAGCGCAAAGCTTCCTTTGCAACTTCGAAAGGCACGCCTTCTGCTTCAATAAGTATACGACCTGGAGTAACTACTGCTGCGAAGCACTCCGGGTCACCTTTACCTTTACCCATACGCACATCGGCTGGCTTCTTAGTCACGACTTTATCAGGAAATATCCTTATCCAAATCTGTCCTTCACGTTTCATGTAACGGGTGACAGCCTGACGAGCTGCCTCGATTTGTCTTGCAGTAACCCAGCATTCTCCTAGAGACTTGATACCGAAAGAACCGAATGCCAGTTCGTGTCCACGATGAGCATTACCAGTCGAACGGCCTTTTTGTACTCTTCTGTACTTAGTTTTCTTTGGCTGTAACATCTTAAACTGAATTTAGATTACTTTTGACGTTTTTTTAATCCCTTTTTCTGTGGCTGCGCAGCACCTACGTTTGGAGAAAGATCGCGTTTACCATAAACCTCGCCTTTGCAAATCCAAACCTTGATACCGATCAAGCCAACTTTAGTCAATGCTTCAACCTGAGCATAGTCGATGTCGGCGCGCAGAGTGTGCAATGGAATGCGACCCTCTTTGAAAATCTCCGACCGTGCCATTTCAGCTCCGCCCAAGCGTCCCGATACCTGAACCTTGATGCCTTCGGCACCCATACGCATTGTTGAAGCTATACCCATTTTCACTGCTCGGCGATAAGACACGCGGCCTTCCAGCTGACGGGCGATGTTGCTACCTACAAGGAATGCATCAAGTTCCGGTCTCTTTATTTCAAAGATGTTGATTTGCACTTCCTTCTTGGTTATTTTCTTCAGCTCCTCTTTCAGCTTGTCGACTTCCTGACCGCCTTTACCGATGATGATACCCGGACGAGCCGTGTTAACGGTAATGGTGATAAGTTTCAGTGTGCGCTCAATAATAATTTTCGACACACTGGCTTTAGCTAAACGAGCTTGAAGATACTCGCGGATCTTGCTGTCCTCGAGAATTTTCTCTGAATATTTCTTGCCACCAAACCAGTTAGAATCCCAACCTTTGATGACACCTAACCTATTTCCGATAGGATTACATTTCTGTCCCATTTATTCACTTTTTTCGTTTGTTTGACTCATATTGCGGCTATCTACAACAACGGTAACGTGGTTTGAACGTTTTCTGATACGGTAACCACGACCTTGCGGAGCTGGACGAAGTCTCTTCAGTTGGCGTCCGGAGTCAACTGAAATCTCTTTAACGTAAAGATTAGACTCTTCGATTCTTGCTCCTTCGTTTTTCTGCTGCCAGTTTGCGATAGCTGACAATAACAGTTTCTCAACTCTTACAGAAGCTTCTTTAGGACAATAGCGCAGCAGGCTCAATGCCTTGTTGACCTCTACGCCACGAACCATATCTGCAATCAAACGCATTTTGCGGGGAGATGTCGGGCAGTCGTTCAGCTTAGCGAAGCTGATGCTCTTCCTCTCCTCTTTCATTTGATTTGCCATATTTCTTTTTCTTGCACCCATGTTAGTTCCGATTTACATTATTATTTTTTCTTTCCTCCGTGACCTCTGAACTGACGGGTTGGGGCAAATTCACCAAGTTTATGGCCTACCATATTCTCAGTTACATAAACTGGTATAAAACGGTTTCCATTATGAACAGCAAAGGTATGCCCAACAAAGTCTGGAGAAATCATTGAAGCCCTCGACCAGGTTTTGATAACATCTTTCTTACCTGACTCATTCATTGCAGCCACTTTAGCGTCGAGCTTGTAATAAATGTAGGGTCCTTTTTTTAACGAACGACTCATAATTATGCTTTACTTTTTCTACGTTCAACAATCAATTTATTAGACTGCTTCTTCGGACGACGAGTCTTGTATCCCTTAGCTGGCATACCATTCCTTGAACGCGGGTGTCCACCAGAAGCACGACCTTCGCCACCACCCATCGGGTGATCGACTGGGTTCATCACAACACCACGGTTACGTGGTCTGCGGCCCAACCAGCGCGAACGTCCGGCCTTGCCTGACACTTCCAAAGCATGATCCGAATTGCCGACAACTCCAATAGTTGCTTTGCATGTTACCAATACCATACGGATTTCTCCCGAAGGCAATTTCACAATTGCGTACTTTCCTTCGCGTGATGTAAGCTGCGCAAACGTTCCGGCGCTGCGTGCCATGCTACCTCCCGCGTTGGGGCGTAACTCAATGTTGTGAATGATAGTACCGAGTGGAATCTCTGAAAGGTACAGTGCGTTGCCGACCTCGGGTGCAACACCCTTGCCCGACATTACAACCTGACCAACGGTCAAACCGTTTGGTGCCAGAATGTACCGTTTCTCACCATCGGCGTAAACAACTAAAGCGATGCGAGCACTACGGTTTGGATCGTACTCGATCGATTTAACTGTTCCAGGAATGCCATCCTTGTCGCGTTTGAAGTCGACAATACGATAGCGTTGTTTGTGTCCACCACCTATATATCTCATTGTTAGACGTCCGTCGTTGTTTCTACCGCCGGACTTCCTTAATGGACTCAACAATGATTTTTCAGGTGTAGTGGTGGTTACTGTTTCAAAGTTGCTAACCACCTTGCCTCGCATACCCGCTGTAACGGGTTTTAATTTTTTCGCGGCCATTATCTAAAATTAATACTAAATATTGCTATAAAAATCAATTGACTGTCCTTCTTTCAGTGTCACAATCGCCTTCTTATAAGCGTTTGTGCGACCTTCAACAAAACCTGCCTTGGTATAGCGCGATTTGCGCTTGCCTGCGTAGCGGATTGTGTTTACTGAATCGACACTGACTCCATACAAGTCTTCCACCTCTTTGCGAATCTGCAGTTTGTCTGCTCTCTTATCGACAATAAAACCATAACGGTTCAGTTTCTCTGCCTGGGCAGTCATCTTCTCTGTTATGATTGGTCTAACTATAATGCTCATAACTTGTCCCTCCTATTATCCTAATAAGTTTTCAATAATCTCTAATGAGTTCTCTGTAATCACAAGCGATGAAGCATTCATTATCTGATAAGTATTTAGAAGATCGGCAGTTACGACTTCCACACCTTCCAAATTTCGCGACGACAAATATACGTTTTTATTAGAATCGCCTAACACCAATAATGATTTTTTGCCATTGATTTTCAGGTTGTCAAGCAAAGCAACGCAAGCCTTGGTTTTCGGTGCATCGATGGCGATATTGTCGACAACGATGATCGCATTCTCTTTTGCCTTGTACGACAAGGCTGATTTGCGTGCCAATTGTTTAACCTTCTTGTTCAGTTTGAACGAATAATCGCGTGGCTCCGGACCGAATACGCGGCCACCGCCAACAAAAACTGGTGCTTTGATGCTACCGCAACGTGCGCCGCCAGTACCTTTCTGTTTTTTCAACTTGCGGGTGCTGCCAGAAACCTCATTGCGCTGCTTCGATTTATGTGTGCCCTGACGCTGGTTGGCCAGGTATTGCTTAACGTCAAGATAAATAGCATGATCATTAGGTTCAACACCATAGATGGAATCATTCAACTCGACGCTCTTGCCAGTTTCCTTACCTTCTTGATTTAAAACTTTCAATTCCATTATTTCTCAATTATTAAGTATGAACCTTTATGACCTGGTACTGATCCCTTTACTAAAATCAAGTTGTTCTCTGGCATAATCTTCACGATACGAAGGCTGAGAACCTTAACTTGATCACCACCCATACGGCCTGCCATACGCATACCTGGCATAACGCGTGAAGGGTAAGATGACGCACCCAAAGAACCCGGGTGGCGTCCGCGGTTGTGCTGACCGTGAGTTGCGTCGTTGACACCGTTGAAGTTGTGTCTTCTGACTACGCCCTGGAAACCTTTACCTTTCGAGATTCCAGTAACGTCAACCCATGCCTCATCGTTGAAGATGTCAACTGTGATGACATCACCCAACTTGTATTCACCATCAACATCCAAAAATTCGGCAACCTTTGCCTTTGGTGCGGTGCCTGCTTTTTTGAAATGTCCCAATTCGGCTTTAGTGAAATTCTTTTCACTCTTGTCCTCGTAGCCTAATTGAAGTGCGCTGTAACCGTCTTTCTCAACGGTTTTCACTTGCGTAACAACGCAAGGTCCTGCTTCGATAACAGTGCATGGAATATTTTTTCCCTCGGCACTGAAAATCGATGTCATTCCGATTTTTTTACCTATTAATCCAGCCATTTTTATAATTTATAAAATGTCATACTTTAATCTCAACTTCAACGCCGCTGGGCAGTTCAAGTTTCATCAAGGCGTCGATAGTCTTAGCTGTAGAGCTGTAGATGTCGAGAAGCCTTTTGTAAGAAGACAGCTCAAACTGTTCGCGTGATTTTTTGTTCACGAATGTTGAGCGCAGCACTGTAAACACGCGGCGGTGTGTCGGAAGTGGAATAGGTCCGCTAACAACTGCGCCAGTGGTCTTTACAGTCTTCACGATCTTCTCGGCCGACTTGTCAACCAAGTTGTGATCGTAAGATTTCAATTTAATTCTGATTTTTTGGCTCATATGTTTAATGTATAACAAGAATTATTTGCCTTTGATTTTCTCCAACACTTCAGTTGCCACGTTCTTCGGGGTCTCAGCGTAGTGCGAGAACTCCATGCTTGATGTGGCGCGGCCTGATGTGATTGTACGCAGAACGGTAACGTAGCCGAACATTTCCGACAACGGAACATTTGCCTTCACAACGCGGTCGCCTGTTGCGCGTGACTCCATGCCTTCAACCTGACCACGACGTTTGTTAAGGTCACCGATAACGTCACCCATGTAATCCTCAGGTGTTACAACCTCAACGTGCATGATAGGCTCGAGAAGGATCGGTTTTGCTTTGGCGCAAGCCTCGCGGAATGCCTGGCGGCCTGCGATTTCAAACGACAACTGATCAGAGTCAACCGGGTGGAACGAACCATCGACCAACTCAACCTGAAGACTGTCAACAGGGAATCCTGCCAACGGACCGTTCTTCATTGCCTCTTTGAAGCCCTTCTCTACTGAAGGAATATATTCTGCCGGAATGTGACCACCCTTGATAGAATCGATGAATGTAAGACCTTCTTTGCCTTCCTCGGCCGGTGAAACCTTAACCACAATGTCGGCGAACTTACCACGACCACCAGTCTGTTTCTTGAATACCTCACGGTGATCAACAGTTGCGGTGATTGCCTCTTTGTAAGCAACCTGCGGTGCGCCTTGGTTAACCTCAACCTTGAACTCGCGTTTCAGACGGTCGATAAGGATATCCAAGTGCAACTCACCCATACCGCTGATGACAATCTGACCTGAATCCTGATCGGTCTTCAAAGTGAAGGTCGGGTCTTCCTCAGCCAACTTGATGAGAGCGGCGTCGAGTTTCTCCATGTCGCCTTGTGTCTTAGGCTCGATGGCGATGCTGATAACTGGTTTCGGGAAAGTCATGCTCTCGAGTACGATTGGTGCACTCTCAGCGCACAATGTATCGCCAGTGCGGATGTCTTTGAAACCGATACCTGCGCAAATATCACCAGCCTCAATCTTCTCCATCGGGTTCTGGTGGTTCGAGTGCATCTGGAACAAACGTGAGATACGCTCTTTCTTGCCGGTACGCATGTTCAGAACAGTGTCGCCTGCGTTGAGCACGCCACTATATACACGGATAAAGCACAAACGGCCAACATACGGGTCAGTGGCAATCTTGAATGCCAGACCGCAGAATGGCTCGTTAGCGTCAACTTTTCTATCTTCTTCCTCTTCGGTTGCAGGATTTGTACCGACAACAGCAGGAACGTCAACCGGGCTTGGCAAGAATGCTGCCACAGCGTCCAACAAGCGTTGGATACCTTTGTTTTTGAAAGCAGAACCGCACAATACCGGAACAATCAACTGCTGGATTGTGGCACGGCGGATTACGCTCTTAATCTCGTCAACCGTGATTGAATCAGGATCTTCGAAGAAGCGCTCCAACAGAGTGTCATCAAGTTCGGCAACTGACTCGATCAGTTTTGCGCGATACTCGTTGGCTGTCTCAACCAAATCCTCCGGAATATCGATGTATTTGTAGTTGGTGCCCAGTTGAGCGTCATCATACCAAACAATCGCCTTCATTTCGATAAGGTCAACCAAACCACGGAAATCGGCTTCAGCACCGATTGGAATGTGGATTGTAACGGCATTTGCATTCAGACGGTCGCGGATTTGGTTGACAACCGAGAAATAATCGGCGCCGATGCGGTCCATCTTGTTAACGAATGCGATACGCGGAACCTGATATTTATTGGCTTGACGCCATACAGTCTCTGACTGTGGTTCAACACCGCCCACAGCGCAATAAACGGCTACAGCGCCGTCCAAAACGCGAAGACAACGTTCAACCTCAACAGTGAAGTCAACGTGTCCCGGAGTGTCGATAAGGTTGTACTTGTACTCGTTGCCATTGTATTTCCAGAAGCAAGTGGTTGCGGCAGAAGTAATGGTGATGCCGCGCTCCTGCTCTTGAGCCATCCAGTCCATGGTGGCGGCGCCATCGTGCACCTCACCAATGCGGTGGGTTTTACCGGTGTAAAACAGGATACGCTCTGAAGTTGTTGTTTTGCCGGCATCAATGTGAGCCATGATACCGAAGTTGCGAGTGTATTTAAGATCTCTTGCCATTGTATTTCTTCTCTAATTAAAAGCGGAAGTGTGAGAATGCCTTGTTGGCCTCTGCCATACGGTGAATCTCTTCTTTTCTCTTGAACGCGCCACCCTCTTCATTGAATGCGGCTATGATTTCAGCCGAGAGTTTTTCTGCCATTGAGTGACCTGCGCGTTTGCGTGCGAACAGAATCATGTTCTTCATACTCATGGCCACTTTGCGGGTCTCGCGGATTTCTTGCGGAATTTGGAATGTTGCACCACCAACACGGCGGCTGCGAACCTCAACCTGCGGGGTTACATTCTGAAGTGCTTTTTTCCAGATGTCAAGCGGGGTCAATTCCTTATCTTTCATCTTTGCACCAACCATCTCAAGCGAGTCATAGAAAATCTCGTATGCGATGCTCTTTTTCCCGTCCAACATCAGGTTGTTGACAAAACGGGTAACCAATACGTCATTGAACTTTGGATCCGGTAACAGAATCCTACTCTTTGGTTTTGATTTTCTCATCTTACTATATTATAAATTATTTTTTAGGTCTTTTAGCACCATACTTTGAGCGACGCTGTTTGCGTCCCTCTACTCCCGATGTATCCAAAGCACCACGAATGATGTGGTAACGAACACCTGGTAGATCCTTAACACGACCTCCGCGGATCATCACAATTGAGTGCTCCTGCAGATTGTGACCCTCTCCCGGAATGTAAGAGTTGACCTCCTTACCATTTGTTAAACGAACCCTGGCCACTTTGCGCATGGCTGAGTTTGGCTTTTTGGGCGTTGTGGTGTATACACGAACACAAACACCACGGCGCTGCGGGCATGAATCCAAGGCTGGTGCCTTGCTCTTCTTGTCCATCTCTACTCGCCCTTTTCTTACTAATTGTTGTATAGTTGGCATATTTTTATTAATAAAATGTACATAATTCTCCGCAAAAATCGGTTCGCAAAGGTAAAAACAATTTCTTCTTAATCAATACTCTCAAAATAAATATTTTGAAAAATAACTTCCACAGGCGCAAAGCCCAATAATTAAGGGGAAAACGCATCTTTCAACCAGCAATGTCAACTTTTTATGAACACCCATATAAAAAAATCATACCACACCCGATGCGACGACAATAGAATAATGCGACCCAAATCCGCTTTTTTAATGACTACATATATATGTATGCTATGCTTTCAAATAATCCGATCTCATCATACCTATAGTTTCATCCGACCATGCAAGAAGGGAATAATGTTTGCATGAATTCAACTAAAAAAGGCATCAAGAATTCTTGATGCCTTTGCATTTTCAACAGTGTGTATTCTATTTATAATTGCCATAAATGTCGGCCACAACAACTATAGTATTGTTCTGCTTTTCGGTGGAACTGCCTGCTTGTGGCATTGTCACTTTGCCAACCATAACAATACTGCCTGACTCCAGCTCAAGTGCAGCCTGCAAATCGGAACTACTTGTTGTTGAATATTTAAAATCAGCGTCAGGCTTATCATTAACACTTAATGACTTATTGCTCAACTCATTCAGATCGCTATCTAGGATTACGTATGCACCCTTGGTAACAACCTGCTTAACATCTGTGTAGAAACGTGAGCCATACAACAAAATCTTGCCCGACGACAGACTTAAAACACCGTTGCCTGTGAACTCAATAATGCTGACTGAACGTTTGGTGTTGCCGTTGGCATCGAGTTTGTAAAGTTTTGTTTGAAGCCCTGAACGCTGCGTTAGACCGCAAGCATAGAATATTTCGTTGTTTTTAGATATTGCCATATTCTGCGAATAGAAATTCGATGGCATATCAACACTGCTCTTTTTCCAAACAATTCCACCTTTAGTGTCAAGTTTGTAAAATATTGGAATATACTCAGTTCCGCTATCGTTGTACTTGCGACCTAAAACCACAACATTGCCATCATTATCGGCGGCAATAGCATCGGCCGACTCATTAGTCTCACTTGAAACAACCTTACTCCATTGCTTCTCACCAGATTCAACATCGAAGCTACTCAATACAATAGCATATTTGCCTTTGACTTCAGACTGGGTCGAAACCACTAAAATCTGCTTGCCAACAACTGCGCGATCGACAATATATTCGTTTTTTTGGTCAAGTATGGGTGATTGGCTCATTTCCTTGTAACTTCCTGAAACATTAAGCCTTACCGGACACTCCACCTCGTTAGCTAGAATACCATAGTTGCCATCTGTATACCTGGTAATTGTGTTAACACTGCTTAACCCGTTTATTTTCACAATGTTTTCCGATGTCTTAATAAAACTCTTATTCAATTCGATAAGCTGAACAGCAGGATTCTCGTATTTTGCATCGGAACACTCATTGAGAATAACAATCCCATTGTCGTTCAACACTACGTCAGTAGTTTTGGAATTTATTAACTCAGCGTTTGTGTTGACATAGTAGAAAATGCCTTGTTGTGCTAATGCGTTAATTGTCAGCAATGTTGCCGACAGCAGCATTAATGGTTTTGCTCCTTTCATAGATCACCTTTTATAAAATCGGGGGCAAATATATAAAAATATGCCAATTGCGCGTTTCCATTTTTAAGCTTGCAACACCTATATAACATATAACAAAAAGTCCGCACCCAATCAGGCTGCGGACTTTGTTTTTGTGCTATATATCAGCAAGTTTCTTAACTTAGCGCTTTAATCTGCTCGTCGATGGCTTTTATTTTTGCTTCGGCATCGGCTTGCTTCTTGCGCTCGTTCTCAACAACGGCTGCAGGGGCTCCGTTCACAAACTTCTCGTTCGAGAGTTTCTTCATTACCGACTGTAGGAAGCCTTCCAGATAAGTGCGGTCGGCTTGCAGTTTGGCCAGTTCGGCCTCGACATCGATATTGCTGCCGAACGGAACGTAGAATTCAGTTGTCTGAACCATAAAGGCGACTGTGCCGTCGACTTTTTGGCTGACAATCTCAATCGATTCGGTGTTGCCCATCTTTGCTATCACGCTGTCGAACTGAGCGTTGTACCCTTTGCTGCCTTTGTTCACAAAGAGTTTGATTGCATCGCGGTTCGGGATTTTCTTGTCGGTGCGGACGGTGCGGATTTCGGCAATTGTCTGCTTAACATTCTCGAATTCTGCCAGATAATCTTCGTTGAACGCTCCAGCCTCGGGCCATTTGGCAACTATCAGGCTGTCAGTGGTTTGGCGCTCCTTAATCGACTGCCAAATCTCTTCGGTAATGAACGGCATAAATGGGTGCAGCAGTTTGAGCATCTTCTCAAACAACTCAATCACAGCATTATAAGTTGTGGCGTCGCAAGCCGTTTGGTAAGCGGGCTTGACCATCTCAAGGAACCAAGCCGAGAACTCGTCCCAGAACAGGCGGTAAACGGTCATCAGCGCCTCCGACAGGCGGAACTTATCGAAGTGGTCGTTGAGTTGCACAATGGTGCTGCTCAGTTTTTGGTTGAACCACTCAATTGCCACGCGCGCGGCTTCGGGCTGCGGCAGTTTGTCATCCACATTCCAACTGTAAACCAAGCGGAAAGCGTTCCAAATCTTGTTGGCGAAGTTGCGGCCTTGCTCAGGCAGCGAGTCATCGTAAAGCAAATCGCCGCCAGCAGGCGAGCAGAGCAACATTCCCACACGCACGCCATCGGCGCCGTAGTCGGCAATAAGTTTGAGCGGGTCGGGTGAGTTGCCGAGCGATTTCGACATCTTGCGGCCCAACTTATCGCGCACAATACCAGTGAAATAAACGTTGCGGAACGGCACATCGTGCTGATACTCCTCGCCAGCCATAATCATTCGGGCAACCCAGAAGAAGATAATGTCGGGGCCCGTGACAAGGTCGCAAGTGGGGTAATAGTAGTTAATCTCCTTATTTCCAGGGTTATTAATGCCGTTGAAAAGCGAGACAGGCCACAACCACGACGAGAACCAAGTGTCGAGCGCATCCTCATCGTGACGCAGTTGGTCGGCGGTGATGTTCTCGTAACCCTTGATTTTGCGTGCTTCGGCCAGAGCCTCATCGGCTGTGAGCGCAACCACAAATTTCTCTTCCTCGCCTTCGGCTGTCGGCAAGAAATAAGCCGGAATGCGGTGTCCCCACCAGAGTTGGCGGCTGATACACCAATCCTGAATATTCTCGAGCCAGTTGCGGTAGGTCGATACGTATTTGTTGGGGTGGAACTTGATTTTCCCTTCGAGCACGGGCGGCAGTGCAATGTCGGCGAAATGCTTCATCGACAGGAACCACTGCTTGCACAGGCGCGGCTCCACGGCCGTATCCTGATTGCGCTCCGAGTAGCCCACCTTGTTGTCGTAATCCTCAATTTTCTCCATCAGGCCGGCGTTTTGAAGGTCGATGGCAATCTGCTTGCGCACATCCATACGGTCCTGACCGACATAGAGTCCAGCGGCTTCCGACAGCGTTCCATCGGGGTTGAAAATGTCGATTGTCTCCAGATTGTGAGTCTGACCGAGAGCGTAGTCGTTGGCATCGTGGGCAGGCGTAACTTTCAGACAGCCAGTACCAAACTCAATGTCAACATAGCGGTCTTCGATAACCGGAATAACTCGCCCAACAAGCGGCACAATCACCTTATGACCGCGCAACCATTGGTTTTTCGGGTCTTTCGGATTGATACACATTGCAGTATCGCCCATAATTGTCTCCGGACGGGTGGTGGCCACCACAGCGTAGTAGCCTTTTGCGTCTTTATGGATGATTTCGCCTTCCGCGCCAGTGGGTTTCACAGGGTTTGCGTCGGCATCAGCCACATAATAACGCAGATAGTATAATTTGCTTTTCTCTTCGCGATAGATAACCTCCTCGGTGCTCAGCACGGTCTGTGCCTTCGGATCCCAGTTTACCATTCGCAAACCGCGGTAAATCAAACCTTTGCGGTATAAATCGACAAACACGCGCAAAACCGATTCGCTGCGCACGTCGTCCATTGTGAAAGCGGTGCGGTCCCAGTCGCACGAAGCGCCCAACTTCTTGAGTTGTTCAAGAATCACGCCGCCGTGCTCTTCCTTCCACTCCCAGGCGTATTTCAGGAACTCCTCGCGAGTCAGGTCGCGCTTTTTGATACCCATATCGGCCAACTTCTTCACAACCTTTGCCTCGGTGGCGATTGAAGCGTGGTCGGTGCCGGGCACCCAGCAGGCGTTGCGGTCCATCATACGGGCGCGGCGCACCAGAATGTCCTGAATGGTGTTGTTGAGCATATGGCCCATATGCAGCACGCCGGTAACGTTCGGCGGCGGAATCACAATAGTATATGGTGTGCGGTGGTCGGGTTCAGAATGGAAGAATTTGTTGTCCATCCAGAACTTGTACCATTTTTCTTCGGCCGCAGCCGGATTGTACCTTGTCTCAAGTTCCTTTTTCATTTCTATTTCGATTTCAAATTGTTACGTTTTCCGATAAAAGTCAACTCGTTTAAAAAGAACTGCAAAAATAGCAAATGGTGTTTGTCGGCAAACTGATTGAACGAAAAAAATGGATCAACAACAGTATAAGAATCTATCCCTTATATTTTCAGTCACGTTACTTGTAATACCCATCCACCGCGCTGAATGCCGGCGTTAGCGACGCCTGATTCCGCACCATTTTAACGCTGTCGGTGAGTTTGCGGACAAAAGCCTCGAGTTTTGCCAAATATTCCTGCTCACCGATTTCGCCGTTGGCAACCATTGTCAGGCCCTTTTCCCAACTTGCTGTCAGCTCGGCGTTTAGCAGCGGACGGATTGACGCATCGACAACCTCATACACAATCTCGCCCAACTTGGCGGGGGTTACAATCTGCGTCTTTTTGTTCAGGTTCAGATAATCGATATTCACCAACTTTTTCAAAATCTCGGCACGGGTGGCGCTTGTGCCGATTCCGCTTCCTTTGATTTGCGCCCGAAGTTCTTCGTCTTCAATTAGTTGGCCAGCGTTTTCCATTGCCAGAATGAGCGAGCCCGAATTGTAGCGTTTCGGCGGCGACGTCTCGCCCTCTTTCAACTCGTATCCAGCCACGGGCAGCACAGAGCCTTTTTTAAGTTTGCTCACCAACTCGAATTGGTTGGTGTCGAGCACCTCGTCCTGCTGCTTGTCGTCATCGGTTTTTGGTGTGTCACCCATAACTGTCAGGTAGCCAGGCGAAGTCAGAATTTTGAAGTTGGCGAAGAAATGCTCGGTGCCAACCGTCAACTCAATGCTGACCTTGCTGTATTCGGCAGGCGGAAAAAATATCGCCAGAAAGCGGCGAACAATGCGGTCGTAAACGCCGCGGGCCGTTTCAGAACAGCCGTCGAGCGCCTGAAAGCCTTGCCCCGTGGGGATTATGGCGTAGTGGTCGGTTATCTGCTTGTCGTCGGTGTAGCGGCTTTTGCCAATGGTGGCGTAGAGCCCGTGCTGCTTCACCTGCTTTGTAAGTTCCAGATATTCAGGGCGGGTGGCCAGTCCGTGCAGATTTTTCGTAATTTCCTTAGCCACTGCCGACGACAGCACGCGCGCATCGGTACGCGGATAAGTCACCAACTTCTTCTCGTACATGTCCTGCACTATCTGCAAAGTCTCGTCGGGACTCACTTTGAAGAGTTTCGAGCACTCGTTCTGCAACTCGGCAAGGTTGAAAAGCAGCGGCGGATTTTTCTTCTCTTTTTTCTTATCAATATTGACAATAACAGCCTCGCTGCCAGACTGTTGCATCATTGCAATGCACTGCTCGGCATCTTCGCGGCGGCGGAACCCGTTTTCCTTATATAATAGTGGCGACTCGAAGTATTTCGAACCCTTAACGGCGCGCCATTCGCCTGAAAACGAGTCGGTTTCGCTTAAAGCGAAGTTGCCCATAATGCGGTAGAACGGCGTCTTGACAAAGGCTCGGATTTCGCGCTCGCGGCGCACCACCATTCCCAAAACGCAGGTCATCACGCGACCCACCGATATGGCGCCAATCTTGTCGAGATTCAAGAAACGGCGCACGGTGTAGCCGTATTTCAAAGTGAGTATGCGGCTGAAGTTGATACCCATCAGGTAGTCCTCTT
This sequence comes from uncultured Bacteroidota bacterium, assembly GCA_946186925.1. Taxonomy (GTDB): domain Bacteria; phylum Bacteroidota; class Bacteroidia; order Bacteroidales; family SZUA-534; genus RUG13583. The sequence continues at coordinate 54,122 of CAMHPA010000007.1, read as the reverse complement.
TGGCGCGCAGATAGGCCGCATCGGAAAGGCTGTTGTACTCGGTGAGCGGCTTGGCCTCGCGTATTCCGCGCAGAATTTCCTCTTCGGTCTGCGAGTCAATCCAGACGCGGCGGCGCTGCTTGTCGGCGGGCACCTTGGCCATTTGGTCCACAAGGCGGTAAATGTACTCACCCTCGCGGCCCGAGTCGGTGCAGACGTAAATGCAATCGACATCGGCGCGGTTGAGCAGCCCACTCACAATTCCGAACTGCTTGCTGACGCTCGGAATCACTTCATACAGAAAGTTTTGCGGCAGAAACGGCAGAGTGCTCTCGTCCCATCGCTTGAGCGTGGGGTCGTAGGCGTCGGGGTAACTCATCGTCACCAGGTGGCCCACGCACCACGTGACAATGCTGCGGTCGCCTTCAAGATAGCCGTCGCCGCGCGACATACTCTCTTTGAGCGCCTTCGCAAACTCTTGAGCCACACTCGGTTTCTCTGCAATATATAGGTTTTTGCCCATTCTTCCGGCCTTGTTTGATTGCGTCGGCAATTGTAGGAAAATGATTCGACGAATGAAACGATTGTTGAAAAGTTGTGAGATTTGGAAGTTCTTGCAGAGTCATAGTGAATGTATGGTTTTTGCCATAAGCAATGCTCGTTTTTGCCAGTTTCACCTCGGAAATGTGAAATTTTTATGATCACAACACCTCGGAAATGTGAAATTTCACCCATTAAAATAGGTCGGAAATGTGAAATTTTCATAGTCACAACACCTCGGAAATGTGAAATTTTATTATTTTTGTCAGCGGAATGATATGAAACTCTATTTATGAAACGCAAGATTTACAACGAGATGCTGGATTGGAAAAACCAATCACAAGGGAAATCAGCCTTGCTGCTCGAAGGAGCTCGGCGTATTGGAAAAAGTTACTCGGTTGAACAATTCGCCCGAAACGAATACAAATCGTGCATCATCATCGATTTCAACCATCTTGATAATGAGGACCGCGACATCTTCGACAACTATCTGAACGACACCGACCGTTTCCTTCAGCTACTACAGCTGCATCACGGAGTGAAATTGCGCGAGCGGCAGTCTGTGATAGTGTTCGACGAGGTGCAGCTCTACCCCAAAGCGCGCGCCGCCATCAAATATTTAGTGGCCGATGGCCGTTTCGACTACATCGAAACTGGCTCGCTCATCAGCATCAAAAAGAATGTTAAAGAGATAATGATTCCATCAGAGGAGTTTGCCGTACAGATGTATCCGATGGATTTTGAGGAGTTTATGTGGGCCATAGGTGAGGACGGGCTGATGGACTATATCCGTGAGCAATTTGGAAACCTAAAACCATTGGGGCCAATTCACCGAAAAGCGATGGAATATCTGCGGCTATATATGTTGGTTGGTGGAATGCCAAAAGCTGTTGAAGCATACGCTAAAACCAAAGATTTTAAGGCAGTTGAGCGCGAGAAACAGCAAATCCTGACCCTCTATCGCAACGACATCAAGAAATACGCAACGGGCGCAGAAACAAAGGCCGCACTGGTTTTCGAGGATATTCCCGGGCAACTGCAACGCCACGAGCGCAATTTTCAACTGACTGATTTGGACCCCAATGCCCGATATACTAATTACGAGAGCTCGTTTTTCTGGCTATATGATTCGCGGATTGTGAACATCTGCTACAACTCGACAGCACCAAACATCGGATTGCATATGAACACCGACCGCACCCGCCTGAAATGCTATATGGCCGATACAGGATTGCTCATCAGTATGGCCTTCGACGAGCGGGGGGCGGTGCCAACGCAGCTATACGAGAAAATACTGCTGGGCAAGTTGGAGTCCAATATGGGTTATCTGACAGAGAATATTGTGGCTCAAATGCTTGTGGCAAGCGGTCATCGGCTTTATTTCTACAGCAACACCTCGAAAGACGCAGACGACCGTATGGAAATCGATTTTCTGATTTCAAAGTCATCGCTGACAAGCCGACATAACATTTCTCCAATCGAGGTGAAATCGGGCAAGAACTACGCGTTTGCTTCGCTGACAAAGTTTGGGCAGAAGTTCGCAGAACAGCTTGCCACGCCATACATTCTGCACAATGCCGACCTGACAACCAAAAATGGTGTGCTGTGTTTGCCGACTTATATGGCGGCGGTGATGTAGTTTCTGTGATAATGCGGAAGCGAATTGGTGATTCTTTTTGCATCGAGGGGTCCACACTAGTGTCAGGAATGCGAAACGGTACGCAAGTTGCTGGTGTTATCCGAGATACATTTGTGAGAATCAAATGATTCTCCCTTTTTGATGATTTTAGCAACCATCAAAATCCGACGTGAGCGGTTAAACGGACGCACGCAGTACGTCCATACGAAATCTGCGTCATCTGTGTAATCTGTGCGAAAAAAAAATCCACCGCACGCGGTTATGCGGACGCACGCGGTGCGTCCCTACATTTTCCTTACCTTTGTCGAAAATGATTTTTGATGATTTATCCTGATAATTTTGAGCAAAAGATTGATTTCGTGCGGGTTCGCGAGGCGGTGAAGGGTTGCTGTTTGGGCGAAGTGGGCCGGTGGCTGACAGACAAAATGCGGTTTATGCCAAAGGCCGCCGATGTGCGCAACCGTCTTGCCGAAGTGTCGGAATTTATACAACTACTTCAGAGTCAAGTCGATTTTCCGACCGACTACTTCTTCGACCTTCGGCCGCTTTTCGACAAGATGCGCGTTGAAGGCTCGTTTGCCGAAGCAGAAGAAATCTTCAATCTATACCGCTCATTATCAACGGTAAAGGCTATAGCTCGTTTTTTTGCGAAAGAGGAGAACACGGAGCGTTATCCGTCATTGAGCGCCATTGCCGCCAACGTGACGGTGCACACTTACGTGACCGACAGTATTGAGCACATAATGAGCCGTCAGGGGCAGATTCGCGACAATGCGTCGCCCGAATTGGCCGCCATTCGCCGCGAATTGGCTGAAAAACAAGGCGCTGCGTCGAAACTCATTCGCCGCATTATTACCGATGCGCAGCAGGAAGGTTGGGTTGAACCCGACGCCACGCTTGCCGTCCGCGACGGGCGGTTGGTCATTCCCATTGCCGCTTCGCAAAAGCGCCGCATTATGGGCATTATCCACGACGAGTCGGCAACCGGCAAAACCTGCTATGTGGAGCCTGCGCCGGTGGTGGAAATCAACAATGCGCTGCTCGAACTTGAGTCGGCCGAACGCCGCGAGATTATCCGCATTCTGCGAACCCTGACCGACAATCTGCGCCCCTACACCGACGACCTTGACGATGCACTTATGTTCTTGGGAATCACCGATTTCATTCGCGCCAAAGCCCGCTATGCGCTGCAGATCGGAGCCGCCGTGCCGCACTTGTCCGACAAGCCGCTAATCGATTGGCGCGATGCCCGCCACCCCATACTACAAGAGGCTTTCCGCGAAGCCGGACGCACTCTCGTGCCGCTCAATATCGCGCTCGACGAGGCAAGCCGAATCTTGGTCATTAGCGGCCCGAACGCAGGCGGAAAATCGGTCTGTCTGAAAACCGTCGGACTGCTGCAATATATGCTGCAGTGCGGCCTGCCGGTGCCAATGGAGCCGACAAGCCACGCCGGAATCTTCACCAATCTATTTATCGATATTGGTGATGAGCAAAGCATTGATAATGACTTAAGTACATATAGTTCGCACTTGCTGAATATGAAGCATTTTGTGCGCAACGCCGACGGCCGCACGCTGATTCTGATTGACGAGTTCGGCACCGGAACCGAGCCGATGCTTGGCGGCGCCATTGCCGAAGCCATTCTCGACCGGCTCAATCAGGCGAAGGTTTTCGGCGTGATAACCACCCACTACACCAACCTGAAGCATTTTGCCGCCGGACACGACGGAATTGTCAATGGCGCAATGCTTTACGACACCAACCGGATGGAGCCGATGTTTGTGATGGAGATGGGCAAGCCGGGCAGCAGTTTCGCCTTCGAGATTGCCTATAAGATTGGTCTGCCGCAAGATGTGATTGACGACGCCCGCAGCAAGGTTGGCGAGGAGCACCTGAATTTCGACAAGCACCTTCGCGAAATTGCCCGCGACAAATATTATTGGGAGCGTAAACGCGAGAATATCCGCAAGATAGAGCGCCGCTTGGAGGAGATGATGGAGACCGAAAAACGCGAACTCGACGAGACGAAACGTTTCCGCAAGGAGTTGATGACAAAATCGAAAGACGACGCCAAACGCCTATTGGCCGATTCCAACAGGCTGATTGAAAATACGATACGTCAGATTCGCGAGTCGCAGGCCGAAAAGGAGAAAACCAAGCAGGCCCGCCAGCAGTTCGATGAGGCGCGTCAGGCAATGGAGCAGACCAATGACGACGAGGAACGTATCTTGCAGAAAATCAAAAAACTGAAAGAACGCGAGAATCGTGTCCGCACGTCGAAATCGAAGCAGGACGCGCAACTGAAGGCCGCCGATGTGGTTGAGGAGCGCCAGCGCGATTTCACCATTGGAATGCCAGTGCGCATTGAGGGGCAGACAACCGTGGGCGAGATTATGGAACTGAACGGGAAGAACGCCGTGGTGGCTTTCGACAACCTATATATGAATGTGGAAATCAGCCGTTTGCAACACCTGACCGACGACGAGAAAAAGAAACTTCGCAAGAGCGTGCGGCAGGGCAGCCTGCAGCAGTCGTACGAGTTGAACCAGCGCCGGCTGTCGTTCAAGCCCGGACTCGATGTGCGCGGAATGCGTGCCGAAGAGGCCGTGAGCCGCGTGGCCGCCTTCATTGACGAAGCCGTGATGGTAGGCGTTTTCGAGGTGAAAATTCTGCACGGCAAGGGCAACGGCATTCTGCGCAACGTGGTGCGCGAGTACCTGCAAACCGTCGATGTGGTGACCAGCGTCCGCGACGAGCACGTCGATTTCGGCGGCGCGGGAATTACGGTGGTGGAGTTAGGGTGATTGAAGGATTGAATGAGTGAATGAGTGAATGAGTGAAGGATTGAAGTCCCGATAGCTATCGGGATGAAGGATTGAAGGAGATAGTGAAAGGAATAGTAGGTTGATTTCTATGCTGTTGAGTTACTCAACTTTTAAAAATTCAATTCACCGATTCACCAGTTAACCAATTCACCAAAATTTCTATCTTGCCGAAAAAAAACAAATGAGCACCATTGAGATACAGTCGTTGTTTGCGGAGCACGGAATCAAAGATACCGGCAACCGTCTGCTGATTGCGCGGGCTCTGCACGAGTCGGGGCAGCCGCTGTCGCTGCTTGAACTTGAGGCGATTCTTGGAACTATCGACAAATCAACCATTCTGCGCACGCTCAATCTTTTCCGCGAGTCGCATTTGGTGCACGTCATTGAGAGTGGCGACGGCTGCACGCGCTACGAAATCTGCCAGAGCCACCACCACGATGACGATGAGGACGAAGACGCTCACCTGCATTTTTTCTGCGAGTCGTGCCACCAAACTATCTGCTTGAGCGATAATCATATACCGCAAATCGAATTACCCGACGGCTACGTTGCCCGCTCGGCCAATTTCCTTGTAAAAGGCCTTTGCCCGAAGTGCGCGAAGAAGGCGCGATGAATCGGATAATCGGTGAATTGTCTGTAGAGACGCGGCGCGCCACGTCTCTACTCGGGGGCGCTGTTGAACAAGTTTAATTCCTAAATCCTAAATTCTAAATCCTAATTCCTAAATAAAAACCTATCTTGCAACCGCAAAAAAATCAGCGATGCAGAAGGTCAGGGCAAAAAAGAATTTAGGTCAGCATTTTCTTACCAATCAGACAATTGCGGCACGGATAGCCAATGGGTTCACCCCGTCGGCACCGAACGTTATTCTCGAAATCGGGCCGGGAATGGGCATACTCACGCGGCACCTGCTCAGCCGTCCCGAGGCCGATGTGCGGGTGGTTGAAATCGACCACGAATCGGTGTGCTACCTGATGGCCGAAATGCCCGAACTCAACGGCCGCATTATCGAGGGCGATTTCCTGAAACTCGACCTTCCGGCGCTTTTCGGAAAGCCCATTTCGGTGGCCGGAAATTTCCCCTACAACATTTCGAGCCAGATTCTGTTCAAGATTTTGGAAAACCGCCAGATGATTCCCCAAATGGTGGGAATGTTCCAGAAAGAGGTGGCTGAGCGCGTGGCGTCGAAGCCGGGCTCAAAGGTTTACGGCATTCTGAGCGTGCTGCTGCAGGCCTATTACAATATCGATTATCTGTTCACCGTCAACGAGTGCGAGTTCGACCCGCCCCCGAAGGTCAAGTCGGGCGTTATCAGGCTGACACGCAACTCGGTAGAGCACCTGCCGTGCAACGAGGAACTGTTCACGAAAGTGGTGAAAACAAGTTTCAACCAGCGGCGAAAAACTCTCTCGAACAGCCTGAAGCCAATCCTGCAGGACCGCCGTTGCGACCAGCCGGTCTTCCGACAACGGCCCGAGCAACTGAGTGTTAGCGAGTTCGTGGAACTGACGAACATTATTGACGGACTTTTAAAAGATTGAAATTATGCGTTTTGAATTAAATAAAGAATTTGTTGAGGAACTGCAGCTTGCCATTCAAGAGCGCAGTGACGAGTCGATAAAATCGATGGTGGCGGAACTTCACCCCGCCGACGTCGCCGAGATTTTAGGCGAACTTGAACCCGACGACGCCCACTACCTTTTCAATTTGCTGCCGTCGGAACTCACCGCCGACGCCATTATCGAACTTGAGGAAGACGACCGCGAGGAACTGCTCGAGGACCTGTCAGGTCAGGAAATCGCCCACGCCGTCATCGATCACATGGATTCCGACGACGCCGCCGATATCATCTCGGAACTTCCTGAAGAAAAGCAAGATGAGGTCCTATCAAACATCACCGACATTGTGCAGGCCGGCGACATTGTCGACCTTCTGAAATATGACCCCGACACCGCCGGCGGTCTTATGGCAACCGAGCTCATCAGTGTGAACGAGAATATGACCGTGCGCAACTGCGTTGAGGAAATCCGCAAGCAGGCACCCGATGTGGGCGAGTTCTTCTATGTGTATGTAATTGACGACCAAGGGGTTCTGAAAGGCGTTCTGCCATTGAAGAATCTGCTTTTGGCCAACGACAACCAGAAAGTCAAGAACATTGTCGAAGACATAATATCGGTGAAAACCGACGATGATTGCGAAGACGTCGCAAACATTATGCGGAAGTACGATATGGTGTCGATGCCGGTTGTGGACAGCATCGGGCGGCTCAAGGGCCGAATCACCATCGACGACGTTGTGGATGTGATTAAGGATGAGGCCGATGAGGACTACCAGATAATGTCAGGTATCACCGGCGATGTGGATTCGAGCGACTCGGTGTTCAAGCTCACCAAAGCGCGCATTCCGTGGCTGCTCATTGGTATGGGCGGCGGCATTCTGAGCTCGATTGTGGTGAAAGGTTTCGACAGCCACATTGCCCTACACCCCGTGATGGCCAGTTTCATCCCGATGATTGGCGCTATGGGCGGAAATGTAGCCATACAGTCATCGTCAATTATTGTTCAAGGCTTGGCTAACAACACTTTAGGTTTGGATTCGGCTGGAAAGAAAATCTTGAAGGAAGTGTTGGGCGCCCTGCTCAACGGCGCCATCGTGGCAACATTGGCTTTCCTTTATAACATCTTCTTTGCCAGCGATTTCGCGCTGAGCATTGCAGTCAGTCTGTCGCTGATAACGGTGGTTTTGTTTGCCGCAATTGTGGGCACCGCGCTGCCGCTTGGCTTTAACCGCCTGAAGATTGACCCCGCCGTGGCCACCGGCCCGTTCATTACCACCATCAACGATATTATGGGAATGGCCATCTACTTCCTGATAGGATGTTTGTGTTATTCGTGGTTTTAATAATTGAATGGAATAACAGTAGATAGAAAGAACAACGCTGCTAATATTTTATCAGTCCTTTGACAAAAGTTACATTTCCATTGACCAAAACTCAATAGTTTGGTACGTTTTGTGTTTCGACAATTGCGTCTGCGAGGCGAACAAAACGAATAGCAATGGAGATCAACAACGCAAATCGGGCATCACAAGTACGACTGGCCTACGCCTTTGTTCCGGCGCTAGTGGCGCTGACAGTGGTATCTGTATACATTACCAATCTGAGTAACAGTTGGTTATGGATTGTTGTAGGTGCGGCAATATTGGCGGTTTATGTCGCTGTTGTAATGACTTTAGGTAACAATTTTGTAATCATCTATGTCGGTCCAGATAAGATAATCGTTAGATATAAAGCCCTTTGGCCAATCCGTACCGAAAACAACTCAATTGAAATAGATTCAAATGAATTTGCCGGCTACGAACTGAGCAAAACCCGATTCCGCACCAATCTCACTCTTTATAAAAACACCCCCGGCGGAGTTGCAAAATATCCAAATGTTTGTGTAAATTTGCTTGATGGTGAGCAGATTGAAAAAATCAAACGTGCATTCGCCATTCTCGAAACAATAAAAAAGAAAAGCAACTGATGGAGCAGGAAATTCCTGACTTGCGCGATTGTCTGGCACTTTGGGCGGTGCCTGGCATTGGTAGTGTAATGTCGAAACGGATTATCTCATACTCGGGTGGAATACAACAACTTTTCAAGTCGAAGACTGACGATTTGCTACGCATTCCAGGCATTGGAGAAACACTTGCAGAAGCCATCCTCCACGATGATTACTACCGCTGTGCCGATGAAATGCTTGAATTTGCCAACAAATTCAACATCAGCATCCTGACTTGGTATGACAAAGACTACCCAGCCCGCCTCAAGGCTTGTGAAGATAGTCCACTGGTGATTTTCGTCAAAGGCCAACCGATCGATTCCAGCAAAAAATACCTTGCCATGGTGGGCACACGTTCCGCGACACAACGCGGTCAAGCGTTCTGCCGCGAGCTGATCGAGGAAATCAGCAGAACACATTCCGATATATGCATTGTGAGCGGTCTGGCCTACGGAATAGATGTGGCGGCACACAAGGCTTGCGTTGAATTTGGTGTGTCAACATACGGCGTGCTGGCTCACGGCCTCGACACCATCTACCCCACTTCACACCGCAATGTGGCTGCCGAAATGGTGAAAATGGGCGGTCTGGTGACAGAGTTCTTCCCCAAAACCGTCCCCGACAAAACCAATTTTGTGCGCCGAAACCGTATCATCGCCGGTCTGTGCGATGCCACCATTGTTGTTGAATCTGACGTGAAAGGCGGCTCACTCATTACCGCCGAACTAGCCAATTCCTACAATCGCGAGATATTCGCATTGCCTGGCCGCCCAACCGACAAACTATCGTCTGGATGCAACAAACTAATTAAAACCAGCCAAGCACATCTGATTGAAACTCTGACCGATATTGAATACGTTCTAGGATGGAACACCCAAGCCAAAGCCATCCAGCGTAGCCTGTTTATCGATCTCGATCCCGAAAGTCAGGAAATATACAATGCTCTGCAAGACAACGAATTGTCGATTGACGAAATCTGCCGTACTGTAGGAATGGCCATGCCCAAAGTTTCATCGCTGCTACTCACTATGGAACTGAACGGCATAGTACGCGGAATGCCTGGGAAAATATATGCAAGAGTGTGACATTCAAACGTCAAGAGTCCATTTGCCACTATAATTCATTATACTTCTTCGCATTTCCTCTTGCCTTATCCACTGGATATTTTTCAGCATTACAAGCAAGCTTTTTAAGAACTATCTGTTTGATATCCAAATTGTATTTGCTTGCCATGAGTATCGCATAGTTGAATACATCGGCAAGCTCTTCTTCCACTTTTTCAATTTTCACGTCCGCAGGATTCTTCCAAAGAAAACATTCGAGCAGTTCGTTAGCCTCAACGCTCAAAGCAATTGCCAAATCTTTCGGATTATGAAACTGATCCCAGTCACGATCTTCGGTGAACTGAACAATCTTTTGCCGTAATTCTTCAATATCAGTCATATGGAAATTAATATGTTTCACTCAATTATCTGTAATATGCTGCAATAATGTCACAAAAAAGCCGAAACTTCACATTTCGGCTTTTGCTATATCAGTGAAACCCAACCTAATACGCCTCGTTGCAGATGAATTTAATCCTCATCAGGCGGATTTCCTCCTCGGTGTAGTCGTCCTCGCCAAGTTCCTTGATGGCCTCCTCGATAGAGTCGGAATCAGCCTCACGGAAATAGTCGTAGATTTCATCCTGGCAATCCTCGTCAATCACCTCGTCGATGTAGTAATCGATGTTGAGTTTTGTGCCCGAGTTGACGATTTTCTCCATCTCGGTCAGCAACTCACTCATTTCCAATCCCTTGCCGTCAGCAATCACATCGAGTCCGAGTTTGCGGTCGATACTTTGGACGATGTAGAGTTTCATTCCTGAGTTGTTGCCAGTGGTCTTCACCACAAGGTCAATTGGACGCTCTATCTCGTTCTCCTTCACATATTTGCTAATCAAGTCGCAGAACGGTTGGCCGAACTTCATCGCCTTGGCCTGCCCCACACCCGGAATATTGCCCAGCTCCTGAAGCGTCATCGGGTAATGGATGGTCATATCCTGCAAAGCCGGGTCTTGGAAGATGATGTACGGCGGCAGACCGCGCTTTTTGGCAATGTCTTTGCGCAAATCGCATAACATTGTGAATAGCGTCTGGTCGGCAGCCACCATTGCGCCGCCGCCCTCGCCCGAATCGTCGCCTCCCTCCTGCTCATAATCGCGCTCCTTGGCGATTTTGAACGAGTGTGGATTCTTCAGGAACTCATAGCCCTGCGGCGTGACGGTGAGTGAGCCGTAATTTTCGATGTTCTTGCCAAGCAAATCAGCCACAAGAGCCTGGCGGATAATGGTTTGCCAGTATTTCTCATCGTGATCTTTGCCGCTGCCGAACTCAGGTATCGCATTATATTTATATGCCTTGATGGTGCTGTCGGCAACACCGCAGAGCACATTGGCCACAAGGTCGGGTTTGAAGAACTCCTTGACGGCGATGACGGTTTTCAGAACCTTCACCACGCTGTCCTTGCCCTCGAACGTCTCGCGCGGATGCAGACAGTTGTCGCAGGCGCCGCAGTTGTCCTGGGTATATTCCTCGCCAAAGTAGTGCAGCAGCTGCTTGCGGCGGCACACGGCCGACTCGGCGTACGACACCGTTTCGAGAAGCAGATGGCGGCCAATCTCCTGTTCGGCAACCGGCTTGCCTTGCATAAACTTCTCAAGCATCTGGATGTCCTTATAAGAATAGAAGGCGATGCAGCGTCCCTCGCCACCGTCGCGGCCGGCGCGGCCCGTCTCCTGATAGTAACCCTCAAGGCTCTTCGGCATATCGTGGTGGATGACAAAGCGCACATCGGGCTTGTCGATACCCATTCCGAAGGCGATGGTGGCCACAATCACGTCAATCTCCTCCATAAGGAACTTGTCCTGGTTGGCCGAGCGCACCGACGACTCAAGTCCTGCGTGATACGGCGCGGCCTTTATTCCGTTGATTACCAGTGTTTCGGCCAACTCTTCAACCTTCTTGCGGCTCAAGCAGTACACAATACCCGATTTGCCCGGGTTGGCCTTTATGAATTTAATAATCTCCTTCGTAACATCGCGTTTCGGACGCACCTCATATATAAGGTTGGGGCGGTTGAACGACGATTTGAACACATCGGCCTCGACCATTCCCAGCGTTTTCTGAATATCGCTCTGCACTTTTGGCGTGGCGGTGGCTGTGAGCGCAATGATGGGCGCGCGGCCAATCTCGTCAACACGCGAGCGGATGCTGCGGTACTCGGGGCGGAAATCGTGGCCCCACTCCGAGATACAGTGCGCCTCGTCGATGGCGTAGAACGAAATCTTTATCTGCTTCAGGAACTGGATGTTATCGTCCTTGGCCAGCGATTCGGGCGCCACATAGAGCAGTTTGGTCTTGTGAGCCAGAATATCGTCCTTCACGCTCTGAATCTCGGCTTTTGAAAGCGACGAGTTGAGGAAATGAGCGATACCGTCCTCCTCGCTGAATCCGCGAATGGCGTCCACCTGGTTTTTCATCAAAGCAATAAGCGGCGAGATGACAATAGCGGTGCCATCCTGCAACATAGCCGGCAGTTGGTAACAAAGCGACTTGCCGCCGCCGGTGGGCATCAGCACAAAGGTGTCGCGCCCAGCCAGAATATTCTCAATTATTGCCTCCTGATTGCCTTTGAACGTATCAAAGCCGAAGTACTGTTTTAAATAATCCTTCAGTTCCATCATCAAACATTTAAGGTGGCCCGCCAACCGCAAGGGGTTTTTGAGCCACTCCCCCTTTAACATTTCTTTAAACGGCGAATTTTGAAAAATCGCCTACAAACTCGAAAATAAATTTAGTAAAAATTATGAGTCCATTTATATTTTTGTGTGTTTTTTTGAAATGTTTTTTCCAAACCGTCCGAACCGCCTGAAATTCAGCGCGGCGGCAAACATTAGAAACGTGATTATGAAGACAAACGACGAAATAACAGCCATCGCAACCGATGTGATTGAGCAGGAAGCGGCCACCGTGGCCAATCTCAAAAATATGATTGACAGCAATTTTGCCGAAGCCGTAAGCCTGATTTTCAAAAGCAAGGGGCGGCTGGTTGTGACCGGAATCGGCAAAAGCGCCATCATTGCGCAGAAGATTGTGGCCACAATGAACTCAACGGGCACTCCGGCGCTCTTTATGCACGCTGCCGACGCCATCCACGGCGATTTGGGTATGATTCAGGACAACGACATTGTGATGCTGCTTTCGCGAAGCGGAAACACGCCCGAAATCAAAGTGCTGGTGCCCATTCTGAAGATGCGCCGCAACAAAATGATTGCAATGGTGAGCGACACTCAGTCGTATCTGGCGCAGCAGGCCGACATTATAATAAATGCGTATGCCGCCCACGAAGCGTGCCCCAACAATCTGGCGCCAACATCGAGCACCACAGCACAGCTGGTGATGGGCGACGCAATGGCTGTGGCGCTGCTTGAGTGCCGCGGATTCTCGCCTTCCGACTTTGCCAAATACCACCCGGGCGGCGCCTTGGGCAAGAAACTCTATATGCGCGTGAGCGACCTCTACCTGAACAACGAGAAACCTGAGGTGGCCCCGTCGGACTCAATCAACCGCGTTATTCTTGAGATGACCTCGAAGCGGCTTGGCGCCACCGCCGTCACCGACAACGGCCGCTTGTTGGGCATCATCACCGACGGTGACCTGCGGCGAATGCTCGTATCGGGCCGCACAATTGAAAACCTTACGGCCCAGGACATTATGTCGGCCAACCCGAAGACCATCGACGAGAACGCAATGGCTGTGAATGCCTTCCACATTATGGAGCAGAACCACATCACACAGCTTATTGTGCTGAAAGACAATGTGTACGCCGGCGTCATCCACATTCACGACATTCTGCAGGAAGGAATTGTGTGAGTTGCTGGTGTTGGGTGTTTGGTGTTGGTGGTTTGAAGTTTGAAGTTAGAAGTTAAAAGTTTGAAGTTTAAAGTTTAGAGTTTAGAGTTAGATGTTGGTTTTAAAAGATGTTATGATTTAATTTGCTGATAATCATCAATATGTCCAATTGATAATTCTAACATTAGAAAAATCTGCGTGCGAAATCCTAAATCCTAAATTTTAAATCCTAAATATCGATTATCTTTGCCTCCGATTTAATAACAATTTAAGGGTCTTTCAAATGATTAGCAGACGATTAATTAGGGTTAAGGTTCTACAGCTTCTTTACGCTTACTTCAACGGCAACAACTCCGACGGCTTGCCAAAATATGAGAAAGACCTTCAGAAGAGCCTCGAAAAATCGTACGACCTCTACCATCTTTTCTTCATCCTTCTGCTTGACGTGCACCGCTACGCGCTCGACAAAATTGAGCTGCGCAAGTCGAAGTTCATTGCGTCAGACGAAGACCGCAACCCCAACGAACGGTTTGTCAACAATGCGGTTATCAAGCAGATAGAGAACACCGAGGGGCTGTTTGTTTACACCGACTCAAACGCCCTCAACTGGAGCGCCACGCCCGAGCTCATCAAGCACATTTACACGGTGATGGTGGAGTCAGAAAGCTACAAAGCCTATATGGCCAGCCCCGACAGCAGTTACGAGGCCGACCAAAAATTTGTGATGAACTTCTTCAGCGAGTATATGGTAGACGACGATATGCTCTACCAGGTGCTCGAAGAGAATTCGATATACTGGAACGACGACATCGAGTTTGTGTTGAGTATGAACATCAAAACCGTTGAAAAGCTAAAAGAAACATCGGAACGGATGGCATTGATGAAACTCTACAAGAACGACGATGACCGCCGCTTTGCCACCGACCTGTTCTGCAAGACGGTGCTCAACCACGATGCCAACAACACCATTATCCGCAGCACAATCAAAAACTGGGACCTTGAGCGCCTGGCACAGATGGACCTGCTAATCATTGAGATGGCGATGTCGGAGATTACATCGTTCGAGAGCATCCCCGTGAAGGTGAGTCTGAACGAGTACATCGACCTTGCAAAATTCTACAGCACCGACCGCAGCAACGCCTTTGTGAACGGCATTCTGGACAAGATTGTGAACCAGATGAAAGCCGAAGGCAAAATCAAGAAAACCGGCCGCGGACTTATTGAATAACGCTGATGAGGGGACTTGCGAAAATCGGTCTGCTGATGGCTGCGTTTTGCGTCAGTTGCGCTGGAAACCAGCCAAAAACCGATGCGCAGAACGGCACGCCTCAAATCAGTTTCGATGATGTGAGCCACAATTTCGGCACCATCGCGCAAGGCGAAAAAGTGTCGTACACGTTCAAATTCAGAAATATAGGCGACGGCCCACTGCAGATTACCGACGTAACAACCAGTTGCGGCTGCACGGCGTCGAAATACTCAACCGAGCCCGTCAAACCTGGCGAGAGCGGCACCGTTGAAGTGATTTTCGACAGTTACGGCCGCGAAGGCAAGCAGTTGAAAAGCGCCAACGTCTGGACAAATTGCGGCGAGAAACCCGTTAAATTGCAGATATTTGCAGAAGTTAAGTAGTAGGTAGGATTTAGGATTTAGTAGTTAGGAATTAGAAATTTATAATTGGAAATGAGGGGGTGAGAAGTTTAGAAGTTTAGAAAGTTGAGAATGATTAGTTATCTAAACAGCGATGCCCCCGATAGCTATCGGGATAAACTTCTAAACAGCGAAGCGACTCAACCTTTAAACAATTGATAAACAGTTAAACAATAAATCAAAACAAAACGACAATGAATCTGTTGAGTATTTTTCTGATGGCGCCACAAGGTGGTGCCGAAGGCGCTCAGGGCGGCGGTGCAAGCAGCCTGATTATGCTGGTGCTTATCATTTTTGTGTTCTACTTCTTTATGATTCGTCCGCAGACCAAGAAGCAGAAAGAGATTAACGAGTTCCGCAAGGCGCTCAAAAAAGGCGACAAAGTGCTCACCGTGGGCGGAATCTACGGCACCATTGCCGAAGTTAAGGACACCACCGTTCTGCTCGACGTGTCGAACGGCGTGCTGATTAAGGTTGACAAGTCGGGCTTGGTGAAAGACCCTGCCGACGTGGCACCAAAGGCTTAAATTCCGATTCATCGGAAATCAATAAGGCGCTGAAGAGATTCGGCGCTTTTTTTGTGCGTTTTTGCCGCCGAACCCCGCATTTTATTCCGTCAGGTTTGCTAATTTTGAGACCTGAAGAATTTCGCGATTTTCATCGCCTGACAATGAAACATCCAAACCTTGACATATCAGCGGTCAAAAACCGATTGCGGTTCGACAAGCGGATGCTGCTCTATTTTGTGTTCATCGGCTTCTCGTCGCTGATGTGGTTCTTCAACAAGTTGGGCGACGAGACGAACGCCACCATCCACTACCCCGTCACGTTCATCAACCTGCCGATGCAGAAGGTGGTGGTGAACGACCTGCCCGAAAATCTCGACCTGAACGTGCAGGGCCGCGGATTCGACATTCTGCGCTACAAGATGGGCAAGATGCCCGAGCCCGTGGTCATCAACCTGAGCCGCCTGAACCATATTTTGGCCAAGGAATCGACAATGGAATTCCATTTGGGCACCAGCGCGCTGTTTGAAGAGATAAAGTCGCAGTTGCCCGCAAACCTTGCCCTGTCGATGATTCAGCCCGACACCATCTATTTCGTCTTCTCGAACTACGGCGAGAAGCGCGTGCCCGTGCGGCCCGTGCTCGACCTACATTTCGACAGTCAGTGCCGCATTGACGGCATTGTCAGCGTTACGCCATCGATGGTTACGGTGAACGGTCCCGACCTGCTGCTCGACACCTTGCAGGCCGTCTATACCAAACGGATTACCGCTCGCGGCGTGACATCCGACATTAGTAAAAATATTGATTTGCAACCTATTGATGGTATTGTTTTCATTCATCGCAAAGTGAAGGTCGATGTGCCCGTTTCGAAGTTCACCGAAGCCGTGGCCACCGTGCCCATCACCGTTGTTGGCGAGCCCGACTCGGTCGCCGTAAGGCTGATGCCCAACGATGTGACCATCCGTTATTGGGTTTCGACCAACGACTATGCGCGCCTGAGCCACAACGATTTCAAGGTTGAAGCCGACGCGGAACAGATAAAAACAATGCTTGGAATGCAACTTCCTGTGGCAGTGACAGTTCAGCCTGCCAATGTTTATAATGTGAGCGTTGAGCCGCAAGTTGTCAATTTTGTTCTCGAACCGCGATGATAACTATTGGCTTGACAGGCGGAATCGGAAGCGGCAAAAGTTTTGTGGCAGAGCGCTTTGCAGCGATGGGCGTGCCGTGCTACAACTGCGATGAGCGTGCCAAACTGCTCTATGATAATGACGATATAAAACGTTTGGTTACAGACCGATACGGTGCCGAAGCCTATACTGACGGAAAACTGAACCGTCAGTTCTTGGCAAGCCGCATTTTCGCCGACAAGGCCGAACTTGAGTGGATTGACAGCATTATCCACCCTGCCGTCAGAAACGATTTTGCGGCTTGGCGCAACAATCAAACCACTGATATTGTGGTGGTTGAGTCGGCCATTCTGTTCGAAGGCGGACTTGAAAAACTCTGCAACACGGTGGTGGCCGTGGTTGCACCAATTGAAGTTCGCATTGCACGAGTAATGCGCCGCGACGGCGCAACGCGCGAACAAGTTGCACAACGTATTGCAAACCAGCGCAACGATGATTACTTTCGCACCCACGCCAACCACGTGATTGTGAACGATGGCTCGGCAGAAATCGACACCGAGATTAAGAAAATAATTGAAAACCAACGCAATGCCGTAACGGCAAAAGCATAAAATACGATTGAGATGAAATTTGGAAAATGGATTGGCGGCGGCATCGGTTGGGCTTTAGGCGGACCGTTGGGCGGCATTTTGGGCTACTTTATCGGCGCCGCTTTCGACACAAAAGAACAAGTCGGCGGACAGGCAGGCTACAGCACCGGATTCGGCGGACAGCAGCCGGGCGGCGCGGCATATTCGCGGCAGCAGACTTCGCGCGGCGACTTTATGGTTAGCCTTGTGGTGCTGACTGCCGCTGTGATGAAGGCCGATGGCAAGGTTACTCAAGCCGAACTCAACTATGTGAAGCAGTTTTTTGTGCGGCAGTTCGGCGTTGAAGCCGCCACCGACGGCATTCGAATGCTGCGCGACGTACTCAAACAGCAGATTCCCGTTTACGAAGTGAGCCGCCAGATTGGCCAGATGCTCAACTATTCAAGCCGACTGCAACTTATTGACTATCTGTTTGGTATCTCAAACGCCGATGGCAGCGTCCAGGCCAACGAAGCGAGCGTTATTGAAGTGATTGCCAGAAATATGGGCATCAGCGACACCGATTTCAACTCAATAAAATCGATGTTTGTGAAGCAAGATGCCGACTCTGCATATAAAATATTGGGAATCAGCCCGTCGGCCACCGATGATGAGGTTAAGAAAGCCTACCGCAAGATGGCCGTCGAGAACCATCCCGACAAGGTGGCCTACTTGGGCGAGGACGTGCAACGCGCCGCAAAAGAGAAGTTCCAGAAAATCAACGAGGCTTACGAAGCAATTAAAAAGCAGCGTGGATTCAGTTGATTTAAAAAAATATCGTTCTTTTGAAAACTAATCGTTTTGTTTAATAACTAATAAAAATTGTTTTATGTCAAAGAAAATCAAATCTTTAGCATTAGTGGCCGCTACAATCGCCACCACATCGGTACCCTGTATGGCGCAGACCTGCGCATCGCAGTCATCTTGCGGAACGTGTTTGTCGGTCGGCGCATTAGTTGTGGCTCTTGCCGCATTGTTTATGGCGTTTAAGGCGATGCGCGACAGCAAACGTGCGATGATTAACGCCACCGAAGAGTTCCAGATTATGCTCGAATCGACAAAGAACTCTATAGATAAGGATATCAAGAATTTGCGCCGCGAAGTGCGTGGCAAAGGCGGCAACAGCCGCAAACCGAGTGGCGAGAACAACGGCGAAAACGCTGAAAATAGGTCGAATGAAGGTAGTCGCAACAACCACCGCCGCCGTCAATACCGCCGTCCGCAGCAGAACGAAGGCGAAGGCAACGCTCCGCAACCAACTGAACCTGAGGAATAAACATTTTTTTGAGCAATGATAACACCACCGTCACTGCAGAAAGGCGACAAAGTCGGGATTGTAGCACCGGCACGGTTTGTCGGGCAGGAAAACTACGCTGCAATATGCTCAACCATTGAGAGTTACGGCTACTGCCCCGTCCGAGGCCTGACAACGCGCCTTGAGCACGGCATTTTTGCCGGAACCGACAGCGAGCGCGCCGCCGACCTTCAGCAGATGATTGACGACACCGAAATCCGCGCAATCTTTTGTGTGCGTGGTGGTTATGGCTGCGTGCGGATGGTGGGGAAAGTCGATTTTTCGGGACTTTTGCGGTCGCCGAAATGGCTTGTGGGCTTCAGCGACATAACGGTGCTGCACGCGGCGCTGACGCAGTTGGGCGTTGAGAGCGTCCACGGGCAAATGCCAGTGAACTTCAGCAAGCCGCAAGCCAGCGTTGACGAACTTTTCAGCGTTCTTGAAGGCCGCACGCCAAACTACACTTTCGCCGGCGACGGCAACCAGTGCGGCGATGCGCAGGGCGTGGTTTGCGGCGGAAATCTGTCTATCGTCTGCTCGCTTATTGGCACACCGTGGCAACTCAACACCGATGGAAAAATTCTTTTCATTGAGGACGTTGGCGAGCCGCTCTACCGCATCGACCGTATGATGCGGCAGTTGCGCGAGGCCGGAATGCTGACTAATTTAGCCGGTTTGGCCTGCGGATATTTCACCGATGCCGAAGACAGCACACCGTCTTTCGGCTTGACCGCCAACCAAATAGTGATGGACGCTGTGGCCGACTACGGCTACCCGGTGGCCTTCGGCTTTGAGGCCGGTCATCAGCAGCCAAACAAACCGCTAATCTTTGACCGCACAGCGCAACTATCTGTCGATAAACAGATTAGCAAATTAGATTTTGGCAATGAGCGAGCATAACGATGTCGGACGCGAGGGCGAGGCTTTGGCCGCCAACTTCTTGCAGCAAAAGGGCTACGAGATTGTTGACCGCAACTGGCGCTATGGTCCGAAGGAGATTGACATTGTGGCGCGCGACGGCGATACAATGGTGTTTGTGGAGGTGAAAACGCGCTCAACACTTGCCTTTGAGCTGCCGCAGGAGGCTGTCACAAAAAAGAAAATGAAAAATCTTGTCGAGGCCGCCGACGCCTATATGATTCAAAATAACATCGACCTTGAAGGCCGGTTCGACATTGTGGCCGTGCTCAATGGCAATCCGCCAAAAGTGATTGAGCACCTTGAGGGGGCCTGGCAGGCGAATGATTTATTATAGGTATAATTAGAGACACAGAGAGTTAGAATTTAAACCTGTAAACTTAAAACTTCAAAACTTAAAACTTCAACTATGAACCGTTTAAAACCAACCATTCTGCTCGTCTGCCGCATAATCATCGGTGTGACATTCATTTTTTCGGGATTTGTGAAAGCGGTGGACCCGCTCGGCTCAACCTACAAGTTCATCGACTACTTCAACGCCTTCGGAATGGGCTGGGCCAACGGCTTGGCGTTCGCGCTCTCGGTGCTGCAGGACCTTATTGAGTTCACACTTGGCGTGATGGTGCTCTTCAACCTGAAGATACGCTTCAGCGCGACGTTTGTGCTGGCTTTTATGGCTTTCTACACGCCGCTCACGCTCTACATTGCCATTGCCAACCCCGTGCACGACTGCGGCTGCTTTGGCGACGCGCTCGTAATCACCAACTGGCAGACGTTCTTCAAAAACCTTGTGCTACTGGCGGCTGCGGTGGCGGTGTTTGCATCGCGCAAGCAACTGGACAGCAAACTGAAACCAATGGAACAATGGGCGCTCACGGGCGTTGCTGCTGCGGCAATCTTGATTTTCTGCGGATACTCGTATCGCCACACGCAAGTGCTCGATTTCCGCCCATATAACGTCGGGACATCAATCAGGGCGAAAATGGAACGCCCCGCAGGTGCGCCTGCCGACGTGTACGAGAGCACCTTCATCTATGAGAAAGACGGCGAGCGGAAAACATTCCAAATCAGCAACTTGCCCGACAGCACCTGGACTTTCGTCGATGCGCGGCACACACTGGTGCAGAAGGGCTACGAGCCGCCGATCCACGATTTCTCGATTGTGAACCCCGACGGCGAGGACCTGACCGAAGACCTGCTGGCGAGCGACAACTACAATTTCCTGCTCATCGCCTACAATCTCGACAAATCGGACCTGAGCCGCACCGACAGCCTGAACCGCCTGGCCGACTTCTGCCTGGCGCAGGGCTACACATTCCGTATGCTCACCGCTTCGACCGACGAGGCCATTGTGTCGTTCCGCGAGGTGGCCGAGCCGCCTTACGAAATCTGCATCTGCGACGAGACGACGCTCAAAACCATCGTCCGCTCGAACCCCGGCCTGATGGTGGTGAAAGACGGCGTGATTATCGGCAAATGGAACCTGGCCGACATTCCGCCGATGAAATTCTTCGAGGGCAATCTGCTTGCAAAATGCATTGATTATCAAGTGACGAAACAGCGTACATTCTACTCGTGGCTGCTCATTTTATCGCTTGCATTTATCGCATCGATTTACTTACTTGCGCGCAAAAGATTCGGAAACGAAAATAAATGTAATTAACAGATTGTTAAATATTTAAATATTTCAAAAATGAGAAAGAAAATAGTTGCCGGCAACTGGAAGATGAACAAGAATCTTCAGGAAGGCATTGCTCTTGCAACAGAGTTGAACAACGCTTTGAGCGCAAAACCAAACTGCGACGTGGTTATCTGCACACCGTTTATCCACCTTGCAAAGGTTTCTGAGGTTATCAACCACAACATCATCGGCCTTGGCGCTGAAAACTGCGCCGACAAAGAGAAAGGTGCTTTCACTGGTGAAGTTTCGGCCGAAATGGTTAAATCGACTGGTGCTGAGTATGTTATCCTTGGCCACTCTGAGCGCCGCGAGTACTACAAAGAGACTTACGACATTCTGAAAGAGAAGGTTCAACTGGCTCTGGCCAACGGTTTGAAGGTTATCTTCTGCATCGGCGAAAGCCTGGCAGAGCGCGAAGCCAACAAGCAGAACGAGGTTGTGAAAGCCGAGCTCGAAGGCTCAGTATTCAACCTTTCGGCTGACGACTTCTCGAAGATTATCATCGCCTACGAGCCAATCTGGGCCATCGGCACTGGCAAAACCGCCACTTCGGACCAAGCAGAAGAGATTCACGCTTACATCCGCTCGGTGATTGCCGCAAAATACGGCAAAGAAGTTGCAGAAAACACTTCAATCCTTTACGGTGGCTCGTGCAAGGCTTCGAACGCTCCCGAACTGTTCGCCAAACCCGACATCGACGGCGGCCTGATTGGTGGCGCATCGCTGAAATGCGAAGACTTTATGGGAATTATCAAGGCATTCTAATCCGCTTGCCGCGATATAATCGCAAAAGCCGGTATCCGCTTGGGTACCGGCTTTTTTTGTATTTGGACATGAGGAATGCCTAATAACAGAAACGCCCTGCCTCGTTTCCGAAGCCGGGCATTCCATCATATTTGTTTCACACACAATTATTTCTGTGCCAATTGTTTTTCGATGTTGTCGATGCGTTTGACAATATCGGGGAACTTGCGGAAAAGCACGCTCGACCGCAGCCAGCCTTTGTAGTCCTGAACTGGCGAGCCGATGATGGCCGTGCCTTCGGTGGTGATGTTGGCGTTCAATCCCGATTGCGCACCAATGTGAGTGCCATCGGCCACGGTGATGTGTGGCGCAAAGCCCACCTGGCCGCCGCACATACAGTTGCGTCCAATCTTGGTTGAGCCGGCAATGCCGCACTGTGCCGACATCACGGTGTTCTCGCCAATCTGAACGTTGTGGCCAACCTGCACCAGATTGTCGAGCTTCACGCCCTTGTGAATGATGGTCGAACCCATTGTCGAACGGTCAACACAGGCGTTGGCGCCAATCTCAACATAATCCTCAATTATCACATTGCCGATTTGCGGAATCTTCTTGTAGTTGTTGTCGGCGTTGGGCGCGAAGCCGAAGCCGTCGGCGCCAATTGACGTTCCGGCGTGCAGCGTTACGTTGTTGCCAAGCACGCAGTTGTAGTAGATTTTTACACCCGGGTAGATGATGCAGTTGTCGCCAATCTTCACATTATCACCAATATAGCATTGCGGATAAATCTTCACGTTCTTGCCGATGCGTGCGTTTGGCCCGATGTAGGCGAAAGCGCCCAGATACAGGTTCTCGCCGTAGGTTGCCGACGGGTCGATGAACGATGGCTGCTCAATGCCATTCTTGCGCGGAATGACGGCCTCGGCCACCATATCGAGCAGCGACGCGAAAGCCTCGTAGGCATTATCAACATAGATGAGCGTGGTCTCGACCGGTCCTTCGGGCTTGAAATCGCGATTCACCAGCACCGCCGACGATTTGGTAGTGTAGATGTAATGGATGTATTTCGGGTTTGCCAGAAACGACAGAGCGCCCTCGCGACCCTCTTCAATCTTTGCCACATCGCGCAGTTTCACGTCGGCGTTGCCAACAACCTCGCCCTTCAGAGCATCAGCAATTTGTGCGGCTGTAAATTCTATCATATTGAGTTATTTATATAGTTAGAAATTAGGATTTAGGATTTAGAAGTATAACCCATACTTGCTCGTCTGTAGTCTATAGTCTAAATTCTAAACCTCTCAACTTTAATCAACATTATCAAACAAGAACGAGTTGTTCTCGCGCAGTTTGCCGTCGTTTGAAATCGTCATACGCGACATTTGAGGCTGAGCGTTTTCGGCTGTTGTTTCTTGTTTCTGCTGCATCTTGTTACGAAGGCGCATATAGGCTGGCTGACTCTCCATATCGAGCACGTCCTGCTCGGTACCGTAACGCAAAGGTTGTGCTTGCGAGAACGAGTTTTGCAGCGAATTGCCACCCTGACCGAAGTCAAGCTCGGCCTGACGGATTTCGTAATCCATCGGTTTGATGTCCTCAAGCTCCACACGCTCAATTCTTTCTGGGTCGTTGGTCGGAAAATCGGTGTTAAACTCTGATGTACTGGCAGTTGCCGGCTGCTCAATATGGTTCGGTCTCGACTCCTCGCGCAGAACCTCAATCTTTTTCTCGATTTGTTCAGGAATGAAATCGTTGAGACTATCATCGTCAAAACCAGTGGCAATGACCGTCACACTCAGAGCCTCGCCCAGTGAGTCATCGATGGTGTTGCCCCAGATGATGTCGGCATTGTTGCCTGCAGCCTCTTGCGCATAATCGTTGATGCTGCAAACCTCGTCCATCGTGGCTTCGTGCTCGGTGCTCGAGATGATGTTGAGCAGAATGTTTTTGGCGCCGCGGATATCGTTGTTGCTCAGCAGAGGCGAGTGCATTGCCGTTTCAATTGCCTCAATGGCGCGGTTCTCACCAGTTGCGCTGGCCGAGCCCATCAAGGCTATACCGCTGTCGGTCATCACCGATTTGACATCGGCAAAATCGACGTTCACAATGCCGTGCACGGTGATGATTTCGGCAATGCCTTTGGCGGCCAGCGTCAAAATGTCGTCGGCATAACCGAAAGCCTGACTCGACCGGCAGTTACCATAAATCTCGCGTATTTTTTCATTATCGATAACCAACAGAGCATCAACGCTCTTACGCATCTCTTTCAATCCTTCGATGGCGTGGTTTTTGCGTTTTGTGCCTTCGAAACGGAATGGTAGCGTTACAATGCCTACCGTCAGTATGCCCATCTCTTTGGCTTGTTGCGCAATGACCGGAGCCGCACCCGTGCCAGTGCCGCCGCCCATGCCGGCTGTTACAAACACCATTTTTGCGTTGTGCGAGAGCATCTCAGCAATATCGTCGTAACTCTCACGCGCAGCCTCGCGGCCCTTGCTTGGTTCATTGCCGGCGCCCTGACCCTCGGTGAGTGTTGCGCCAAGCTGAATTTTATTATTGATAGGGCTGTTGAGCAATGCCTGATTATCAGTGTTGCAGATGATGAAATCGACACCGTTAATGCCTTTCGCAAACATATGGTTGACAGCGTTTCCGCCACTTCCGCCAACTCCAATGACTTTTATTATGCTAGAGTTGCCCTTTTCAAATCCAAAGTTTATCATTCCTTCCATAATCCTATGTTTTTAAATGAGTTATAATTTTTTGTACTTTTCAGAACTCTTTGTCCTCAACGGTCATAAAATCCACAGCCTTGTCCCAAAGCCCTTTTACAAACCCTATGCCTTTGTTTTTTTGCTCGGACTCGTTTTTCGTGGGCTTGATTTCAAACTCCTCTTCTTTAGCTGGCTCATCCTTCTTATTGGCCGAACCAAAACCAAGTCCCTCAGCTGTGTTATTCTCGAATCCCATCATCAGCAGTCCGATTGATGTTGAATTACTTGGCAGTGTGGTCAGATTTTTGATTTCGGTCTTGATATACTGGTTGGGCCGTCCAACACGCACCTCAAGCGCTGTGCCATACGCAAACAGGTTTATAAGGTAGCGCAGCATTGAGCCGCCGCCGGTCAGTACTACGCCTGCACCTAAGTTTTCTTTCATTCCCGCACTCTCCAGAATCTGCTTCACGGTAGCGATAATCTCATTCATACGGGCCTGAATAATCATTGTCAGATAGTCAAGTGATATTTCCTTCGGCTTAAGTCCTCCAGCACCTGGAATGGTCACAGCTATGTTCTTGATGTCGGGAGTGACAATGGCCTGACCGCGTTGCACTTTCAGACTTTCGGCCTGACGCTCAAGTATTTTGCAACCCTCTTTGATGTCGCTCGTAATTATATCGCCGCCAAACGGAATCACAGCTGTGTTACATATGTGTCCGTTTTTGAAAATAGCCACATCGGTGGTACCGCCGCCAATGTCAACCAACGCCACACCCAGCTCTTTATCATCGCTGGTGAGCACTGCAGTGGCCGATGCCAATGGCTCCAAAATCAAGCTCTTAACTTTGATTCCGTTGTTCTCGACGCAACGACGCAAGTTGTTGGCCGCAGCCATCTGCCCGAACACAATATGGAAATCTCCCTCAAGTTTCTTGCCCGATATACCGACCGGATTCTTTATGTCATCCTCGCCGTCAACCTTATATTTTTGAGGCAAAATGTGAAGCACAACCTCACCCATCTCAGTTGGCACCTCGTGCATCTGATTGACGAGCGAATCAACATCAGCTTGTGTGATGGGGTCGTTGGCCGAGTTGCGGTTTTTGGTACAAGTCTGCCTGTCGCTACGAATATGCTGTCCGGCAATACCAACGTAAGCCTCAGTGATTTTGTAGCCCGATTGCTCCTCGGCCATAGACACGGCCTCCTTAATCGATCGGCTGGCTTCCTCAATATTAAGTACCGCGCCACGGCGCACGCCCTTCGACTCAGTGCGGCCATAGCCAATCACTTCAATGTGGCCTTCACTGTCGCGGCGGCCCACAAGCGCCACAATTTTTGTCGTGCCGACATCAATCGCTGCAATGATGTTTGCGTTTTGCTGTTCCATACCTATGTTCTTTTAGTACAAACTATTTGATTTTTAAATTTTAGATTTATCGTTTTGTATTTGTTCCATCCATACTTTGCAAGCCCTTGCTCGTAGAAGGCCCGCAGGTTCTCGAACTTCTCATCTATATCGTCAATCGAGCCCAGAATGATGGTGTGGTTGCCCACACGCGGCACAAGCTCAATCTCTTTTTTCTGATTTATGTAGATCTGCTCAATCTGCGCCTTCCAAAACTTGTTGCCATTAATGAACTTAACCAATTTGAAAAGGTCAGGCAGAAGCTCGCCAGTCGACTCAGTTGTTTGAGCCGCAAACCGAAGCATATTCTCACCCACATGGTCCATATAGGGCTCGTTCAGGTTGCCGCTCACCACAATCACGTGCGCCGTGTACTTCTTGCTCAGCGGCATCACCTGGCCATTGGCGTCAATGTAGTAGCTGTCGCCGTTAGGATTAATAACACGCATAATGGGCTGCCGCTGCTCGATGCGGACGTTAATCTCGCCGTAAACGGTCCGATACACTTCAGCTTTTTTTATCGATTTATTGTTGTGAATCAGCACATCTTCAAGATAGTGAATATTGACCGAATCCATCAGTGTGCCAATCAGCTTAATGTTTTCTTTATTAAGTGTTTGAGTAACATCTGATTCGGTTATAAACTTGTTATTGGTGTTGTCGCTGATGTGCACTGAAATGGCATCGACGCGGACATTGGCCGTCTCGCCGCCCACAATCCAGAGTACCGCCACAAGGTAGCCCAAGAGCAGTGTCCAAACAAATGCCGTTTTCAGTTTTTCTTTCATTTTGTTGTTTAATCGGTGAATCGACTACGGACTACAGACCACAGACACATTGTCCGCTCATCATTTCGGTTGTCTGTTGTCTCCTCATTGTTAATTATTAATTGTCAACTTATAACTTCCTAACTTTTAAACTTATAACTTTCAAAACTTTCAACTCACTTAATCATCGCCTGATGAATCGGTTCAATCAGTGTGTCGATGTTGCCAGCGCCCATGGTGAGCAGCACACCCGACTTGATTTTCACCGCTTCGTCCTTCAGTTTGCCGAACGGGCAGAACATTTTGTCTTTCAGCTTCATGCGTTCCAGAATCATCTCGCTCGACACGCCTTCAATCGGCAGTTCGCGGGCGGGGTAGATGTCGGTTATGATGACGCGGTCGGCCATGTCCAGTGCCGCGGCAAACTCATCGGCAAAATCGCGCGTGCGGCTGTACAGGTGCGGTTGGAACATCACCGTCACAGGCTTGCCAGGGTAGAAATCGCGCACCGAGCGCAGGCAGGCCTTGATCTCTTCGGGGTGATGGGCGTAGTCGTCGATGAAGACCAGGTCGGTGTTTTTGAAGCGCACGTCGAAGCGGCGGCGCACACCAGCATATCCAGCCAGACCAAAACGAATCTCGTTTTCCGACGCACCTGCAAACATGGCCACGGCCGTTGCGGCCACAGCGTTCTCAACGTTGTAGAGCGCTGGCATCCCGAGTTTCACGTTGCCAATCACACCGTTGGGCGTCACAATGTCGAACACATACTCGCCGTTCTCAATGTGGATGTTGCGCGCGTAAAAATCGGCTTCACTGTCAAGCGAATACGAATAGTATTTCACACCCTCATTGGCCTTGTGGTCGAGCGTCACGCCTTTTTTGATAATCACCACACCATCGTGCTTCACCTGCCCCACAAATTTTGCGAAAGCCTTCTCAACTTCGGCCTTGTTGCCGTAGATATCAAGATGGTCGGCGTCCATAGCGCTGATGAGCGCAATGTGCGGATAGAGCGTCAGGAACGAGCGGTCGAACTCGTCGGCCTCAATCACCGCCCACGGCGACTCGGGCTTGATGACAACGTTGGTGTTGAAATTCTTGCTCACACCGCCCAGAAAGGCGTTCACGCCAATCTTTGTTTGGTCCAAGATGCAGGTAGTCATTGTCGAAATCGATGTTTTGCCGTGGGTTCCGGCCACGCAAGCCGCATAGCTGTCTTGGGCAATGATGCCAAGCGCCACCGAGCGTTTCACAACATCGTAACCATTGGTTTTGAAGAAGTTGAGAATCTCACTACTGTCGGGAATGGCGGGCGTGTAAACCACCAGCGTCTGTTCGACATCTGTTTTGAATGTGTCAGCGATGTTATCAACGCTGTCGTCGAACGTTGTCAGTGCGCCGTCGGCCTCAAGGCGGTTGGTGATGTCGGACGACGAGCGGTCGTAGCCGCCGACCGTGTATCCGGTGCGCATAAACCATTGAGCCAGAGCGCTCATTCCAATGCCGCCAATGCCTACAAAATATGCCTTATTATAATCAGTCAGTTTCTTCATAATGCAATTCTCATTACTTCGTTGCAGATGTCTTCGTCGGCGTTCGGCAGAGCCATCTTTTTGATATTGATGCGCAGACGCACCTGCTGCTCGTCTTGCTCAAGCAGCCGGATGACCTGCGACACCAGCTCGTCGGGAGCGTTTTTGTCGGTCACCATCAGGGCGGCGCTGTTTTTCACCAGAGCCTGCGCGTTTTTGGTCTGATGGTCCTCGGCCACATTGGGGCTCGGTACCAAAATCACAGGCTTACCCACCAGACAGAGTTCCGAGATGGTGCCCGCACCGGCACGAGAGATGATGACATCGGCCACCGAGTAGGCGTAGTCCATACGGTTGATGAACGGATAGACGTGGATGTTCTTGCTATTGTACTGCGCGGCTTCTTCAAGTGCGCGCTCGTAGTAGTATTTTCCTGTCTGCCAGATGACTTGAATCTTCTTGCGGATGAGCAGGTCGAGATTGTTGCCGATGCACTCGTTGATGGTGCGCGCGCCCAGGCTTCCGCCAATCACAAGCAGCGTTTTTATATTGCCGCCCTGGCTCAGATTGAAGAACTTGAAAGCCTCGGTCAGATTCGGCTTGATGTCTTGCAAATCCTGACGCACAGGGTTGCCGGTGAGCACAATCTTCTCTTTCGGGAAGAACCTCTCCATTCCCTCATAGGCTACGCAGATGCTTTTGGCGCACTTGGCCAGCAGTTTGTTGGTCAGGCCGGCGTAGCTATTCTGCTCCTGAATCAGGGTTGGCACGCCCATGCGCTGTGCCGTGCGCAACAGCGGGCCGCTTGCATAGCCGCCCACGCCCACCACGGCATTCGGCTTGAACGTTCGAATGATGCTTCGGCACTTGAAAAGGCTCACAAACAGTTTCGGCAGAAACATCAGGTTCTTGATTATAGAGTCGCGCTGAAGACCGGCAATGGGCAGGCCCACAATCTTGAATCCGGCAGCCGGAACCTTTTCCATTTCCATACGGTTGTGCGCACCCACAAACAAAATCTCAGCCGACGGGTCACGTCGCTTGATGGCTCTCGCTATCGATATGGCAGGGAAGATATGTCCGCCCGTTCCGCCACCGCTTATTATGTAACGTTTCTTTTCCATATTATTGGTTTTCAGTTGTGTTTATATCGTTTTTCTGATTATCAACAGTCGCAGGCTCAGCAGCAAGGTCACCGCCGTCGGCATAACGGCTCACGTTCAGAATCACCCCAATGGCAATGCTTGTGAACACCACCGACGTTCCGCCCATACTCACAAGCGGCAGCGTCTGTCCCGTAACAGGGAAAATGTTGACCGCCACACCCATATTTATCAGCGCCTGAATGGCCAAGCTGATACCTAAACCGATGCACAGGAATGTACCGAAGGCGCTTCGGCTTCGTCGCACTATCACCCTGATGCGGTAGAGCAGCGTCAGGTAAAGAACAAGAACGAACGTTCCTCCTGCTATGCCCCATTCCTCAACAATTATGGCGTAGATGAAATCGGAATAAGGGTGCGGCAGAAAGTTGCGCTGAGTGCTGTTGCCAGGCCCCTGTCCGGTAATGCCGCCGTGAACGATGGCCATCTTCGAGTGGTCGGCTTGGTAGTCATGTTCGGCGTCGTTGTGCTCACCAATGCCCACAAAACTCTCGATGCGGGCTTTGATTGTCGCCACGCGTCCGATTCGGCTAATCTGCGGAACCGCGTATGCTAGCAGCAGCATAAAGGCGAATCCGGCCAGCAAACAACCGAACAGCTTGGCCAGCAGCACGAATTTAATGCCACCAACATACATCAGCACACAGCAGATGAAGAATAGCATTGCCGCTGTCGAGAAATCAGCGCCGAAGATGAGCAGACATATTATGCCAGCCCACTTCACAATGGGCCAGAAGGCCGCTTTCGGGTCGTCGATGTGATCCTGATTTTGGCTCAAGACCGATGCAATGAACATAATCACAGCAATTTTCGCCAAATCGGATGTCTGAAACTGCACGCCCATAATCGAAACCCAACGGTTTGCCTCGTTCAGGTTGACACCGCGCAACAATGTGAATATCAGTAGCCCGGCACTTAGATAGATGAGCGGTTTGGTGAATCGCAAGAGAAATCTGAAATTGATTTTGTGGAATAGGAAGATGATACCGATGCCAAACAGCAGGAAACTGCCGTGACGCATAAGATAGAAGAATGTGTTGCCGCCCATCTTCTTGTATGCCAATGTGCCCGTGGCGCTATACACGGTCAGCATCGACACAATCGACAGCAGAAACACAACTATCCAGATTGTGGTGTCACCTTTGAAATATTTCAGGAACTTCTCTTTCATTCTCTATTGTTTAATCGTTGAACTGGTGAACTGGCTAATCGATTTTATGTTTAATTGTTGAGTGGTTTTCTAATTCCCAATTCACCGATTATCCGATTCACCGATTCATCATCATAAATTACGTACCGCCGCCTTGAACTGCCGTCCGCGGTCTTCGTAGTTCTCGAACAGGTCGAAACTTGCGCAGCATGGCGAGAGCAGCACGGCGTCGCCGTCGGTGCCCATATAGTAGGCCGACTTCACGGCTTGTTCCATCGACTGAGTATCAACAATATGCTCAACAATTCCGTCGAAAGCGGCGTGAATCTTCGAGTTATCGACGCCAAGGCAGATGATGGCCTTAACTTTCTGTTTCACAAGCGGAATCAGAGTCGAGTAGTCGTTGCCCTTGTCGGTGCCGCCCACAATCCAGATAGTGGGGCGCTTCATACTCTCGAGAGCGTACCAGGCGCTGTTCACGTTGGTGGCCTTCGAGTCGTTGATGAACTCAATCTGATGCACTTTCAGCACGGGCTCAAGGCGGTGCTCAACGCCCTTGAAACTTGTCAGGCACTCGCGAATGGTTTCTTTTCTGATGTTCAGCACGTTGGCGGCCACTGCTGCGGCCATTGAGTTGTAGGTGTTGTGCTTTCCGCTTAATGATAAGTCGTTGATATTCATAGTGAAGTCGTTTATGGTATTAAGATGAATGTTAAAAGTTTGTCCGTTGTCGGTAAGGTCGGCGCCGCAAGCCACGCTGTGCTCAATGCTGAACGGCACCCAGTTGGTTTCGGGCGTCAGAGTGGCCAGTTTCTCGAGCGTTGCGGGGTCGTCGTCGCAGTAGATGAAGTAGCCGTTCTTATCCATATTTTGGATGATGCGGAACTTCGAGTTCAGATAGTTCTCGAACTTGTACTCGTAGCGGTCCAGGTGGTCGGGTGTGACGTTCATCAGAATCGCCACATCGGCCTTGAACTCATACATATTGTCGAGTTGGAAACTGCTCAATTCCAGCACGTAATAGTCGAAATTGCAGTCGGCCACCTGCCAGGCGAAACTCTTGCCCACGTTGCCGCCAAGGCCCACGTTCAGGCCCGCGCGTTTCAGAATCTCGTAGGTCAAGAGCGTGGTGGTGGTCTTGCCGTTGCTGCCTGTGATGCAAATCATTTTTGCATTGGTGTAGCGTGCTGCGAATTCTATCTCGCTCACAATCGGAATGTTATGCTCGTGCAGAGCCTTCACCACGGGTGCCTTCTCGGGTATTCCAGGGCTTTTCATCACTTCGGCCGCCGTCAGAATCTTTTCCAGCGTGTGGTGGCCTTCTTCCCATTCAATATTGTGCTCGTCGAGCACGGCCTTGTATTTGTCGGCAATCTTTCCATAGTCCGACACAAAAACCGCGTAGCCCTTCTTCTGCGCCAGCAAGGCGGTTCCCACGCCGCTCTCGCCCGCACCCAGCACAACCATCAGTTTCTTGTTCTCGTTCATTATCTGATTTTAAGTGTGATAATTGTCAATGCCGCAAGTATGATTGTCACAATCCAGAAACGCAGCGTAATCATATTCTCGTGAAGCGCGCCTTCGGGTTTGGTTATCAGGTACTTGAAGTTTTCTTGAAGTTGCGACGGCAGCACGCGGAAATGGTCGTGAAGCGGCGCGCGTTTGAAAACACGCAGTTTCAGCCCGCGCTTGTTGCCGTATTTGGCGTAGTTGGTCTGCAGCATCACCGACACCACTTCGAGCAGGAAAACCCCGCAGAGTATCGGCAGCAGCAGTTCCTTGTGAATGATGATGGCAGTTACGGCAATGATTCCGCCGATGGCCAGGCTGCCCGTGTCGCCCATAAACACTTTGGCAGGATAGGCGTTGTGCCACAGGAACCCGATGAGCGCGCCCACAAAAGCGCACAGGTAAACCAGCATCTCTTCGGTGCCAGGAATGTACATCACGTTCAGGTACGAAGCGAATTGTATGTGGCCCGACACGTAGGCCAGAATGCCCAGCGCCGTGCCAATGATGGCCGAGTTGCCAGCGCACATTCCGTCCATTCCGTCGTTCAGGTTGGCGCCGTTCGACACAGCCGCAATCACAAACGTGGTGACGATTATGAACAGAATCCAGCCACAGGCGCGTTTGGCCTTGCCGTTCTTGAGCCAGGCAAACGCCTCGTAATAGTCAAGGTTGTTGTTTTTCACAAACGGCACTGTGGTGACGGTCGATTTGCGGGCCTCGCTCTTCTCGTACACCACCTTGTCGTTCACAATCTTCTCGGTAACGGTCTCGCACACAACGGCTTGCGGACTTTGCCACAGGGCAATGCCAACCGCGCAGCCAAGCACCGTCTGCCCGATGAGTTTGTGCAGCGGTTTCATACCGTCTTTGTTTCCGCCAAGTTTGATTTTATCGTCGATGAAGCCCAGAGTGCCGAACCACAAAGCGGTAATAATCAGCAGAATAACGTAGATATTATCGAGTTGGCATAGCAGCAGCGACGGAATCACAATGGCCGCCACAATCACCACGCCGCCCATCGACGGAACGCCCTTTTTCTGCACGCCGTAGGGGTCGGTTTCGGCGTCGCGGGCAGCCTCAATGTGCTTGCGGCTCTTCATAAAGTCGATGAACTTACGGCCCATCCACATCGAGAAAAGCAGCGAAATCACCAGTGCCAGAATCGCGCGGAACGACACGTAGTGGAACATTCCCGCGCCAGGGAAGTTGAACGATTGCAGATATTCAAAAAAGTAGTACAGCATCTTTATTCCTCGTCAAAAATTTGTTTAATCACTTCGCGGTCGTCAAAATGGTGTTTCACGCCGTTCACTTCCTGATAGGTCTCGTGCCCCTTGCCAGCCACCAGCACCACATCGCCCGTCTGCGCCAGCATACACGCCGTGCGGATGGCCTCGGTGCGGTCGGTGATGCACAGAACACGCTGTGCGTAAGCGGGTTGCACGCCAGCCTTCATATCGGCGATGATGTCTTCGGGGCGCTCGTTGCGCGGATTGTCCGACGTCAGTATCACCTTGTCGCTCAACTCGGTGGCAATGGCCGCCATAATCGGGCGCTTGGTTTTGTCGCGGTTGCCGCCAGCACCCGTCACGGTTATTATTTGATGGTTGCCGTCGGTAACATTTTTTATCGTATTCAGCACATTCTCAATAGCATCGGGTGTGTGAGCGTAGTCCACAATGGCCGTTTTGCCGCTTTTCGAGCGCAGGCATTGGAACCGTCCGTCAACCGAGCCCAGTTTGCTCAAAACGGTCAGCACTTCGGTCTTGTCAAAGCCCAAAAGAACCGAAGCCGAGTAAACCGCCAGCAGGTTGTAGGCGTTGAATCGGCCCACGAAACTTGTCCAAACCTCAACGCCGTCAATCTCGAGTTGCATTCCTTCGAAACTCGATTCCAGCACTTTGGCGCGGAAATCGGCCATTTTCTGCAGCGCGTAGGTGTGCTTGCTTGCGGCGCAGTTCTGCAGCATAAACAGGCCGTTGCGGTCGTCGGCGTTCACAAGCGCGAAGGCGTCGGCGCCAAGTCCGTCGAAGAACATTTTCTTCGCGTCGCGGTAGTCGGCAAAGGTCTTGTGATAGTCCAGATGGTCTTGCGTCAGGTTCGAGAAGATGGCACCCGCAAACTTCAGCCCTGCAATGCGGTGCTGATGTGCGGCGTGCGAACTCACTTCCATAAAGCAGTAGTCGCAGCCAATCTCGACCATTTCTGCCAGCAGGCGGTGCAGTTGCAGCGGGTCGGGCGTTGTCTGTGTGGCCTCAACCTCGCGTGTGCCCACAATGTTGCGCACCGTCGAGAGCAGGCCAGCCTTGTAGCCCAGTTGCGTTGCCATTCGGTGCAGCAGAGTCACGGTTGTGGTCTTGCCGTTGGTGCCCGTGATGCCCACCAGTTTCAGGTTTTCCGACGGCCGTCCGTACCAGTTCGAAGCCAGTTGCCCGAGTGCGATTGCCGAGTTCTCGACAACCACAAATAGCACGCTTTTCGGTTTGTTTTCAGGCGCTTCCTCGCACACCACAACCGATGCGCCAGCATCAACCACCTGCCCAATAAATTGGTGTCCGTCGATGTTCACACCGCGCACGGCAATGAACAGACTGTTTTTCTGCACTTTGCGTGAGTCGGCGGCAATGTCCGAAATGGTGACGTTCTTGTCGCCAATCCACTGCTTAACCTTTATATCTTCAAATAACTTATTGAGTTCCATTATGATAGAGTTAAAATTATCTTATCGCCTTTTCTAAAAACATCGCCAGCCCGCAGCGACTGTTGCGTCACCATTCCGCGTCCTACAATCGACACCGACATTCCCGCGTTCTCAAGAATGAAAATGGCGTCTTTCGCACCCATTCCAATCACGTAAGGCACTGTGTTTTGGGTAATTGTGCGGCTCGAAATCTTTATCGTCGAGTCGGTTTTGTTGGTGCTCACCCATTCCGATTTGCTGCCAGCAAACTCAAACGGCACGTCGAGTTTGTCAATCACATATTTCGTCTCTATGTAGTAGCCGCTCTTCGACACGGGCACGCGGTCTTTGGCTTCGGCCAGCGGAATCATCTGCTTGTCTTTGTGCAGATTAAGTTGGGTTGAATAAACCTTGTCGGCAATCTCTTTGAACACCGGACCAGCCGCCCAGTTGCCCGTATAGACGCCGCTTGTCGGGGCGTTCACAACCACAATGCACGAGTATTTCGGGTCGTCAGCGGGGAAATATCCGCAGAACGAAGCCTGATAGGCCACGCGGCCCTGATACTTGTATGTTCCGTTGTGGTTCAGCTGTGCAGTTCCAGTCTTGCCGGCAATTTGGTAGCTCGAGTTGCGCATATTTTTTGCCGTGCCGTTCTCAACCACGCCGCACAGCATCTCCTGCGCCTTGCGGATGGTCTCGCGCGAGCAGATGCTCGGGTTTATAACCTCTGTCGGGATGGTGCGCACCGTCTTTCCGCGGTCCATCACCGCCTTCACAAAGCGCGGCCGCATCATCTTGCCGTTGTTGGCCACCGCGTTGTAGAACGTCAGAATGTTGAGCGGCGTGAATTCGGTTTCGTAGCCATAGGCCATCTGCGCCAGTGACACTCCCGACCACAATTTGTCGTCAGGGTCTTTTACATAGCCGTTGCGACCGCCCTGAATATCAATGTCAAGTGGTGCATCAAGCGACATATTGCGCAGACGGTTCACAAATTTCCGCGGATCCTTGCTGTAATGCTCGGTTATCAGCTTGGCCACACCAACATTCGACGACACTTCAAGTACTTCTTTTACAGATATTTTTCCGTGCGGTTTGGTGTCTGAGATCGTATGGTCATAGATTTTCCATTTGCCGTTGCCAGTATCCACCGAATCATCAAGGTCGAAATATCCGTCTTCGAGTCCCGCCATTAACGATGCCAGCTTTATGGTCGAGCCCGGCTCAGTGCGTGTTCCCACAGCATAGTTGTAGGCCTCATTGTAGCGGCCGGTCACATCGTCTTTTGTCAGATTTACAATGGCTTTGATGTCGCCCGTGGCCACTTCCATCAAGATGGCCGTGCCGTATTTTGCGCCGTGTTTCTTCAACTGGTTCTCAAGCGCGCTGTGAGCCACGTCCTGAATGTTTATGTCGATGGTTGTGATGATGTCGTAGCCGTCTTTCGGGTCCACTTGGCTCTCGTCGCTGATGGGCACGTAGAATCCGCCCGGGATGCGCTGCCCGATGAAGTAGCCCTTCTCGCCCGACAGCTCTTTGTCGAAAGCACCTTCAATACCCACCTTTACTCCACCTTGCCCCTCATATCCAATGGTGCGCGCCGCCAGCGACTCGTAAGGGCGCACCCTGCGGTTTTCCTTCACATAAATGACGCCGCCCTTGTACTGTCCCAAACGGAACAGAGGAAAAGTCTTCAACTCTTTGAGCTGCACATAATTGACACGACGGCGAACCAGATAGTAGCGGTCGCCGCGGTTGCGTGCCGCCACAAGCGCTGTCTTGTACTCATAGGCACTCTTATCTTTAAACAACCTCGACAATCGCAACGACAGCGAGTCAAGATTCTCACGGAAAACATCGCTGTTCACGGCCTTGGTGTCGAAACGTACGTCGTAGTAGGGAATTGATGTGGCTAAAATGCTCACGCCGTCGCTTGCGCAGATGTCGCCGCGGTTGGGCTCAATGGCCACCTCACGCTGCGACTCGTTGATGCGGGCCACCCACTTGTCGTGCTGCCACACGTTGAGCCAGACAATTCGTCCTAAAATGCATACTGCGAACAAGATAGCAAACACATACACTATCCCGAACCTCTTTTCGATACCCGTTTTAATGTTGTTGTCTGCCATTATCTATCCACAATTATTTGTTGCGGCGGTGTTATCGCCTCTTCAAGTCCCAAATTCCGCTCTTTCACGCGTTCCGCTACCTTCGACTGCTTGCTGTTATCCATCAGAATCGATGTGCGGGTAATCGATTCGGCGCGCATCTCATGCAACTCTTTTTCAAGCTTTTGCGTCTCGCGAAGCACCTTCTCGGCGTTGAAGTGGTTGGTGATGTAAACCAGCCCCAGAAACGTCAGGTAAAGGATGAATGGCAATTGGTCAAGGAAACCTTCCCTGCTTAAAAACTTGCCGTTCATCAAGTTACGAATTGATATTTTCCCTTTCGTCTTCGCCATACCTGTCTTATTTGCGTTCCGCAATTCTCAATTTTGCGCTTCGCGACCGGCTGTTTTCTTCCAGCTCGCGATCGTCGGGCACAATCACCTTGCTTTCCATTTTGAACGGAACATTCACATTTCCAAACAAATCCTTCTCAGCCTGTCCGTCGAACTTGCCGTTTTTCATATAGTTTTTCACCAGCCGGTCTTCGAGCGAGTGGTAGGTGATGACCACCAGCCGTCCGCCCGGTTTAATCACGCTCGCCGTCTGCTCAAGCATTTCGCGCAGAGCGTCCATTTCGTGGTTCACCTCGATGCGCAGCGCCTGAAACACCTTTGCCAGGAATTTTGTTGCGGCCTTTTGCGGTGTCGCTTGCGCGATGGCGTCTTTCAGTTCGCCTATGGTTTTGATTCTCTTGCTTTTGCGATAGCCGTCAATCAGCCACGCCACACGTCCGGCGTTGTCAAGCTCGCCGTACATTCTGAATATCGACGCCAGTTGGTCAACCGAGTAGTCGTTCACAATATCCTGTGCCGAGAAGTCGGCCTGTTGGTTCATTCGCATATCCAGCTCGCTGTCGAAACGGAACGAGAAACCGCGCGTCTCACTGTCGAAGTGGTGGCCCGAAACGCCCAGGTCGGCCAGAATGCCGTCAACCTGCGGCGCGCCTTCAAAGCGCAGATAGTTGCTCAAGTATTTGAAATTGCCGTGAACCAGCGTCAGGCGGTTGTCGTCGGGGCGGTTGGCAAGGGCTTCGGCGTCTTGGTCGAAAGCAATCAGCCGGCCGTTGGCACCCAGCCGCGACAGAATCTCGCGCGAGTGGCCGCCACCACCGAAAGTACAGTCGGCATAAACCCCTGATGGATTGATTTTCAGTCCGTCAACACTCTCTTTGAGCAAGACCGGTGTGTGATATGCTTCCATTTACACCCCCGCATTTGACGAACCTATCATTATCTTTTCGGCCAGAGCGGCAAATTCGTTCTCGTCTTCCGCCATAGCGTTGTATTTGCTTTCCGACCATAATTCAATCTTGGTGTCCTGCCCCGACAGAACAATGTCCTTGTCGATTCCGGCTTCGTCGAGCAGGCGCTTCGGAAGCAGCAGACGGCCGTTGTTGTCGAGTTCGATTTCGGCCGTTCCGCGGTAGAATCCGCGCAGGAATCGGTTGTGTTCCTTGTTGAACGGATTGATTTGGCTGCGGATGATTTCGTTTTGGCGTTCCCACTCTTTCGAAGTGTACATTACCAAACATTGTTCGAACAAATCCTTCTTGATTA
This sequence comes from uncultured Bacteroidota bacterium, assembly GCA_946186925.1. Classification (GTDB taxonomy): domain Bacteria; phylum Bacteroidota; class Bacteroidia; order Bacteroidales; family SZUA-534; genus RUG13583. The sequence continues at coordinate 15,488 of CAMHPA010000007.1, read as the reverse complement.
CAAAGCCATTACCGTCGGCGTCGAGCTGCTTTTTGAGCCCCGCCGGGAACAAGATTCGCCCTTTCGCGTCAACCTTGCAATTGTAATCGCCTATAAAATTTGCCATATCAAACGTTTGAACATTGCAAAATAAACTGAAAATTCCCACTTCGATACACTTTTACCCACTTTTTTACACCATTGTTGATAAATCGCATTTTTCGGGGGCGATTGTTAATATCTTAGTGACGAACGGAAAAATGCGGAAGTTCAGGCGGTTATGGACACATATAATATAATGGCGTTCCGTTTGCGGTTTGGTATTGCCTGTGCGCTAACCGATTCAACCCGATTTAATCCGACAGTTGTTTTATTCTGATGGAATCTGATGGATAAAACCTGTGTAAATCTGTGTGTTCTGTGTTCCCGATGACTATCGGGACTGTGCGATTATTATTTCTTTCACTAAAAAAATCTTTTACTCAACTATAAAAAATAGTTGCACGTAATATTTTTATAGTTATATTTGCTATCGGTTATTTGAAAAGATTGCGGTGAAGGGTGTTGGCAGAGACAGTAGAGACGCGGCGCGCCACGTCTCTACAACCGGTTAAACGTTTAAACCCGTTAGGCGAAGCGCTAAACTTCTAAACCTTTAACCTTTTAAACTTCTAACCTTCTAACCGATTCACCGATTAAACATAAAACTATGGAAAAGATTACCAAAAAAGAAGAAGAAGTGATGAACCTGTTTTGGGAGCACGGGCCGATGTTTGTCCGCGACCTGGTGGACTGCTATCCCGACCCGAAACCGCACTTCAACACCATATCAACTATGGTGCGCGCACTCGAGAGCAAGGGCTATGTCGGTCACAAGTCGTACGGGCCTACGTATCAGTATTTTGCAGCCGTCAGCCGCGACGAGTTCGGCAAGCAGACGCTGCGCGGAATCATCGGCAAATATTTTCAGAACTCGTACCGCAGCGCCGTTTCGGCACTGGTGAGCGAAGAGAAAATCTCGGTCGATGAATTGAAAGAATTAATCAGTCAAATCGAAAAACAGTAACGTTATGGAAGCCATTGTTTACAGCCTGAAAGTGTCGGTGTTTCTGATTGCTTTCTACCTGATGTTCAAATCGTTGATGAGTCGCGAGACTCTTCACCGCGCCAACCGCTACCTGATTCTGGGCTCAATCGGCCTGTCGTTTGTGCTGCCCTTGTGGCACATTACGCTCAACGCGGCGCCTGGCCACGCGGTAACAGCCACCGAACTGTCGCAGTCGGTTATCTGGCTCGAGGAGGTGATTATTGGCGGCGACGCAAGCCACTCGCTCGACTGGCGCGCGCTGGCTGTGGTGGCCTTCTACGCTGGCATTGGCGTATGCTTTCTGCGAATGATTCTATCAATAATAGGTGTGCTGCGCGTTATCCGCCGCGGTGAGCGCCAAACCCTGCCCGACGGCACCGTTCTGGTCATAACCGACGATGAGCAGGCACCGTTTAGTTGGATTAAATATATCATTATCAACCGAAAAGACCACGATGAGAACCTTCAGGAGATTCTCACCCACGAGCGGGCGCATATCCGCTGCCGCCACTCAATCGATGTGCTGGTGTGCGATGTGTTCTGCTGCCTTCAGTGGTTCAACCCTGCAATGTGGCTGCTGCGCCGCGAGTTGTGTGCCGTCCACGAGTACGAGGCCGACAAGGCCGTTCTTGATTCAGGCATTAATGCAAAACAATATCAAATTCTATTAATTAAGAAAGCTGCTGGCGGGAAGTGGTATTCAATCGCCAACAGCTTCAATCACAGTAAACTTAAATATCGAATAACTATGATGTCACGTAAAAAATCGTCAGGCTGGACAATGGCCAAGGCGCTGTATGTCCTGCCGATTGCGGCCTTTGCGGCCATCGCTTTCGCCAACTGCTCAAAAACCGAAGGCGAAAATACACAAGATTTCACTTATGACAAAAATGTCTTGCAGTATTTGCCAAAAGACAGGAGTGTAAAATTTGTAGGCTACAATCTCGATGGCACTGAATGCGTGCTTGTTAGAGAGGCCGATGGAAAAGTAAGACGCTTATCTGCCGACGAGATGGGTGTGAAAGGTATTTCCATACCATTGGAAAATAGAGAAATTCCCGAAAATGAGGTTTTTATGATGGTTGAAGATATGCCCGAATTCCCTGGTGGTGAGTTGGAACTTCGCAAATACATTGCGGAGCACGTACAGTATCCTGAAGATGCAAAAGCTCAAAAGCAAGAAGGCAAAGTTTATATAAAGTTTGTAATTGACAAAGAAGGAAACGTTCGTGATGCAGAGATTGTCAATGGCACAAGGTTCGAAAGCCTTAATAACGAAGCCTTGCGTGTTATAAAATCGATGCCGCAATGGAAACCTGGCAAGCAGAGCGGACAGAATGTCAACGTCTCGTATGTAGTTCCAATCAATTTCCAACTTAAATAATTTTCCTAACAAATCAACTAACCAACAACGTTTTGCATAATGCCAAGGCCCGCCCGCGCGGGCCTTTTTAAAACTAAACTCTAAACTTTTAACCTTCTAAACTCTAACCCCTTAACTCTAAACATTTATGAAACCACTAATGACCATTCTTCTTGCGCTCGCGCTGACGGCAACCACTGCCGCTCAAACACGCTTTGAGCCGCTCACAATCGAGGCGGCCGCACTTGTGGCCCGCGGCGACTCGTGTACGCGAATGAACGACACCTACAACTCGCTGCTCTGCTACGAGCAGGCGCGGCGGCTGGTGTTCAACGACACGGTGCTGTACAAACTGGCGCAGACAAATTTCCGCCGAGGGCAGTTCAACCAATGCCTTGCCCTGACCGACACTCTGCTGGCCGACACTCTCACCTATCAGCCGCTGAAACTGCGCTACAACTGCCTTCAGAAGATGGGTGCCGACGATTCGCTGCGCGTTGAGTGCGCTCGGCAGATTATCGGCATTAATCCGCTCGACGCCGCGGTTGTCACCGATATTGCCACATTTTTCAATGGCAATCAGCAAGCCGACAGCGCAATGGCCTACTGCAATCTTTATCGCCGCATTGACTCGACCAACCAACTGGTAAACAAACAGTTGGGGCGGGCGCTTTTTATCAAGAAAGACTACTATCCCGCTCTCGACCTTTTCCTTGACGCCTATCGCAACGGCGACCAAACCCCCGCCTTGCTCTTCTACATTGGCCGCACCTACGAGTGCTGCAGCATTCCCGAGCGCGCCCACGAGTTTATGCAGATGGCCGCCTATGGGTCCAATTTCGCGAGTCTGCCCATTGTGAAGGCGCTGGCGCGGGTGTCGGCAAGCAGTGTGAAGTATCGCGATGATGTACTTTACTATACGCAAGTAGCTTTTGAGTTGTGCCAGGCCGATTCAGCGTCGATGGCGGAGGTTTTTGATATTAAAGCAAGATTCTACGAGGCGTACGCTTATCAGTATTACGACAACGACAAGTTGAAGTACAACACTTGTATTCACAACAGTATCAAAATGTTGAAGTCTGCTCTGCAGTACGAGCCCACGCTTACCCGCCAATACAATATAGCCGTAGCCTACAGGCGGATGTATGACCGCGACAATGAGCGTCTTTGGCTGCAAAAAATCAAAGATTCCGACCAGCCGCGAACTAAGTCAAACAGCAATATTTTCGAGTATGTCGATTACCGTCTCGACAAACTGAAGGAAGACGAGTTTTTCGAAGGCGGAAAGAAGACTGACGGCGGCCTTGAAATTGTTGAGGTTGAGGATTGAAGTGCTTTGTATGTCGGGAAGAAGAGCCGAAATGAAAAACGGTTTCGATGAAAATTATATTTTTATGCGTTTTTTAACAACACAAAAATGGCATTCATAGTTATCGAAGGACTTGACGGCGCAGGCAAGTCCACTCAACTCAACAAACTGCGTAAGTTGCTCGACGATAGAAACATACCTTTCGAATATCTGCATTTCCCGCGTGTCGATGAAGGTGTTTTTGGCAATCTTGTCTCGATGTTTCTGCGTGGCGATTTGGGCGCGAACAATCAGGTGAACCCCTATTTGGTGGCGCTCATTTACGCCGGCGACCGCAACGACGCACAGCAAACCATTCGCCAATGGCTGACCGATGGCAAACTTGTCATTATCGACCGCTACGTCTATTCGAACCTTGCCTTCCAAGGCGCTAAAATTGCCGATGCCGAGAAGAAAACCGAACTGCGCCAATGGATTAAAGACTTGGAATTCAACTATTACCACATTCCGCAACCCGATTTGACGCTGTTCCTCGATGTGCCGTTCAGCTTTACCACCAAGAGCCTCACCAGCCACCGCGAAGGCGACGACCGCCGCTATCTGCAAGGCAAACAGGACATTCACGAAGCCGACCTAAATTTTCAAGAACAGGTGCGCCACGAGTATCTCGACCTTGCTGCAACCGAGAAAAACTTTGAGCTGATAAAATGCTACGGCGCCGACAACCAAATGCTACCGCCCGACGACGTTTTCAACCTGATTGTCAACCAACTCGAGAAATACCGGGTCATTTAAACACCGACCGCTATGTTCACCTACCAATATCCGCGCCCGGCAGTGACCGTTGATATGGTCATTCTGCACCGTACCGCCAACGGTGCCGAGATTCTGCTCATTGAACGCCGTAACAATCCGTTTGCCGGCTGTTGGGCCCTGCCCGGCGGCTTTGTGGATGAGAACGAAGACCTGCCCGATGCCGCCGCCCGCGAGCTGCGCGAAGAGACAAGCCTCACCGGCATTACCCTGCAGCAGATTGGCGCTTTCGGCCGCCCCGGCCGCGACCCGCGCGGGCACACCATAACCGTTGCCTATTGGGGCGTTTGCGACACACCCGAAAAGGCCGCCGCTGCCGACGACGCCAAAACCCTTCGTTGGTTTCCGCTCAACCAACTGCCGCCCCTCGCCTTCGACCACGCTGAAATTATCGCCGAAGCTATGAGAAAGCCCATCCACTAATACCCGATACCAAATTAACATTTGCACATATCAGATAAATAGCTATATTTGCAACGTTTTTGTGGAGAATTGATTCAGGGGGCAAGCAAGTCCCCTGTTTTATTACGATAAACTATGATAGAGAAACATCAGATTGAAGAGATTGTTCAGAGCCGCATTGCCGACACCGACTTGTTTCTGGTTGATGTCAAGGTAGATACGCAGAACAATATCACTGTGACACTCGACTCGCCCGAGGGCATTTCTGTCGACACTTGCGTGGAAATAAGCCAGTACATCGAGTCGCAACTCGACCGTGAGGTGGATGATTTCGCGCTCGAGGTGTCGTCGCCTGGTGTGGGGCAGCCGCTCAAAGTGCTTCCGCAATACACAAAAATTCTGAACGGAACCGTTGAAGTGCTACTAAACAACGGCATAAAACTCAACGGCATTCTGCGCGAGGCCAACTCCGAGGGTATTCTGCTCGAATATGAGACAAAAGAGAAACCCGAAGGAGCAAAACGCCCGGTAAAAGTCACAAAAACAGAGCCATACTCATTTGGCGAGATAAAATCAGTGAAAGAGACAATTGTTTTTTAGCATAAATTGATAAACATAAAAATATGAATCTAACTGACACTTTTTCAGAATTTAAGGAACTTAAAAACATCGACCGCCCTACAATGATGAGGGTTTTGGAAGACGTGTTCCGCAGCACATTGGTTAAGCAGTACGGCACCGATGAGAATTTTGACATCATCATCAACATCGACAAAGGCGACTTTGAGATTTGGCGTAACCGCGAGGTGGTTGAAGATGCCGATCTGAAGGACCCTAACAAGCAGATTTCTCTCACCGAAGCAAAAAAAATCGATGCCGACTATGAGGTTGGCGAGGAAGTGTCGGACGAGGTGCAGATGAAAGATTTCGGCCGCCGCTCAATCCTGACGCTCCGCCAAAACCTGACCACGCGCATTATGGAACTCGAGAAGGACCAACTCTACGCCAAATACAAAGACCGCATCGGCGAGATTGTGACCGGCGAGGTTTATCAGGTCTGGAAAAAAGAGATAATGATTATCGATGATGAGGGCAACGAGTTGATCATGCCCAAAACCGAGCAGATTCCGAGCGACTATTTCCGCAAAGGCGACAGCGTTCGCGCAGCTGTGGTTCGTGTAGAGATGCGCAACGCCACTCCACTTGTTATTTTGTCACGCACAAGCCCGATATTCCTCGAGCGCTTGTTCGAGCTTGAGGTTCCCGAAATTTTCGACGGACTCATCACCATCAAGAATATCAAGCGCATCCCAGGCGAACGAGCCAAAGTGGCCGTTGAGTCATACGACGAACGCATCGACCCGGTTGGAGCCTGCGTTGGTATGAAGGGCGCCCGCATCCACGGCATCGTCCGCGAGCTGCGCAACGAGAATATTGATGTAATCAACTACACCAACAATCTCTCGCTCTACATTTCACGTGCTTTGAGCCCAGCCAAAGTGTCACAAATAAAAATCAACGAAGAGACCAAGAAAGCCGACGTCTACTTGCAACCCGACCAAGTGTCGCTGGCTATCGGCAAGGGCGGCACCAATATAAAACTCGCCAGCCAACTGACTGGTTATGAAATTGATGTATACCGCGAATCGGCCGACGAGGAAGACGTTGACCTTGAGGAGTTTGCCGATGAAATCGACGGATGGGTACTCGACGCCCTCAAAGCCATCGGCTGCGACACCGCCAAGAGCGTTCTGGAAATCACACCTGAAGAGCTTGTGCGCCGCACCGACCTTGAGGAGAACACCATCAACGATGTTCTGAAAATTCTGAAAGCAGAATTTGAATAGTTAACCGATTGGCTCATCGTTTTTTAGATTCTTGGTTTATTAACAAACTCTACAGATACAAATGACAGAATACAAACCACTGAGATTAAGTAAGATAGCACGCGATTTTGGCGTAGGCGTCAACACCGTGCTCGAATTTCTGCATAAAAAGGGAATTGCCGCCGATGACGGCCCAAACACCAAAATTGAGCTCGACGTGTTCCAGATTCTGCAAAAGGAATACAGCGGAGACATCAAGGTGAAAGAGGCCTCGGAAAAGATTGAGCTGAACGCCATGCGGGCAAAGAAGGAGTCGATTTACGCAACCGACGAATTCTCAGAGCCACAAGCCGAACCAGCCAAAAAAGAACCGGAGCCGGTCAAAGAGGAGTTTGTTGACACTAAGGTTGAAAAACTGCAAGGCCCTAATGTAATCGGCAAAATCGACCTGAACAAGAAGCCGGAAAAGAAACCCGCACCGGAACCAAAGAAAGAACAACCCAAACCAGCTCCGGAGCAGCCTAAACCGAAACAACCTGAGCCAGAACTCATCAAAACAAAGGTTGAACCGGTAAAAGACGTGAAGATTTTGGGCAAGATTGAACTTGACCAACTCAACACCAAAACCCGTCCGGCTAAAAAAACAAAAGAGGAGAAAATCCGCGACCGCAAAGAACGCGAGGCACAATCGAGAAAGATTATGCAACAACAGCAGGCCGAGGCTCGTAACAATAAACACGACGACCGTCCACAACGTGTTGAACCTGAGTTTATCAACACTAAAGTTGAAAAACTGCAAGGCCCCAACGTTATTGGCAAAATCGATCTCGACGACCGAAAACACTCAGGCGGATCGGGCGATGATTTCGGAAAGAAGAAGAAACGCAAACGCATACAGAAAGACCGTGTTGATGTCGGAATGTCCGACAGCAACAAGGGGGGCAAAGGCGGAAAAGGAGCTAAAGGAGCTTCAAAATTCCTGAAAAAGGAAGTGAACGAAGAAGATGTCCAGAAGCAGATTAAAGACACGCTAGCCCGTCTGCAAGCACCAAAAGGCAAGAGCAAGACCAGCCAGCACCGCCGCGAGAAACGCGAGGACGTAAGACAAAGGTCGGCTGAAGAGATTGAACGCCAAGAGGCCGAAAAGATGGTGCTGAAAGTTACTGAATTTGTATCAGTTAACGAGTTAGCGACAATGATGAACGTTTCGGTGACCGAAGTCATTTCAACCTGTATGAATCTGGGCCTGTTTGTGTCTATCAACCAGCGACTCGACGCCGAAACAATGGCCTTGGTTGCCGATGAGTTCGGTTACAAGATGCAGTTTGTGAGCGCCGACCTGCTCGAGGCCATCACCGATGAGGAGGACAAAGAGGAGGATTTGGTTCCGCGTCCGCCAATCATCACTGTGATGGGCCACGTTGACCACGGTAAGACATCGCTGCTCGACCACATCCGCAACGCCAACGTGATTGCAGGCGAGGCCGGCGGCATCACCCAGCACATTGGCGCCTACAGCGTGGTGCTGAAAAACGGCAAGACCATCACTTTCCTTGATACCCCTGGTCACGAGGCGTTTACCGCAATGCGTGCCCGTGGTGCCCAAATCACTGATATTGTGATTATTGTGATTGCAGCCGACGACAGCATTATGCCTCAGACCATTGAGGCCATCAACCACGCGCAAGCGGCTGGCGTTCCAATTGTGTTTGCAATCAACAAGATAGACAAACCAGGTGCAAACCCCGACAAGATAAAAGAGGCTTTGGCCAATATGAACCTTTTGGTTGAGGAGTGGGGCGGCAAATATCAGTCGCAGGACATCTCGGCCAAAAAGGGCATCAACGTTGCCGAGCTGCTCGATAAGGTTCTGCTTGAGGCCGAACTGCTTGATTTGAAAGCAAATCCGAACAAGCTGGCTTCGGGAACTGTAATTGAATCGGCACTTGACAAAGGCCGCGGCTATGTGACCACAGTGCTTGTGCAGAACGGTACGCTGAAGGTTGGCGACATTGTGCTTGCCGGCAGTTTCACTGGCCACGTGAAGGCAATGTACAACGAGCGCAGCGGCAAAATTGACGCGGCAGGTCCATCAACACCGGCATTGATTCTTGGTTTGAACGGCGCACCGCAGGCTGGCGACAAATTCAATGTTGTGAGCAGCGACAAAGAGGCTCGCGACATTGCCAACCGCCGTATGCAGCTACAGCGCGAGCAGGGCTTGCGCACCCAGAAGCACCTTACATTGGCCGAGGTTGGCCGTCGCAAGGCAATTGGCGATTTCCACGAACTCAACATCATTGTCAAGGCCGATGTGGACGGTTCGGCAGAGGCTCTGCAGGATTCGCTCATCAAACTCTCGACACCCGAAATTCAGGTCAACGTCATTCACAAGGCCGTTGGTCAGATTTCAGAGTCGGATGTTACGCTGGCCGCCGCTTCCGATGCAATCATCGTCGGATTCCAGGTGCGCCCGTCGATGGACGCCCGCAAGCTGGCCGAGCGCGAGCAGGTGGATATCCGCTTGTACTCAATCATCTACGATGCCATCAACGAGGTGAAGGACGCTATGGAAGGTATGCTTTCGCCGGAAATCAAAGAGGAGGTTATCGGTACGGTTGAGATTCGCGAGGTGTTCAAGATTTCGAAGGTTGGTTCGGTTGCAGGCTGCTTTGTCCGCGACGGTAAGGTTAAACGCACGTCGAAGGTGCGCGTCATCCGCGACGGTATTGTGGTTTACACTGGCGAACTCGGCTCACTCAAACGCTTCAAAGACGACGCCAAAGAGGTGCTCACAGGTATGGAGTGCGGCTTGAATATCGATAAGTACAACGATATTAAGGTTGGTGATGTGATTGAGGTTTACGAGGAGACGGAGGTTAAACGTACGCTGTAATAATCAGTTGATTAGATAGTAAAAAAAGGCTTGCCGGTTGGCAGGCCTTTTTTGTTGGGTATATTTGTTCTGAAATAACGCTGAATGCGAACAATTAGGCAGTCATTCGTATTCAATCATTCACGCATTCAATAAATCAATCCTTTGCCACAACCATCTGGTCCTCATTCATCCTGCTCATATACTGCTGAATGATGGCTTTCAGTTTGGTTTCCATTTTCATCTGCTGCTGGCTGTCGATTTGACCAATCAGATTGTTTTCCAGCAATTTGTCGCTCAAGGCGTAAACAGCTTTTGTCTTGGCGCCGTCGAATTGCAGAAGGTAGCCGTTCATCACAATCTGGTAGATGCCGTTGCAGTAGCTAACGGCGAATTTTTCAGATTCCGGCGTGTTCAAAAGGTCCTGACCAAAAGCGATATACGGCTGGTCATAGCCCAGATAGCTCAATAGTGTGGGCATAACATCGATTTGCTGCGCAATACCCTTGCGGCCGCCAATAAATGTGCTGTCGCCGGGCGCGTAAAAAATGACCGGGCCGGTGAAAACGCCCAAATCGGTCTGATATTCAGCGTGGTCGGTCAGGTTGGTGTGGTCGCTGCAGATGGCAAAAACGGTGTTGTTGAACCACGGCTGCCGGCTGGCCTCATCGAAGAATCGGCGCAGCGAGTAGTCGGTGTAGCGGATGCCCTTGTGAACGGGCAGCGGCCCCTCGGGGAAACGGTCAACGTATTTTTGCGGAATCTGGTAGGGGTGGTGGCTCGAAGCGGTGAAAACAGCCGTCATAAATGGTTCTTTAAACTGCGACATCTGCTTGCAATAGAACTGCAGGAACGGCTCGTCCCAAATGGCCCAGAAGCCGTCGAACTCGGCATCACCGTCAAAATCGGGGCACTGGTCGAACTCGGTGCGGCCGAAATAATCGTCGAAACCGGTGGCGCGGGCAAAGGCCTCAAAGCCCATACTGCCGTTCTTGGCGCCGTGGAAAAATGCCGAGTAATAACCTTTGTTTTTAAGTTCCACAGCCAGTCCGTCGAGCGTGTTGAGGGCGGCGGGAGTAAGGAAGAACGGCTCGATGAAGTATGGAATGCTGCTCAAAACGCTGGGCATTCCGTCGATGCTCTTGCGGCCGTTTGTAAAACTGTCGTAGAACCAGAGGCTGTGCTGCATCAGGCTATCGACGAACGGCGTATATCCTTGATAATTACCATCTTCAAGCTCAGGATTGTATGTGCCGATAAACTCGCGCGCAAAACTCTCGATGATTATGACAACCACATTGCGGCCCTTGCCTGGTGCGTTTTGCACGATGCTGTCAACGGGCTGGTGCACAGGCGTGTAGATGCTGTCGAGTTGCTCCTGCGAAAAATATTGCGGAGTTGTGAACGGCTTTTTATTGAACGTGCGAATCAGCGAGAAAGGTGTGTTCAGAATCAGTGGCGCCTCAACCGGATTGCTGATGTATTGGTTTGCATTACTGATAGTTATGGGACGTGTGCTGCGGTCGATTCCGCCGCGCATTCCGCCAATGCACAGCACCATAACAGCCGCCATAACCACGGCCCGCACCACATAATATTTGATGTAGCCCAAGACGCCTGAAATCTTTTTCTCGACCATCGGATTCTGATATAAAACAATCAGCATCAATATGATAGCCGCGCCAATAATTATCAGATACCACGAGTGCAGCGCCTCGGTCAGAAACACCGACGCAAGGTTGTCCTCGTTGCTGAATTCGGCGAAGACCGTGCCCGTTGTACGGCGTCCCGTGTAGCGGAAATAAACCACATCGCAGAGGTTAACCACAATGCCAATGGTGTTCAACACAACAAAAAACGATTTCACAACAATGCCGTAAACGCGGCTCATCTCTTTGAAATGCAGCGGGAAAAGCGCCAGCACCAAAAAGGCGATATTCATATAGATGATGCCCGAAGTGTCGAAAACGAGCGAGCCTTTGACAAGGTTGAAAAAGTTGTCGGTCAGTATTTTACCTTCGTAGTAGCTGTAGTTGGCCGCCAGAAAAACCAGGCGGCACAGAAAGTAGCAGAAATAGACAAGGGCGATGTCGAACGCCATGTTCAGAAACGATTTGGCGAGCGTTGTCTCGCCATTTCTAAAAATCTTTATTTGCTTCATATTGTTGACATTACTTTTTTACGAAACGCACAATGGCACATTTCTAATGTTGCATTGGCACGGCTGACAAAGATAATTGATTTCGAAGTGTAATCAGACGAAGATACAAACTAAGTACTTAACGTCGTTCACTAATGAAAAAAGCCGCCCCGGTTGCCCGAAACGGCTTCATTTTTAGTTTAAAACATTCTTCTTAGAACTCAAACTTCAGACCAGCTGTGTACAGACCGCCAATCTCATCGCTGTAGATGAACTCTTGGGCCTTGGAATTGAGCAGGTTGTGACCATTCACAAAAATCTCAAGATTCTTAATCGGTGTGTAACCAACTTTGGCGTTCAGAGTGAAGCGGTCGTCGAGTTTTACGGTGCCGTACTGAGTCTCGCTGGTGCGGCTGCCAATGTAGTTTGCAAACATCGACACGTTAACCTTGTCGATAGGCTTGTAAATCAGGCCGGCCATACCGTAAACAGTCGGGGTGGCTTTGTGCTTGCGGCCGTTGCTGAGTGTGTACGGAGCGGCTGACGTGTTGCCGAAGCACAAGTTGTTGTCGCTTAAAACAACGTTGTATTTCAGGCTGTAATATGTTGCCAGCGGAGATGCGTTTCCTTCAAACGCCTCACCTTTCACGCCCGCCTCTTTCAGTTTGTCAAGCAGTTGAGCTTGGGCATCAGGGGTCATACCATTCCAACCGACTTGTGAGGCATACTCCTCAACATTTGCTTCGCGCATAGCGCTGGCAACGAATGCCTGAATCTCGGGCATAGTGCTGCCGGCCGCCTGTTTCTCCATCACAAGGCTCACAATGTCGTAAACCATATTCCGCTGCACGAGGCTTACGTTTGAGGCCGAATTAGCTTTACCCAATTGGTCGCCAATCTGGTCGCTCAGGCAGTAGCGGTAGTAGTCGTTAATCTTTGTCTGCTGAACATTTGCGTTCACCTTGGCAATGAGTTTCGACGATATAATCCAATCAACGTTGAGGCTCAATCCGTATTGATTAACCTTGTAAGGCAAGTTTGAATATCGAATATATGAACGCGGCTCAAGGTCGATGCCGGAGCCCACGCCACGGCACATTCCGCCGACGGCTTCAGCAATGGCAGCCTGGATTGCCGGCTCTGGAGCTCCGCTTGCAGTCATTCCACCTCTGATACCTGCGGCTGTGCCAATTGCCTGCGGCAGCAATCCGTTAAGTGTCGCCTTTATCTGGTCAACTGAAGCGACAAGCATTGTCTCGCTACTCATAAGTGCACCATAGTCGGTTGATTTTGAATAAAATACTTCAGCATCAACAAGAATATTGTCGGTCGGTTTCCAGCGGTAACCTAACTCAAAGTTGTCAATCTTAACCAATTTGGCGTCTTTGTTGCCCATATACACAAACCTCTGCGGTTCCATATTGGTGCACAAGCGCTGCAGATTCATATCGGTGTTGGTAAGTGTTGCACCGCGGTTGGCACGTCCATAGACAAAGCGTACAAAGTTGCGGCTGTTGAGCTCGTAGTTGGCTGCCAGCTGCCACGACGGATACCACTTGTCAGGTGTGTTAGTCTTGTCGGCGCGGAAAGCACCAATCAGGCGCAATCCCTCCCACTTGTAATCGAGTCTGATGCTGGGCGCAATTGCGTAGAGCGTGGCCGAGCCGTTGAGGAATCCGTAGAGACGCGTGTAGCTGTCGGCCGGAACATCGGCGCTGGCCTCATCCTCGTAATGCCATGAGTAGTCTTTCGATGTTGCATATGCAGTATCGTTGAAAACTGGCAGAAAATCAGTGTATTTAGCCCATTGGAAGTCGAAGGCCGGCTTCACCGACAGGTCGCCCAGCTTGAGTGTGTACTCAATGCCGCCGTTCATCATATTGTGCTGGATTTTGTAGCCCGGAACACCGTAGGCATAATCCTGCGGGCCGCTTTCAAAACCGTAGTTAATCTGCAAACCGAAAAGTTGTGCGTGCAGATTGGCGTATGCTGTTTTGGCCTCGCGCTCGTTGAACGATATGATGGCGTCGCGAACCGATGTTGATATTGCTCGTGAAATGCCGTAGCCGCCGCTCACGTTGATACTGATGTCGGAATTCGGGTTGAAGCTGAAGTAGCCGTTCACGCCGATGTTCTTGCGCGAAACCTCAGTGTCGTGGAACATTCCCTCAATCGGAGTCTCGGGCTCGGTTGCATTGTAGATGCGATGAACAGCGTCGGTGGGAGCTGCTGCTGCTATTCTAGCCGAATCGTTGTTAAAAAATCCTCTAAGCGGTATCTGTGTCTTAACCAACTGGCGCACGTTCTGTATCTCTGATGCCGAATACCAACCTCCGTCGGTCAGCGGCATAAGGTCCTGGCCTATATAAATCTTTTCATCGTTGTTGAACTGCAAATATCCGTTCTCGAGAGTTCCACAAACCTGGTTTCTGACTGTTTGGCCAGCCCACTTGTCATTTGTCATGTAATGCACTGTCGATGGCGTCACATAGAGCTTGTCAGTGTTGCGGCCGCGCTGCTGCACATTGAATGTGAGTCCGGCAGATATTTTATTGTTGGCCAACGATTTGCGCAAAGCAATGTCGCCAACAATTGTGTTGTTGTTGCCTGCCTGAACGGCGCCCGAAACCAGTTTCGACTGGGCACTGGCTTTCTCGGTGATGATGTTGATTACACCGGTGACAGCGTTTGAGCCGTAGAGTGCGCTACTTGCACCGCGGACAACCTCAATACGCTCAACATCCTCAATCGAAATAGGCAGCATATCGAGAGTCAGGGCACCCATAACGCTGTTGCGGATTTGGCGTCCGTCAACCATTACAAGCGTGTTGGCGTTCTCGGTGTAGAGAAGTGTGTTGTTGTCGGGGATGTTGTTCAAACCGCGCATCTGAATATCGTAGATGCCGTTGGCCTTTTCGGTTACAATCATACCCGGAATCAGGCGGAAAGCCTCCTCAATTGTTGTGATGCCGTATGTGCGCATCTCAGCCTTTGTGATTACTGTTGTTGAGAGCGGCGAAACAAAGTTGCTTTCCTCGGCCTTCGATGCCGACGACACGCTCTTGTTCATAATCATAGCAAACAGGTCGTCGGTTGACACACCCATAATATCGGCCAGTTTCATCACGTCCTCAAAAGGCATCTCAAGCAATTCATCGTAAGTGAGGTTCATAATATCGTCCTTTGTCATCGACGACACGTCTCTGGTTTGAGCAAACATTTGGCAAGTCATAGCCACAAGCATCGCCACGCAAAATATCATTCTTTTCATACCCATCTAAATTTTAATAATTAATAATCAATCGTTTGTAGTCGTTAATCAACAGCGGTACCCAGTGCCATCAGCTGCGACGACACCTTGACACCCTCCTCGGCGAGGTGCTTGCTGCTGACCTCAAAATTCGGCTTGCCGTCTTTTTTGATGTAGTTTATTCCTGAAGTGGATTGTGCGAATCCGGGCTTGTCCGTAATCAAGACCACTCCCCTGCCCTTGATTTTTCCGGCTATGCCAGACGCCTCGCCCGATTTGTCTTCAGTAACGTAAACAATGTGCATCTTGGTCAAATCCTCGGTTGAGCTAACTTGCTTAACCTTAATAGCCTGTGCACCAACGGTTTTTTTCTGTGCTATCACGTTCAGCTCGTCAACAATGGCCGAGTTGCCGATAACTCCAATCACAAAATCGCCCGACTGC